>NZ_JAAAHS010000376.1 GCF_009908195.1 Streptomyces boluensis | reverse complement strand
CCCCCTCCCCCAGCTACCGCCGGGAGGTGCCCCCACCTCAAACGCCGGAGGGGCTCAATTTGCCACCGCCCGCGCCAGCCGGCTCGCCGCCCGTGCCCGAGGGGTGCTGTCCGGTCGCGTCCGTACGGGGTGGACCGTGTTCGCGAGGAGTACCAGGAACGTGTCCGTTGCCCGGTCGAGTACCAGGGACGTGCCCGTGAAGCCCGTGTGGCCCGCCGCGCCGCGGCCCGCGAGCTCGCCCATGAACCACTTCTGGTCGACGAGGAAGCCGAGCCCCGGCGGGCGAAGCAGCAGGTCGACGAAGTCGGGGCCGAGGATGCGCGCCGTCCCGTACGCCCCGCCCGCGAGCAGCGTGCGGCAGAACACCGCCAGGTCGTGTGCTGTGGAGAACAGTCCGGCGTGCCCGGCGACACCGCCGAGGGCGTACGCGTTCTCGTCGTGCACGACGCCCCTGACCAGGCCGCGGTCGAGCTTGGCACGAGGGGTGCGCTGGTCCTCGGTGGCGGCCGCGAACGGGCAGGGTCCGAAGCCGGTGCCGGTCATGCCGAGCGGCCGGGTGATGCCCTCGCGGATCAGCCGGTCGAGGCGGCGGCCGGTGATCCGCTCAAGGACCTGCTGTAGCAGCAGCATGTTGAGGTCCGAGTAGAGGTACGCGCCGCCGGGCTCGGCGACCGGCCGCTCGGCGCGCAGCGCGGCGAGCCGGGCGGCGGCGTCCGGGCAGGCGTACAGCGGGAGTTCGGGGCGCAGGCCCGAGGTGTGGGTGAGGAGCTGGCGCACGGTGATGCGGTGCTCGGCGGCGGCGGTGAGCTCGGGCACGTACGCCCCGATCAGGGCGTCGATGCCGAGGGTGCCGCGTTCGATCTGCTGCACGGCGGCGACCGCGGTGAAGAGTTTGGTGAGCGAGGCCAGGTCGAAGGGCGTGCCGACGTTCATCGGTACGCGGCGGTGAGGGGGCAGTTCCTCGTCGGCGCTGACGTACCGCAGCGCCCAGCCCACCGCCTCCTCGACGGCGATGACCGGTCCGCGCCCGGCGAGCACCACGGCTCCGGCGCACCAGGTGCCGGGCAGGGTGCGCACGTCGTCGACGAGCAGCCGGAGTTCCTCGGGGTCGAGCCCGGCCCGTTCGGGCGGGCCGGTGCGCAGCTTTGCCAGCTTTGCCGGGCTCAGAGCTCCGCTCCCTCCGCGCCGCCGGTACGTGGACCTGTAGCCGTACCTGTACCCGTACCTGTACCCGTATCCGTACCAGTAGGGCGGTTCTGCCAGGGGCGGCACAGGGCGAGGAAGCAGGTGACCGCGGCAAGGGCGCAGGCCAGTTGGACCACGGCCATCGGTACGGCGGTGTGCTCGCCCGCGATGCCGACGAGCGGCGAGGCCACCGCGCCGACCAGGAACGACGAGGTGCCGAGCAGCGCGGATGCGGAGCCCGCGGCGTGCGGGGTGCGCATCAGGGCGAGGGCGTTGGTGTTCGGCATGGCGAGGCCCATGGCGGACATCAGGACGAAGAGACCGGCGGCGACCGGGACCAGGCCGATGTCCCGCGCGTCGCCGAACACCCCGGTCGTCATCAGGAGCAGCGCCGTCGCCGCGAGCGTGATGACGGCGAGGCCGACGGCGAGCGCCCGGTCGAGCCGGACCCGGCCGACGAGGATCTTGCCGTTGATCTGCCCGACGGTGATCAGGCCGACCGAGTTGAGGCCGAACAGCAGCGAGAAGGTCTGCGGGGAGGCGCCGTAGATCTCCTGGATCACGAACGGCGAGGCCGAGATGTACGCGAACAGCGCGGCGAAGGCGAAGCCGCCCGCGAGCATGTAGCCGGTGAAGACCCGGTCGGCGAGCAGGCCGCGCATGGTGCGCAGCGCCTCCCCCACCCCGCCGGACTGCCGCCGCTCGGGCGCCAGGGTCTCGGGCAGGCGGCGCCACACCAGGGCGGTGAGCGCGACGCCGATGGCGGTGAGCACCACGAAGATGCCGCGCCAGTCGGTGAAGCGGAGCACCTGGCCGCCGATGAGCGGCGCGACGATCGGGGCGACGCCGGAGATCAGCATGAGGGTGGAGAAGAACCGCGCCATGTCCACGCCGTCGTACAGGTCACGCACCACGGCGCGGGCGATGACGATGCCCGCCGATCCCGCGAGGCCCTGCAACAGGCGGAAGGCGATGAGGAGTTGGGCGTCGGGGGCGAGGGCGCAGAGCGCGGTGGCCACGATGTAGACGAGCAGGCCGACGAGGAGCGGGCGGCGGCGGCCCCACTTGTCGCTCATCGGGCCGACCACGAGCTGCCCGAGCGCCATGCCCGCGAGGCAGGCGGTGAGGGTCAGCTGCACGGTGGCGGCCGGGGCGGTCAGGGCGTGGGTGACCTCGGGGAGCGCCGGCAGGTACATGTCCATGGACAGCGGCGGTACGGCGGTGAGTCCGCCGAGGACGAGGGTGGTGAGGAGTCCGGTGCGCCGGGCCGCCGCTCTGCCGGGGCCGCCCGTCGCGTCGGCTATCGGTCCGTCGGACCCGGCGGGCCCCTCGCGCTGCGCGGAACGTCGGTCCACAGCCGTCACGTACCTCAACCCCTCCCCATCGCACCGTCGGCTCCCTATGCTCTCAGCTCGGCCGTCGTGGTCGAGACCAATAAGGGAACCGGGGTGCGAGGGGCGGCGCCCGCCTCTCGGCGAACCCTGCCGCGGGGTTACGCGGGCTTCAGGCCCGGGTTGCCCGCCTCGGTGACGAAGGACGCGGCCGTGCTGATCGGCGCCCCCGGCGTGGTGACCGCGGACACCGTCTTGAAGTCGGCCCGCGCCGCCTCGGTGCCGAGCGCCACCGTGACGTAGCCGCGGCGGCCGTCGAAGTGCTTCAGGTGCGGGTTGGCCTTCATGTACGTGTCCCAGGTGGCGGGCTTCTCGGCGCCGTCCTTGCCGCTGGAGATGGAGGTGGCGACGATCTCCGTGCCGACGGTCCTCGAGTCCGGGTCGGCGAAGTCCTTCTTGATGTCGAAGGCGTAGCCGACGTGCACGTCACCGGTGAGCACAAGGAGGTTGTCGACCCCGGCGGCCGCGGCCCCGTCCAGGACCCGGGCGCGGGACGCGCGGTAGCCGTCCCAGGCGTCCATGGACAGCTTGGGCTGCTCGGTGAGGTCCAACCGCCGTTCGGATACGACGACTTGCTGCGGTACGACGTTCCACAGGGCGTCGGAGCCGCGCCAGCCGTCGAGCAGCCAGCGCTCCTGCCCGGCGCCGGTGATGCTGCGCTTCGGGTCGTCGGTCTCGGGCCCCGCCGGGTGCGCCTTGTCGCCGTACGCCTGGTCGGAGCGGTACTGGCGGGTGTCGAGGATGTCGAACTGGGCGAGCCGGCCCCAGTGCAGGCGGCGGTAGAGCCGCATGTCGGGTCCGCTGGGCTGCTGCGGGCTGCGCAGCGGCTGGTTCTCCCAGTACGCGCGGTACGCGGCGGCCCGGCGGATCAGGAACGTCTCGGAGGAGCCGCCGTCCTCGGGGATGTCGTCGGCGTAGTTGTTCTCGGTCTCGTGGTCGTCCCAGGTGACGACGAAGGGGTGCGCGGCGTGTGCGGCCCGCAGGTCCGGGTCGGACTTGTAGAGCCCGTACCGCATCCGGTAGTCGTCAAGGGTGGCCGTCTCGCGGTTGAAGTGCGCGGGCAGCACCCGGTCGGTGTAATTCCGGGCCCCGCCCGCCGAGTTGACGGCGTACTCGTACAGGTAGTCGCCGAGGTGGAAGACCACGTCGACATCGTCCTGCGCGAGGTGCCCGTACGCGGTGAAGTAGCCGTCGTGGTACGCCTGGCAGGAGACGGCGGCGAGCTTGAGCGCGGAGACAGCGGCGCCGCGGGCGGGCGCGGTGCGGGTGCGGCCGGCCGGGCTGACCCAGTCACCGGCGCGGAAGCGGTAGTGGTACTCGCGGCCGGCGTCCAGGCCGTCGGCCTCGACGTGCACGGAGTGCCCGAACTCCGGGTGCGCGGTGGTGGAGCCGCGTCTGACGATGCGGCCGAAGCGGGCGTCGTGGGCGAGTTCCCAGCTCACGGTCACGCGCTGCGCGGGCAGGCCGCCGTCGGCCTCGAAGGGCTCGGGGGCGAGCCGGGTCCAGAGCACCACGCTGCCGGGCTGCGGGTCGCCGGAGGCGACGCCCATGGTGAACGGGTCGCCCGATATGCGGCGTGCATCCAGTTCGGCGGCGTGTGCGGCGCCGGTGCCGGGCAGGTTGGTGGCGAAGGCCAGCGCGGCGGCCGCGCCGGTGACGGTGAGGAAGCGGCGGCGCCCCAAGTGCCGGGCTGCCGCGCGCAGTTCCTCGGTCTGACGGGCTGCGTGCCGGGCTGCTTCGTGAGCTGCGGGTGTCATCGGCCCCTCCCCTGACGGTTGTTGTCAGATACATGGAAGTGGCGCGCGACGACCGGGGACTGACGCGTACACAACAGTCGAATGGCGGACGGATGAGCAGTGGAGTGCCATGCGTCCCGTACGCTGCGGGGCCATGAACGAGGCGCAAACGAAGATCGCGATCGTGACGGGTGCGGGCTCAGGCATCGGCCGGGCCGTCGCCGTGGAACTGGCGCGCGGCGGCTGGTCGCTGGCGCTCGCCGGGCGCCGCACGGCCACCCTCGAGGAGACCGCGGCACTCACGAAGAGCGACGACGTGCTCTGTGTACGCACCGATGTCGCGGTCGAGGACGAGGTGGCGGCCCTCTTCGCGGCCACCGTGGAGCGGTTCGGCCGGCTGGACCTTCTCTTCAACAACGCGGGCACGTTCGGTCCCGGCGGCGTCCCCCTCGAGGACCTGTCCTACGACGCGTGGCGGCATGTCGTCGACACCAACCTGAACGGCGCGTTCCTGTGCGCGCGGGCCGCGTTCCGGCAGATGAAGGGCCAGTCGCCGCAGGGCGGACGCATCATCAACAACGGGTCGATCTCCGCCCATGTGCCGCGCCCGAACTCGGTCGCGTACACGGCCACGAAGCACGCCATGACCGGCCTGACGAAGGCGTTCTCCCTGGACGGCCGCCCGTACCGGATCGCCACCAGCCAGATCGACATCGGCAACGCCGCCACCGACATGACCGAGCGGATGCAGCAGGGCATCCTCCAGGCCAACGGCACGGTCGCGCCGGAACCCGCGATGGACGTGGCCGACGTGGGCCGCACCGTGCGGCACATGGCGGAGCTGCCGCTGGCGGCGAACGTCCAGTTCGCCACGGTCATGGCCACCAACATGCCGTACATCGGGCGGGGTTGAGGCAGCACGCCCACCGGGCCGGGCGGGCGACCGCGCTCCCGTACGGGTGACGGGACTCCCGTACGGGAATGCCCGCGCCCGGCGCCCGGTTGTGCAGCGACATGAGCAGCGCATCCGCATCCGGAACCCGCCCCGAGATCCTTCGCTACACCGCGTTCTCCGCCGACCCGGCCGGGGGCAACCCGGCCGGTGTCGTCCTGGACGCCAGCGGCCTCGCCGACTCCGAGCAGCTGGCCATCGCCGCCGAACTCGGTTACAGCGAGACCGCGTTCCTCACCCCTCCGCCCGCCGAACTCGCCGACGCGGACGGGCGCGCGTACACCCTGCGGTTCTTCAGCCCGAAGGACGAGGTCAACTTCTGCGGGCACGCCACCGTCGCCACCGCCGTCGCCCTCGCCCAGCACAACGGCGGCCCCGGCGACTTCGTCTTCGCGACCCCGGCCGGCACCGTCCCGGTCACCGTGGCCGACGTGGACGGCGAGCTGCGCGCCACCCTCACCAGCGTCGAGCCGCACCTCAAGGACGTCGACCCTGCCGACCTCGACGAGGCGCTCGGCGCGCTCGGCTGGGCCGCCACCGACCTCGACCCTCAGCTGCCGCCGCGGATCGCCTTCGCGGGCAACGACCACCTGGTCCTGGCCGCCGCCACCCGCGCGCGTCTCGCCGACCTCGACTACGACTTCGCGCGCCTCGAATCCCTGATGCACCGGCTCGGCCTGACCACCGTGCAACTGGTGTGGCGCGCCTCGGCCGAGCTGTACCACGCCCGCGACCCGTTCCCCGTCGGCGGTGTGATCGAGGACCCGGCGACCGGCGCCGCCGCGGCCGCCTTCGGCGCGTACGCCCGCGAACTCGGCCTCACCGGCCAGGACTCACGGTTCGTGATCCGGCAGGGCGAGGACATGGGCCGCCCCGGCACGCTCACGGTGACGCTGCGCCAGGGCGACCCGCGGGTGCATGTGGCGGGCACGGCGGTCCGTATCGAGGCCTGACCTCGACTCTCGCCACCTGCCGGTCCGCGTCAACTGAACCTGACCGGCAGGTACTTGATCCCGTTGATGAAGTCCGAGCGCATCCGCCGCGGCTCACCCGTCAGCTCGACGTGCGGGTAGCGGCGGAGCAACTCCCGTACCAGCGACTTGATCTCGGTACGCGCGAGGCCCGAGCCGAGACAGAAGTGCGGCCCGCCGCCTCCGAACGCGAGGTGGTCGTTGGGAGTGCGGCGCAGGTCGAGGACGTCCGGGTCGGTGAAGACGGCCTCGTCGCGGTTGGCCGAGGTGTAGAAAAGCACCGCCTTCTGGCCCTCCCTGACGGGCACGCCACGGATCTCCGTGTCCCGGTTCGCGGTCCGCCGGAAGTTGTGGATCGACCCGTTCCACCGCAGGAACTCCTCGGTGGCGGAGGCCCACAGCGCGTCGTCGTCGATCCCCGCGACCAGCTCGGCGCGCGCCGCGGGATGCTGGACGAGGGTGAGCAGGGTGCCGGCGAGGAGGTTGCGGGTGGTCTCGTTCCCGGCCACGCACAGCGTCACGAAGAACATGTTGATCTCGTGCGCCGACAGCCGCTCCCCGTCCACCTCGCCGTGCACGAGCGCGCTCAGCACGTCGTCGCGCGACTCCTTCTGCCGGGCGGCGGCCAGCTCGTCGCAGTACGCGTAGATCTCGGCGGCCGCCTGCTGCCCGTCCTCCTCGGTGGTACGGAAGTCCGGGTCCTGGAAGCCGACCATACGGTTGGACCAGTCGAAGATCCGGTCCTCGTCGGCGGCCGGGATGCCGACCATCTCGCAGATCACCTGCAACGGCAGCCGCGCGGCGAGCTCCGCCACGAACTCCACCTCGCCACCGCCCTCCCGGCTCAACTCCGCGACCCGGTCGGCCAGCAGCGCCGCCCTGCGCTCGATGTCCCGGGTGAGCTTCCGGACCACGCGGGGCGCGAATGCCGCGTTGACCAGGCGGCGGTAACGGCTGTGCTTGGGCGGGTCCATCCCGATCAACGTGAGCGCCAGACTGCCCAGCGCCTCATCCGGCTGATCCCGCACGAAGAACGAGCCGCGCTCCACGGACCACAGCTCCGGGTCACGGCTGAGAGCCACGATGTCCTCGTGCCGGGTCACAGCGAAGAAGCCGGTGTCGTCACCGGGTATCTCATGCCAGTGCACGGGGTCCTCCCGCCGCAACAGCGCGAACTGCTCATGCGGCACACCCTGCGCCCAGGTGTCCTCCAGGAGGTCGATGGTGTCGAGGGTGGGGGTGGGGGT
>NZ_JAAAHS010000375.1 GCF_009908195.1 Streptomyces boluensis | reverse complement strand
GTGCCGGGAACGGAGGCGCGCCGCACCCCTCGGACGGCACCCGCACCTCGCCCACTCCGACGGTGACGGTGACGCGGGTGCCGACCGGTTCGGGGTCCGCGCCTGCCGGGTACCGCCTGGTGCGCGATCCGGCGGGCTTCGCCCTGGCGGTGCCGGAGGGGTATGTGCGTACGGTCGAGCCGCCGCAGGTGTTCTACGTGTCGCCGGGCGGCGCGTTCCGGATCGGGGTGCGGGAGGCGGCGCCGGTGCAGGGCGGTCCCGGGGCGGCGCTGCGCGAGGCGGACGGGCAGGGGCCGCGCACGTATCCCGGCTACCGCTCGGGGCGCGTCGCACCGGCCCGGCACCACGGACGCCCGGCCGCCCGCTGGGAGTTCACCTGGGACGGCTCGGGCGACGGCTGGGGCCCGCGCCGCATGCTGGACGTGGCGTGGGAGGAGGGCGGCCGGATGTACGACGTGTGGGTGTCGGCGCCGGTGGGCCGCGAGACGGAGGCCCGGCGCCACTTCGGCACGGCCCTCGACACGTTCGTACGGGAGGGGACGTGAGTTGGCACGTGACGTGAGCGGGTACGGGGCGTGAGGCGGATCGGGGCGTGAGCCGGGCCCGGCCGCCCATACCGACCCCGCTGTGCGAGACCCGTCACAGTGCCGCCCGTCCCGGCACGGACCGACAGCGGCAAAGAAGTACAAACGGCGCGAAATCCGGCCCCCTGGGTCACGGGTCAGTGACCGCTGTCCTCCCTGGGTGGATCGGGGGCCGGGCGGCGCGGTAAGGATGGACCCATGAGCAACCACGGGGGAACGCCCTACGGCCCGAACGATCCGACGAGCTACGGCCTGCAGCCGCCGCAGCAGCCGCCGGGCGCCCCGGGGCCGTACGGTGGCGGCGCCCCCGACCCGTACGCGCAGCAGCAGCACGCACAGCAGCACGCGCAGCAGGAGACCGCCGCGTACGGGCAGCAGTCCGGGCCGCAGCAGCCCGCCGCTCCCACGCCGCCCCCGCCGCCGCAGCCGCACGCCATCCCCACGCAGGTGGTGCCGCAGGAGCAGGCGCAGCCCGACCCGGGTACGGGGCGGCTCATCGCGGGGCGTTACCGGCTGCTCTCCAAGCTCGGCCACGGCGGTATGGGCACCGTGTGGCGGGCCAAGGACGAGACGGTGGACCGTGAGGTGGCGGTCAAGGAGCCGCGCATTCCGGACCATCTGCCGGCGCGGGAGCGGGCGAACGCCTTCGAGCGGATGCGGCGCGAGGCGCGCGCCGCGGCGAAGCTGGACCACCCGGCCGTGGTGAGCGTGCACGACGTGGCGGTCGAGGACGGCCAGCCGTGGATCGTCATGGAGTTCGTGCAGGGCCGTTCGCTCGGCGACGCGCTCGCGGAGGGCACGCTCAGCGGCCGGGAGGCCGCGCGGATCGGCCTCGAAGTGCTCGGCGCCCTCGAGGCGGCGCACGCCGCGGGCGTTCTGCACCGGGACGTGAAGCCGGACAACGTGATGCTCGGCCGGCACGACCGGGTCGTCCTGACCGACTTCGGTATCGCCCAGATCGAGGGCGAGACCAACCTGACGGACACCGGCAGCTTCGTCGGTTCGCCCGAATTCATCGCGCCCGAGCGGGTGTTGGGGCAGCGTCCGGGCCCGGCCTCTGACCTGTGGTCGCTCGGTGTGGTGCTGTACGCGGCGACGGAGGGTGTCTCGCCGTTCCGCCGCAACAACACCCCGGCGACCCTGCAGTCGGTCATCAACGCGACCCCGGCCGCGCCGAACGCCGCGAAGGGTCCGCTGGCCGACGCGATCAACCGGCTCCTGAACAAGGACCCGAACCACCGGCCGACGGCGGCGCAGGCCCGTCAGCTCCTGGAGGAGGCGGTCCGCCCGCCGTCCCCGACCCGCACCCAGTCCATGAGCGGTACGGCCCGTGGCCCGGTGGACGGCGTACGGGTCAGCCGCAAGGTCCTTTTCGGGGGTGTGGCGGTGGTGCTGGCCTCCGTGGTGGCGGCGGGTCTTGTGATCGCGGATCCGTTCGCGGGGTCGGTCTCCGACGAAGAGGGCTGGAAGGCCAAGGAGTTCAAGGGGGTCGGCGGTTCGGTCATGCTGCCGACGCACTACGTGCTCACCGATGCCCCTGACCCCGACATGGATCAGGGCGAGTACTTCACGCAGTACAGCGACCCGAGCGGCGCGATCAGCGTCGAACTGCGCCTGGAGAAGAAGGCGGAGGACGACAGCGACGAGATCAAGAGCAGTGCGGCGGCCGAGGCGTTCGACGACGCCGAAGGGCTGCGGGGCGCCACGTCCTCCACCGATGTGCTGCCCAACGCCGACATGGAGCCGGCCAAGGTCACCACCAAGAACGACGTGTTGTACCAGGAGCGGAAGGCCGCCGAGAACACCGTCCGGTACTCGATGGAGGCCGACGAGATCAAGATGCCCCGCGAGGCCAAGATCTTCTACTACCGCGCCAAGTCCGGCGACATGTACAAGCTCGCGATCAACTACCCGGGCAAGGGCGACATGACCGAGCGCGGCCGTGCGGTGGCGCAGGCGGCGATCGAGAACCTGAAGATCGACAAACTCTGATCGTTTCTTGGCCAGGGGGTCTGACAACCCCCTGATCAGCCCCTTTACTGCCAGCGCCCACTGGCGCGATGTGCGCACTCCGTGAAACCTCGTTACCGACGGGTACCCAAAAGGTTTCCGGAGTCGTACGCTCACGCTCATGACGGACTCGCAGGCTCCCGCTCCGGGCACGAACGACAGCAGCAACGACACCAGCGACGGCGCCGGCAACGGCAAGGGCACCAACCCCATCGCCCCCGCACCCGCAGGCGCGCGTACCGCGGTCGATGTGGTGACGCCTGAGCTGGTGGCCCAGCTCACCCGTGACGTGGTCGGCTCCGGGCGGACCGCCAACCACACGCCGTTCACCGGCGAGAAGCTGGCGGACCTGCCGGAGTCGACGCCCGAGGACGTGGCGCTCGCCTTCGAGCGGGCCCGTGCCGCGCAGGCCGCCTGGGCCGCGACGCCGGTGCGCAGGCGGGCCGCGGTGCTGCTGCGCTTCCACGACCTGGTGCTGCAGCGGCAGGCCGAGGTGCTCGACCTGATCCAGCTGGAGACCGGCAAGGCCCGGCTGCACGCCCACGAGGAGGTGCAGGCCGTCGCGGTCGCCGCCCGGCACTACGGCCGCAAGGCACCCTCGTACCTGAGCTCCAAGCGGCACACCGGTGTGGTGCCGACGCTCACCAAGGTCGTCGAGAACCGGGTGCCGCGCGGTGTCATCGGCCAGATCGCGCCGTGGAACTACCCGCTGGAACTCTCCGTCGGTGACGCCCTGCCCGCCTTCGTGTCCGGCAACGCCGTCGTGATGAAGCCCGACACCGAGACCTGCCTGACCGCCCTGTGGGCGCGTGACCTGCTGATCGAGGCCGGGCTCCCGGCCGAGGTGTTCCAGGTCGTCCTTGGCGAGGGCCCGGTCGTCGGCCCCGAGGTCGTCAAGCACGCCGACTACGTCTCGTTCACCGGCTCCACCCGCACCGGCCGCGAGGTCGCGCAGGGCGCCGCCGCCCGACTGGTCGGCGTCTCGCTCGAACTCGGCGGCAAGAACGCCATGCTGGTGCTCCAGGACGCCGACGTCGACAAGGCGGCGGCGGGCGCGGTGCGCGCCTGCTTCTCGTCCGCGGGCCAACTCTGCATCTCCATCGAGCGGTTGTACGTCCACGAGTCGATCGCCGACGAGTTCGTGGCCCGGTTCGCGGCCCGCACCCGCGCGATGCGTCTGGGCACCTCGCTCGCGTACGGCGCCGACATGGGCTCCCTCGTCGGTGAACGCCAGCTGGAGACCGTCACGCGGCACGTCGAGGAGGCCGTGTCCAAGGGCGCGACGCTCGTCGCGGGCGGCGTCGCGCGCCCCGACATCGGCCCGTACTTCTTCGAGCCGACCATCCTCGACGGCGTCGAGGCACCGATGTCCGTGTGCAACGAGGAGACCTTCGGCCCGGTCGTCTCCGTCTACCGTTTCACCGACGAGGACGAGGTCGTCGAGCGCGCCAACGCCACGGCGTACGGCCTGAATTCCTCGGTGTGGACCAAGGACGGCCGCCGCGGCCGCGCCGTCGCCGCCCGCCTGCGCACCGGCACGGTCAACGTCAACGAGGGCTACGCGCCCGCGTACGGCAGCGTCCAGTCGCCGATGGGCGGCATGAAGGACTCGGGCCTGGGCCGACGGCACGGCTCCGAGGGCATCCTCAAGTACACCGAAGCGCAGACCGTCGCCCAGCAGCGCCTGATGCCGCTGGCGCCGTCCTTCGGTATGGACGACGAGAAGTACGCGGCGTTCATGAGCACGAGCCTGCGTGTCATGAAGGCGTTCCGACTGCGCTGACGCCCGCCGCCACCTGCGCGGCCCAGCTGCGCGGCACGCGTCTGACCTGCACGTTTCTACGGAGGTATCGGTGTCACAGGACGAGTCTGTCCACAACCACGCTGAGCCGGACGAGGATTTCGACTACGACGTCCTGGTCGTGGGCTCCGGCTTCGGCGGCAGTGTCTCCGCGCTGCGCCTGACCGAGAAGGGGTACCGGGTCGGCGTCCTGGAGGCGGGCCGCCGCTTCACCCGCGCCTCGCTGCCGAAGAACTCCTGGGACCTGAAGAACTATCTGTGGGCCCCGGCGCTCGGCCTCTACGGCATCCAGCGCATCCACCTGCTCGGCAACGTCATGGTCCTCGCGGGCGCGGGCGTGGGCGGCGGTTCGCTGAACTACGCCAACACCCTGTACGTACCGCCGAAGCCGTTCTTCGACGACCCGCAGTGGAAGGACATCACGGACTGGCAGGAGGAGTTGAAGCCGTACTACGACCAGGCGCAGCGCATGCTGGGCGTGCGGCTCAACCCGACGATGACCCCGTCCGACGTGCACCTGAAGGCGACGGCCGAGGCGATGGGCGTCGGTGACTCCTTCCACATGGCGCCGGTCGGCGTGTTCTACGGCGACGGCGAGGACGCCACCGGCGACGCCAAGGGCGCGCCCGGCACCGAGGTCGCCGACCCGTACTTCGGCGGCGCGGGCCCCTCGCGCAACGCCTGTACGGAGTGCGGCGAGTGCATGACGGGCTGCCGGCACGGCGCGAAGAACACCCTGAACGAGAACTACCTGTACCTCGCGGAGAAGGCGGGCGCGACCGTCCACCCGATGACGTCCGTCGTCTCGGTCAGCGACGACGCGCGCGGCGGCTACGCGGTGGCGACGCTGCCCACCGACGCCAAGCGCAAGGGCAAGGGCCAAGTGTTCCGGGCCCGCCGCGTCGTCATCGCCGCCGGTACGTACGGCACCCAGACGCTGCTGCACCGGATGAAGGACAACGGTCTGCTGCCGCGCGTCTCGGACCGCCTCGGTGACCTCACCCGCACCAACTCCGAGGCCCTGGTGGGCGCCCAGACCGACAACCGGCGCTACAAGAAGCGGCACGGCGTCGAGAAGGTCGACTTCACCAAGGGCGTCGCGATCACATCGTCGATCCACCCGGACGCCGACACGCACATCGAGCCGGTGCGCTACGGCAAGGGCTCGAACGCGATGGGCGGCATGACGGTCCTTCAAGTCCCGTACGGCTCAAGGCGGGTGGCGGCCTGGCTCGCCAACTGCGCCCGGCACCCGCTCCTCATGCTGCGCTCGCTGTCCAACCGGCGCTGGTCGGAGCGGACCATCATCGGCCTGGTCATGCAGTCCCTGGACAACTCGCTGACCACGTACCGCAAGGAAAAGGGCCTCGGCAAGGGCCTGTTGACGGCACGTCAGGGCCACGGTGCGCCCAACCCGAACCAGATCAAGGAAGCGACCGAGGCGGCCTCGCTGCTCGCCGAGGAGATCAACGGCTTCGCCGGGTCCAACATCGGTGAGCTGATGGGCACCCCGCTGACCGCGCACTTCCTGGGCGGCTGCCCGATCGGCGCCGACGCCGAGAGCGGCGTCATCGACCCGTACCACCGGCTGTACGGGCACCCCGGCATCTCGGTGGTCGACGGCGCCGCGGTCTCCGCGAACCTCGGCGTGAACCCGTCGCTGACCATCACCGCACAGGCCGAGCGCGCCATGTCGCTGTGGCCGAACAAGGGCGAGGACGACCAGCGCCCCGCCCAGGGCGCCGGTTACGAGCGGCTCGCCCCGGTGCAGCCCAAGTCCCCGGCGGTCCCGGCGGACGCCTTCGGCGCGCTGAAGCTCCCGTTCCTGGGGATCCCGACGGTGCCGCCGAAGAAGTAGCCGCGCCACCCCCGTACGACAAAGGGACCTGCACCCCCCTCCGAGTGCAGGTCCCTTGTCACGTACAGGAGTTGGGCGGGCCTCAGACGGCCGCGCCCTCACCCCGGCGGCGCTTGACGGCGAAGACCACACCGGCACCGGCGACGAGCGTGATGCCGCCGATCAGGCCGATGGTCGGCAGCGCCGAGCTCGAACCGGTCTCGGCGAGGCTGCCGGTGACCTGAGTCGCCTTGTCCTTGCTCGGCTTCTCGGTGGTGACCGGAACCTTGCCGCCTTCCTGCGGCTTGGTGCCCTCGGTGTCGGTGCCCGCACCGACGATCCGGAACTTGTACGCGACCTGGCCGAAGCCGACGCACTCGGCGTCCTCGTCGCTGTACACGCTGCCGCCGAGCGAGAAGCCGGTGCCGACGGGGGCGCTGTTCTTGACGTTCAGGCGCAGCGGGATGTCGACCTGGTACTCGGGCTCAAGCGCGTCCGTCCAGCCGACGAAGCCGGCGGCGTGACCGTCGGTGCCGATGTTCTCCCAGGCGCCGGTCTCCTCGTTGAAGGCCTGCAGCTCGACCTGGCGGGTCTTGAAGACGTTCTCGCCGTTCTTGTCGGCGGAGGCACCGGCGACGAAGAACAGGTCCTTGAGGGTCGACTCGGAGTTGTTGGCGACCGTCATCTTGAACTTGTGCCAGCCGGAGCCCGCGGCGATCTTGCCGGGCAGGCCCTTGATGTCGACGTCGACCTTGGACTCGGCGCACTCGACCGGCTCGGTGGGCTCGTCGGTCGGCTCCTCGGGCTCCGACTCGGACGGGGTGGGCTCAGCCGTCTCGGTCGCGGTCTCGGTCGGAGCGGTGGTGGGCTCCTCTGTCGGGCCCTCTGTCGGGCCCTCGGTGGGCTCCGAGGTGGGATCCGTGATCGGGTCCGGGGAGCCCGGGTCGGTCGGGGCGGGGTCCGTGGGATCGGGTGCGGTCTCGGTGGCGCTCGCGGAGGGAGTCGGGTCGGTCCCCTCTGTCGCGTAGGCGGCGGGCGCGGCGAGCAGCGCGACCGGGGCTATGACTGCCGTCGCGGCCGCGGTGGCCATGACACGGCGAAGCTTCATGGAAGACCTCGGAAAGTCCGGCGTACCGCGTCACGCGGCACGGAGGTGGGAGGCCTCCGCGGTGGGGCGCGGGTGTGGCCGTTGATACGCATGCATGACCTGCGACGGGTGTGCAGGGTTGCACCGGAACTCACAGAATCTTTATGT
>NZ_JAAAHS010000374.1 GCF_009908195.1 Streptomyces boluensis | reverse complement strand
GTTCACGCCTCCACCCCCCGCTGCGCGAACACCGGCATCCGGCCCGCCGACGCCCCGCCGTCGACGGCGAGTTCGGCCCCGGACAGATACGAGGAGTCGTCGCAGGCGAGGAACGCGACGAGCCGGGCGACCTCCTCCGGCTCCCCCACCCGCCCGAGCGGCGCGCCCGGATGGTCCTTGGTGCCGATGTGGGCGGTCATCGCCGTGTCGATCGCGCCCGGGTGGACGGAGTTGACGCGGATGCCGTCGGGGCCGAGTTCGAGCGCGGCCGTCTTGGTGAGGCCGCGCAGCCCCCACTTCGCCGCCCCGTACGCGCCGTGTCCCCACATGCCCTGCAGGCCCGCCGTCGACGAGATGTTGACGATCGACCCGCCACCGCTCGCCCGCAGTGCCTTCGCGGCCGCCCGGATGCCGAGGAACGGGCCGACCAGGTCGACCCGGAGCAGCGCCTCGAAGCGGGCCGGGTCCTCGTCCTCGATGGGTGAAGTGCTGTACAGGGCCGCGTTGTTGACGAGTACGTCGAGCTTGCCGAACGCGTCCACGGCGGTGGCCACCGCGGACTCCCAGGACTCCGGGGCGGTCACGTCGTGCCGTACGAACAGGGCGTCCGGGCCGAGCGCGGCGGCGACCGCCCGGCCCTCGTCCTCGCGCACGTCGGTGAGGACGACTTTCGCGCCGCATGCGACAAAAAGGCGGGCCTCGGCCTCGCCCATGCCACGTGCCGCGCCGGTGACGAGCGCGACCTTTCCTGCCAGATCGACGGACATCAGCACTCTCCAGGTTGCGGGTTCGCGCAAGGGTGGCGACTTCGCCCCGTGTCCCGTCGACACGGGTGTCCGTCGAGCCTGCCCGTACCGGTGCCCCGGCGGCAGTGCCGTTTCCCGGTGAGTGGGAAGCGCCCGGTGCCACCGTCCGGGCCCGCTGCGAGGATCCCGGTCACCTGCACACCTCAAGTACGGAGGTCCTGAGAAATGGGCGATCGGGCGGACGGCAAGGTGGTCCTCGTGACCGGCGGGGCGCGCGGACTGGGCGAGGCCCATGTGCGCCGCCTCGTCGCGGAGGGCGCGAAGGTGGTGATCGGAGACATCCTCGTCGAGCCGGGCGAGCGGCTCGCGGCCGAACTCGGCGCGGACAACGCCCTGTTCGTCGAGCTCGACGTCTCCTCCGAGGTGGCGTGGAAGTCGGCGGTCGCCCGTACGGAGGCGGTGTTCGGACCGGTCACGGGTCTGGTGAACAACGCGGGTCTCGTACACCGCTGTTCCATCGAGGACATGACGGAGGCGGACTTCCGGCGGGTGACCGACGTGAACGAGCTGGGTGTCTTCCTCGGCATGAAGTCGGTGCTGGCATCGATGCGGGGCGCGGGCGGCGGCTCCATCGTGAACATCTCGTCGGTCTGCGGGATCGTCGCGTTCTCGAACATCCTGAGCTACACGGCCTCCAAGTGGGCCGTGCGCGGCATGACCAAGGGCGCGGCCCTGGAGTTCGCGCCGTACAACATCCGGGTCAACTCCGTGCACCCCGGGATCGTGGCCACCGACATGACGGCCAACTCGGAGCGCTCGCACGAGTCGGCGCGGAACCAGCCGATCAAGCGGGAGGCGCAGCCCGCGGAGGTCGCGAACATGGTGCTCTATCTGCTGTCGGACGAGGCGGGTTACTCGACGGGCGCGGAGTTCCTGGTGGACGGCGGCTATGTGACGCAGTGAGCCCGGAAGGGCATACGGAAGGGTTCACGAAAGGGCATACGGAAGGGGCGGACCGGCAACCGGTCCGCCCCTTCCACGTGTCCGCGTGCCCCGCCCCCTTCAGGAGTACGTGACCTCGACCCGCTCCGTGAGGGGCACGGCCTGGCAGGCCAGGATGTACCCGTCCGCGAGGTCCTGCTCGTCGAGGACCTCGTTGCGGATCAGCTTCACCTCACCGCTCACCACCCGGCAGGTGCAGGCCGCGCAGGAGCCCTCCCGGCAGGAGAACGGGGCGTCCACGCCGCCGGCGAGCAGGGCGTCGAGGAGCGGTGTGGCCGACGGCCAGGGCACCGTGTGGGTCTCGTCGTCGAGTTCGACCCGCACGCTGCCGCTCACCTCGTCCGTACCGGCCACAGGAGCGGACGGCGCCGGTACGTCGAACACGTCGCCGCTCAGCGAGAAGAACCGCTCCCGGTGGATCCGCCGGGCGGGCGTGCCGAGGCTGCGCAGTGCCTGTTCGGTGACGTCCATCATCGGGCCGGGTCCGCAGACGTAGGCGTCGCGGTCCGCGTACGGGGCGAGTACGGCGGCGAGCCGGTCCACGCCGGGCAGGCCGAGCAGCAGCTCCAGCCAGTGGATCACCACGAGGCGTTCCGGGTACGCCTCGGTCAGGCCCCACAGTTCGTCGCGGAAGACGACCGAGGAGTCGTCGCGGTTGGCGTACAGGAGCGCCACCTTGCCCGTGCCCTGTGACAGGGCCGACTTGGCGATCGACAGGACGGGCGTGATGCCGCTGCCGCCCGCGACGAGCAGCAGGTCGGTGTCGAGGGAGTCCGGGGTGAACGTACCGGCCGGGGGCAGTGCCTCGATCTCGTCCCCGGCCCTGACCTCGTCGCACACCCAGTTGGAGCACCGTCCGCCGATGACGCGTTTGACGGTGATCTTCAGGGGCTCACCGGTGTGCGGCGAGCTGGACAGGGAGTAGCAGCGGGCGGCCCAACCGCCGTCCGTGCCGGGCAGTTTGAGGGTGAGGAACTGCCCCGGCCGGTAGCCGAAGCGGTCCGTGGCGTCCGGGGGCGCCTGCAGCACCAGGGAGTGCGTGTCCGCGTTCTCGACGATCACCTCGGTGACGCGCAGCCGGTGCGTACGCGCCCCGCCGGTCGGTTCAGCCGGCATCGGTGACCTCCAACTCCCCTGCGGCGACGGCGCGTTGGATGCTGGAGCGCAGGTCCCGGCAGGTCCTGATCCGGGCACTGCTCTCGCCCTCCGCGACGTGGGCCCGGAACTCCGCGCAGACGACGGCCGCGTCGGCCGTCCACTGCACGGAGGTGTGGGCCGGGCTGAACTTCTCACACAGGACCTGATTGCCGCAGGTCACGCACTCCACGGGCTGCATGTCAGGCTCCGGTCTCCGTGGCCGACCCCTCGGCCTGGCGGCGGGCGAGGTTGTCGGCGACCTCGTCGCGCCAGGCCTGGTTGGCCCGCTCGGTGTCGATCTCGAACTCGAACCGCCGGACCATCTCGTCCTTGACGTCGGCGGTGTCGACGTAGAACTGCTCGTACCAGCGCCGGAGTTGGTAGACCGGGCCGTCCTCCTCGGTGAGCAGGGGGTTGTCGATCCTGGTCTTGTTCTTCCAGATCTCGACGTCCTGCTCGAAGCCGGTGGCGACGCCCTCGGCGGTGAGCCGGGCGGTGTCGGCGGCCTGCTCGGGGCTCATGCCGGGCAGTTGCCTGACGATCGCCCCGTACTGCAGGAGGAAGCTGTTGTCGTCGATCGGGTAGTGGCAGTTGATGAGGACGATCTCCAGCTCCAGACCGCCGCCGACATCGCTGTACAGGTAGTCGATCATGTACGAGGGCCCGAAGTACGAGGCGTCCGAGCGCAGGTTGCCCGCGCTGAGCGTGCCCAGGTCCATGTCGCCGCGCGGGCTGCTCTCCATGTACTGGGTGGCGACATGGCCCTCGAAGACGTTCTTGAAGTACTCGGGGAACGAGTAGTGCACGTAGAAGAAGTGCGCCATGTCGACGACGTTGTCGACGATCTCGCGGCAGTTGGAGCCCTCGACGCGGAGGGTGTTCCAGCTCCAGTCGCTCCACTCCCCCGCTTCGGGTCCGTGGATGCCCGCGATCTCGGGGATGGTGACCTCGGGCGGCGGCGGGTTGCCCTGCGGGTCGTGCCAGACGAAGAGTTGCCGGTTGCGCTCCAGGGTGGTCCAGGAGCGGGTCTTGGCGCGAGGCGGCACCCGGCGGGCGTACGGGATCCCGGCGCAGCGGCCGTTGCCCGACCAGCGCCAGTCGTGGAACGGGCAAGCCACCGCGTCGCCCTTGACGGTGCCGTGCGCGAGGTTGCCGCCCATGTGCGGGCAGTAGGCGTTCAGGACGTGCAGGGCTCCGTCGCCTCCTCCCGCCGCCGGCTGCCCTTGGAATACGACCAGCTTGGTGCCGAACGCCTCGATCTCGTGCGGCTTTCCGTCCTTGAAGCTGTCCGCGAGGCCGAGGCAGTGCCAGCCACGGGCGAAGCGGGTCGGCGGCCGGCCGGCCTCGATGACCCGGACCTCGTCGTTGAGAACAGTCATCTCTGTCCCTCCAGTGTCCACTCGATACGGTGCGGTGCGCTCAGTTCTTGGCGGCGAGCGCGACGGCGATGTCGATGAGCTGGTCCTCCTGGCCGCCGACGAGGCGGCGCTCGCCGGCTTCGAGGAGGATGTCGGCGCCCGAGACGCCGTAGCGCTCCGCCTGCCGGTAGGCGTGCTTGAGGAAGCTGGAGTAGACCCCGGCGTGGCCCATCAGGAGGGCGAGCCGGTCGAGTCGGCACTCCTCGTCCATCACCGGACGGACCACGTCCTCGGCCGCGTCGATGATCTTCAGTACGTCGATGCCGGTGCGGATGCCCATCTTGGCGCAGACCGCGACAAGCGCTTCGACGGCGGTGTTGCCCGCACCGGCGCCGAGGCGGCGGGTCGAGCCGTCGATCTGCAGGGCGCCCGCCTTGATGGCGGCGATGGAGTTGCCGGTGCCGAGGGCGAGGTTCTCGTGCCCGTGGAAGCCGATCTGCGCGTCGTCGCCCAACTCGGCCTTCAGGGCGGCCACTCGGTCGGTCACGTCGTCCATGACCATGGCGCCCGCGGAGTCGACCACGTACACGCACTGGCAGCCCGCGTCGGCCATGATGCGGCCCTGTGCGGCGAGCTTCTCCGGTGTCGTGGAGTGGGCCATCATCAGGAAGCCGACGGTCTCCAGGCCCATTTCGCGGGCGAGCCCGAAGTGCTGCACGGCGATGTCGGCCTCGGTGCAGTGGGTGGCGATGCGGCAGATGCCCGCGCCGTTGCCGTGGGCGGCCCTGATGTCGTCCTTGACGCCGAGCCCTGGCAGCATCAGGAAGGCGATCTTCGCCTGCCGCGCGGTGTCCACCGCGATCTTGATGAGCTCCTGCTCCGGCGTCTTCGAGAAGCCGTAGTTGAACGACGAGCCGCCGAGCCCGTCGCCGTGCGTCACCTCGATGACGGGGACGCCCGCGCCGTCGAGCGCGGCGACCACGGACCGTACGTCCTCGCCGGTGAACTGGTGCCGCTTGGCGTGCGAACCGTCGCGCAGCGAGGAGTCGGTGATCCGGATGTCGAGCGTGTCGGAGTAGGTCGTCATGCCAGGATCCCCTTCGCGAACTCCTCGCCGACCTTGGTGGCGGCGGCGGTCATGATGTCGAGGTTTCCGGCGTACGGCGGCAGGTAGTCGCCCGCGCCCTCGACCTCCAGGAAGATGGCGACGCGCGCCATGCCGCCGTTCTCGGGGCGCGGGTCGTCGAACTGCGGCTCGCTGCGCAGCCGGTAGCCGGGCACGTACGAGGCGACCTGCTCGGCGATCTCCTTCACGGACTGGGTGATCGCGTCCCGGTCGGCGTCCTCGGGGATGGCGCAGAAGACGGTGTCGCGCATGATGACGGGCGGCTCGGCCGGGTTGAGGATGATGATCGCCTTGCCGCGCTCGGCGCCGCCGATGGTCTCGATGCCGCGCGAGGTGGTGCGGGTGAACTCGTCGATGTTGGCGCGGGTTCCGGGCCCCGCCGACACGGAGGCCACCGAGGCGACGATCTCCGCGTACGCCACGGGGACGACCCGCGAGACCGCGTACACCATCGGAATGGTGGCCTGGCCGCCGCAGGTGATCATGTTGACGTTGGGCTGGTCCAGGTGCTCGCCCAGGTTGGCCGGGGGTACGACGGCCGGTCCGACGGCCGCGGGGGTGAGGTCGACGGCCTTGATGCCGAGCTCGGCGTAGCGGGGCGCGTTGGCCCGGTGCACATACGCGGAGGTGGCCTCGAAGACGATGTCGGGCAGCTCGTCCCCGTCGAGCAGCCGGTCGACGCCCTCGTGGGAGGTCTCCAGGCCGGCGGCGCGGGCGCGGGCGAGGCCCTCGCTGTCCGGGTCGACGCCGATCATCCAGCGGGGTTCGACGAGTTCGGAACGCTGCAGCTTGTACAGCAGGTCGGTGCCGATGTTGCCGGAACCGACGATGGCGGCGGTCGCCTTGGTCTTGCGGGTCATGATCACCTCAGGTGAACGAGAGGGAGACCGGGCCCAGCCCGGCGAAGTCGGCGGTGAAGGTCTGTCCGGCGGTCACGTCGACGGCCCTGGTGCACGAGCCGGGCAGCACGAGCTGGCCCTTCTTGAGCGGCACACCGAAGCGGGCGACGGTGCGGGCGAGCCAGGCGACCGAGCTGGTCGGGTCGCCCAGTACGGCGTCGCTGCGGCCTTCGGCGAGCAGCTCGCCACCGCTGGTGAGCGTCGCGTCGATCGCCTTGAGGTCGAGTTCGCGGGGGGCGCGGCCGTCACCGATGACGTACCCGGCGGAGGAGGCGTTGTCCGCGATCGTGTCGGCGATGGAGATGCGCCAGTCGCGGATCCGGCTGTCGATCAACTCCAGTGCGGGGACGACGCGTTCGGTGGCAGCTAGCACGTCCGCCTCGGTGCAGCCCGTGCCCGGCAGGTCGTCGCCGAGGACGAAGCCGACCTCGACCTCGACGCGCGGGTAGCAGTAGTCGGCGGTGGGCACGGCACGGTCCTGGCGCAGTTCCATGTCGGCGAGGAGATGGCCGTAGTCGGGTTCGTCCACGCCCATCATCTGCTGCATCACCGGGGAGGACAGGCCGACCTTGTGCCCGCGCACCTCGGCACCGTCGGCGACGCGCTGCCGGATGTTGATGAGCTGGATCTCGTAGGCGTCCTCGGTGTCGATCTCCGGGAAGGCCTCGATCAGCGGAGCGACCGGGGTACGGCGCCGCTCGGCGGAGCGCAGGATCTCCGCCGCGTGCTGCCTCTGGTGGTCGGTGAGCATGAGGGTCCTCTGCGGTACGTCGGGATGTGCCGGGAGGCTAAACGGGCCGCCCGCTCAGCGAGGAGGGCCAATTCCCGCTCACCGGGAAAGCCGCGCGGCCGGAAATACGGAAAGACCCCGAGAGCCGTGGTCCGCCGCACTCGGGACCGGTACGTGTGCGGTGTGGGTCCCCGCTACGTGCGCCGCGTGTGTCCCCGCATACGTGTGCGGCGCGTGTCCCCGCCCGGCGCAGACACGCGCATACGTGTGCGGCGCGTGTCCCCGCCCGGCGCAGACACCTCCCGCAGCGGGCGAACCGCTGCTACCTTCCTACCTTCCGCCTAACAAACGTTTGACCGCAGGCCCCTGTAGGCCTCCGCGGTCGACGGCCGCACCGACCGCGACGTGCCGGCCGCAGGCCTGGCCGCCGGCCAGGCCTCGGGCAACGTCGACGATCCGCCGTCCCGCACGGAACCCGTCGACCGCATCGTGGCCGAGGCCCGCACCA
>NZ_JAAAHS010000373.1 GCF_009908195.1 Streptomyces boluensis | reverse complement strand
GGGCGGGGAAGGATCAGGCGCGTCCGGCACCCGACGCCGCACCCCAAGGCGCCCGCCGCGCAGCGCGAAGCACCCGCCCCCGGCGCCAATTGCCGAGCCGGTCCGGGTAGACCTGGCCCTCCAGGTGGTCGCACTCGTGCTGCAAGCAGCGGGCGAACCAGCCGGTGCCCTCGATCCGCACCGGCTCGCCGTTCCTGTCGACGCCCTCGACCAGGGCGCGGTCGAACCGCTCGGTCGGCGCCTCGAGGCCCGGCAGCGAGAGACAGCCCTCGGGGCCGCGTACGGCGATCCCGTCGGCGGCCACCAGGCGGGGGTTGACCACGTGCCCGAGATGGCGGCGGTCCTCGTCGTCCGGGCAGTCGTACACGAACACCCGCTGCGGGACGCCGATCTGGTTCGCGGCGAGACCCACGCCCTCGGCGGCGTACATCGTCGCGAACATGTCCTCGATCAGCCGGGACAGTTCGGGGCCGAATTCGGTGACGTCCTCGCAGGGCCCGTGCAGCACGGGATCGCCGAGCAGGGTCATGGGCCGTACGTGCCCGGAACTGCCGGGAATCGAACCGTGTCGCATAGCGGCCAAGGGTACGTTCCGGCGAACTGCGGCGGGCGTCACGGTGCCGCAGTGCGGGCCCCGGCGTGGACCTCGATAGGCTGAGGCCACCAGTGCCGGGGGCAGGCGCGGCGCCGGAAGCAAGGAGGAGCAAGGACGATGGCAGCAAACCCGGGTGGTGCGGACCCGCTGACGCCGCGGGCCAAGCTGGCCGTGACGGCCGGCAAGGCGGTCGCGGCGGCGTCGCGGGCGGCGGGGCGCGGCAGCGGATCGGTGATCGGCGGCCGGGTGGCCCTGAAGCTCGACCCGGACCTGCTCGGCCGGCTCGCCCAGCACCTCGATGTGGTGCTGGTCTCGGCGACCAACGGCAAGACCACCACGACGCGACTGATCGCGGAGGCGCTCGGCGCCGCCGGACCCGTGGTGTCGAACGCGCTCGGCGCGAACATGCCCGCGGGCATCACCTCGGCCCTGGCCGGGGGGTCGGACGCCAAGTTCGGCGTGATCGAGGTCGACGAGAAGTACCTGGCCGGCGTCGCGCGCGATGTCACGCCGAAGGCCATCGCCCTGCTCAACCTCTCGCGCGACCAGCTCGACCGGGCCGCCGAGACCCGCATGCTGGCCGAGAAGTGGCGCGAGGGCCTGGCCGGCTCCAAGGCCACGATCATCGCCAACGCCGACGACCCGCTCGTCGTGTGGGCCGCCTCCTCCTCGCCGAACGTGGTGTGGGTCGCGGCCGGCCAGGAGTGGAAGGACGACGCCTGGTCGTGCCCGTCCTGCGGTGGCGTCATGCAGCGCCCCGGTGACGACTGGTTCTGCGGCGAGTGCGGTTTCCGCCGCCCCGCGCCGAGCTGGGTGCTGAGCGGCGACCACGTGCTCGACCCGCACGGCTCGGCCTGGCCGATCCAGCTGCAGCTGCCGGGCCGCGCCAACAAGGCCAACGCCGCCACCTCCGCCGCCGTCGCCGCCAACTTCGGCGTACCGCCGCAGGTCGCCCTGGAGCGGATGTACAAGGTGCAGGCGGTCGCCGGGCGGTACGACGTCGTGCAGTTCCTCGAGCGCGACCTGCGGCTGCTGCTCGCGAAGAACCCGGCCGGCTGGCTGGAGACGTTCTCGCTGATCGACCCGCCGCCCACCCCGGTGATCCTCTCGGTGAACGCGCGCGGCGCCGACGGCACCGACACCTCCTGGCTGTGGGACGTCGACTACACCCGCCTCGCCGGGCACCCGATCTTCGTCATCGGCGACCGCAAGCTGGACCTCGCGGTGCGCCTCGAAGTGGCCGGGCTCGACTTCCGGGTCTGCGACAGCGTCGACGAGGCCGTACAGCTGGCGCCGCCCGGACGGATCGAGGCGATCGCCAACTACACCGCCTTCCAGGACCTGCGCCGCCGCGTCGGCAACTGACCCGCATCTCAAGGCTTTTAAGGACCGTCAAGCATGAGCGACAACAGTCTTCGTCTGGTGTGGGTCTACCCGGACCTGCTGAGCACGTACGGCGACCAGGGCAACGCCCTCGTCGTGGAGCGCCGCGCCAACCAGCGCGGTCTGCATGTGGAGCGCCACGACGTGCGCAGCGACCAGCCGGTGCCCACCTCCGGTGACATCTACCTGATCGGCGGCGGTGAGGACCGGCCGCAGCGGCTCGCTGCCGAACGGCTGCGCCGCGACGGCAACTTGAGCCGCGCGGTGGCCAACGGCGCCATCGTGTTCTCGGTGTGCGCGGGCTACCAGATCCTCGGCCACGAGTTCATCAACGACCTCGGTCAGCGTGAGCCGGGTCTCGGTCTGCTCGACGTGACCTCCACCCGCGGCGAGGGCGAACGGTGCGTCGGTGACGTACTCGGCGACATCGACGAGCCGTTGGGCCTGCCGCAGCTGACCGGCTTCGAGAACCACCAGGGTGTGACGCACCTCGGTCCGACCGCCCGCCCCTTCGCCCGGGTCCGCCTCGGCAAGGGCAACGGCACCGGCGACGGCACCGAAGGCGCGTACAACGACACGGTGTTCGGCACGTACATGCACGGACCGGTGCTCGCGCGGAACCCGCAGATCGCCGACATGCTGCTGCGGCTCGCGCTCGATGTGAACGCGCTGCCGCAGGTCGACGACCGCTGGTACGACGCGCTCCGCGAGGAGCGGATCGCGGCCGCCACCCAGCCCGCCTGAGCGGGCCTCAGCACGCTTGAGCGGACGCCTCAGGGGCCTTCACGGCCCCTGAGGCGTTTTTGTGGTTCCGGACGAAGACCGGCCCTTGGAACGGATTCGGCGCGGTCGCTTCGCACTAGTAGGGTGACGCTGAATTCGCCGGACGACGTGGTCCGGTCATCCGCCCACGTTGCAAGGGTTCATGGGTCATGCGTATTGGTGTCCTCACCTCCGGCGGCGACTGCCCCGGCCTCAACGCGGTCATCCGGTCCGTGGTGCATCGAGCCGTCGTCGATCACGGCGACGAGGTCATCGGCTTCCACGACGGGTGGAAGGGCCTGCTCGAGTGTGACTACCGCAAGCTCGACCTCGACGCCGTCAGCGGCATCCTCGCCCGCGGCGGCACCATCCTCGGCTCCTCCCGCGTCCAGCCCGCGCACCTGCGCGACGGCGTGGAGCGGGCCAAGGGGCACGTCGCTGACCTCGGTCTCGACGCGATCATCCCGATCGGTGGCGAGGGCACGCTCAAGGCGGCCCGTCTGCTCTCCGACGCCGGGCTGCCCATCGTCGGCGTACCGAAGACCATCGACAACGACATCGCGGTCACCGATGTCACGTTCGGCTTCGACACCGCGGTCGGCGTGGCCACCGAGGCGCTCGACCGTCTGAAGACCACCGCCGAGTCGCACCAGCGCGTGCTGATCGTCGAGGTCATGGGCCGGCACACCGGCTGGATCGCCCTCAACTCCGGTATGGCCGCCGGTGCGCACGCGATCGTCGTGCCGGAGCGGCCCTTCGACATAGACGAGCTCACGGCCAAGGTCGGCGCCCGCTTCGAGGCCGGCAAGAAGTTCGCCATCGTCGTCGCCGCCGAGGGCGCCAAGCCGCGCGCCGGTTCGATGGAGTACGACGAGGGCGGCAAGGACATCTACGGCCACGAGCGCTTCGCCGGTATCGCACGCCAGCTCTCCATCGAGCTGGAGCAGCGCCTCGGCAAGGAGGCCCGACCGGTGATCCTCGGCCACGTCCAGCGCGGCGGCACCCCCACCGCGTACGACCGGGTGCTCGCCACCCGCTTCGGCTGGCACGCCGTCGAGGCCGCGCACCGTGGGGAGTTCGGCATGATGACCGCGCTGCAGGGCACCGAGATCATCATGGCGCCGCTCGCCCAGGCCGTGGAGACCCTGAAGACGGTCCCCGCGGAGCGGTACGCCGAGGCCGAGACTGTCCTCTGACACAGCCCTCTGACACAGCCCGCGCAGACCGCCCCCGGCCGAAGCCTCGGCCGGGGGCGGTTCTACTCTGGTTCGGACAACCGGTACGAATCAGGAGCAGCGGATGGATCACAGCGGGCACGGCATGATGATGGATCTGCCGCCGTTCACGCTGGGCCGAGCCCTTCAGTTCTCTACGGACCCGTTCTTCCTGGTGGGCTGCCTGCTGGCGCTCGGCCTCTACGGGTGGGGCATGGTACGGCTGAAGCGCCGCGGCGACGCGTGGCCGGTGGGCCGGGCCATCTCCTTCACGATCGGTGTGCTCACCATCGCCCTGGTGATGTGCACGATGCTGAACGACTACGGCATGGTCATGTTCAGCGTGCACATGGTGCAGCACATGGTGATCAGCATGCTGTCGCCGATCCTGCTGCTCCTGGGTGCGCCGATCACGCTGGCGCTGCGGGCGCTGCCGGTCGCGGGCCGGGGCCGCAAGGGGCCGCGCGAACTGCTCCTGATGCTGCTGCACAGCCGGTACATGAAGGTGGTCACGCACCCGGCGTTCACCATCCCGCTGTTCATCGCGAGCCTCTACGGCCTGTACTTCACGCCGATCTTCGACTTCCTGATGGGGTCCACGCCGGGGCACATCGCGATGATGGTGCACTTCCTCGCCGTGGGCCTGGTGTTCTTCTGGCCGATCATGGGTGTGGACCCGGGGCCGCACCGGCCGGGGTACATCATGCGGATGCTTGAGCTGTTCGCGGGCATGCCGTTCCACGCCTTCTTCGGCATCGCCCTGATGATGGCGACCCAGCCGATGGTCGGCACGTACATGAACCCGCCCGCCTCGCTCGGTATCGACGCGCTCGCCGACCAGGAGGCGGCGGGCGGTATCGCCTGGGCGTTCAGTGAGATCCCGTCGGTGGTGGTCCTGGTGGCCCTGTTGTTCCAGTGGCGCAAGTCCGAGGATCGCGAGGCCCGGCGCAAGGACCGTGCTGAGGACCGCAACGGCGACAAGGAGCTGGAGGCGTACAACGCCTATCTGGCCTCGCTGCACGCGCGCGGGCAGTAGCCCCACGGCACCTCGACACCTCGGCACCTCGCACGAAGGCCCCCGGAACCTTGGGTTCCGGGGGCCTTCGCGTACGGACGCTGGCGCAACCTGCCTCGCTCGGGGGACGATGTCCCCAGGTCACGGTTCGGGCACCGGGTGCCCGGACAGGGTGAGGAGGGTATTGCGATGCCCGGTTCCACGAAATCGATGGGGGTTGCCACCGTAGCTGCGCTCGTCGCGGTGACGGGCTACACGGTGGCGCTCGGCAGTAACGGCTGGCTGTGGTTCGGCTGGATCGTCCTCGGCCTGATCACGCTCACCATGGCACTGTCCAAACCCGTCTGAGTCCTGAGTTCTCTGAGCTCTGACTTCTGAGTCCTACGCTCGGGGTCCGGCCGGCGCTCAGAAGTCGAAAAGCGGTCCGGTACGGGCGTTCAGCGCGCACTGGTTGGGAAAGGTGCGGTGCCAGGAGACCGCACGTCCGCGGTGCGTGCCGGAGGCGGTCACGGTGACCGGGTCGTACTGCATCGTGCACGGCATCGGCCGCTCGGGCAGGGCGTCGAGGTCGCCGTGCACGTCGTCGAGGAGCGCGCAGGACGCCTCGGCCCTGGGATGCGGCGGGGCCATCGCGGCCTTGGGCCGCGGCGGGACGGGCTGCGGATCGCAGTGCAGCTCGACGCCACGGATCCAGGTCCGCTCGGAGCCCGACACGGTGAGGAACAGGCCGGACTCCACGGGATCCGTGTCGGCGGCGTGGACGGGGGCGAGCGGGGCGGCGACGGCTACCGAACCGGCGAGTAGGGCTGCTGCGGCAAGGGTGCGGGAACGCATCCGGACCTCCGGGGGAAATGGGGAAACCGGAGGTCAGAGCATCCGCCCGGACCGGCAACACCAAGCGGCCACGCCGCACGGTCCGTCGTACGGGTAGCGCCGCGCACATACGTACGCACGGGGCCTTCGGGTACGTCCCCGCCCACGGCAGCCGAACGGGCCCCGCCCCCGGGGGACGGGGCGGGACCCGCGTGTGTGGGCCGGGTTTTCCCTAGGGCGGCTTCCCTAGGGCGGTTTCCCGGGGGAGGTTTCCCTAGGCGACCGGGGCGATCGAGCGGCCCGCCCAGGACGGGGCGGCCTCGGTGAGGTTCTTGAGGCGGGTCGTGATCTCGTCGGGGAACGGCACCGTGCGGCCCGCGTCCTGGTCGACGTGGAGGGCGAGCAGCTCGGTGGTGGCCGCGGGCTCGGCGTCCTGCGGGATCTCGGTCTCGGGCTCGTCGAGGACGAAGATCTCGTGTACGAAGTGCGCCTTCTTGGCGGCGGCGCCGAGGATCCGGGAGCGGACCGCGAGGTGGGCGCCCTCGGGGACGTCGTTCAGGTACCGGATGTGCGACTCGACCGTGTAGAGGGAGCAGCCGCTGGACTCGCGGTACGCGGAGTGCAGGCCCACCTCGATCATCATCGCGTCGGTGGCGTGGCCGAAGACGAGGACGTAGAAGGCCTCGCTCATGTGGCCGTTGTAGTCGATCCACTCCGGCCTGACCGTGCGGTGCAGCAGGGGCAGGGTCTGCTCGGTCGTAGTGGTCATGCGTTCTCCTGGTGCTGATCGGCGCTCTGGGCGCGCTGCTGCGGCAGGCGGCCGGTCGCGCACAGAACGTCGATGACGCCCTGGTCGCGTTCGGCCACCAGGTCCGCGATGGTGCGTCCTGCGGCCTCCTCGTCGCAACCCGCGACCACGGCGTCGTACAGCTTCTTGTCCAGCTCAGGGGCCTCAAGTCGGGTCCATGGGGACTTCAGGGACGGTCCGAAGTGGTCCAGCATGTGAGCCATTCCACCCTCGCCGCCCGCGAGCGCGAAGGTGAGCATGGGGCCCATGAACGCCCAGCGCAGTCCGGGGCCCTCGGTGATGGAGTCGTCGATCTCCTGCACGGTGGCCTCGCCGTTGGCGACCATGTGCAGGGCCTCGCGCCACAGGGCTTCCTGGAGGCGGTTGGCGATGAAGCCCGGCACCTCGCTCTGCATGGTGATCACGGACTTGCCGGCCACGTCGTAGAAACGGGACGCCCAGGTCACGGCGTGCTCGGCGGTCGTCTCACCGCCGACGACCTCGACGAGCGGGATCAGGTACGGCGGGTTGAAGGGGTGTCCGACGACCAGGCGGCCGGGGTCCGCGGCCGTGGTCTGCATGTCGGTCATCGGGTAGCCGGAGGTGGAGGAGGCGATGACCACACCGGCGGGGGCGGCGGCGTCCAGCTGGGCCAGCAGATCGCGCTTGAGCTCCAGCTTCTCGGGGGCGCTCTCCTGCACGAACTGGGCGTCGGCGACGGCCTCTTCGAGGGTCGCGGCCACGGTGAGGCGGTCGCGGGACGCGCCGTCGGCGAGGCCGAGCCGGCCGAGCGCGGGCCAGGCGGCGTCGACGAGGCGGCGCAGCTTGGCCTCGGCGTCGGGCGCCGGGTCCCAGGCGGTGACGTCGTAACCGCGGGCCAGGAAGTGGGCGACCCAGCCGCCGCCGATCACACCGGCGCCTATGCAGGCGACGCGGGTGACGTCCTCG
>NZ_JAAAHS010000372.1 GCF_009908195.1 Streptomyces boluensis | reverse complement strand
CCCCAGAGGAGCCCCGGCAGCCCCGGCCGCCCCGGCCGCAGGGCCCTCACACGGCCTGGTACGTCACCGGATCGCCGCCCGGCACGGCCTCCGCGAAGCCCAGCTTCACCAGGCGCCGCAGGTGCGCCTCGGCCTCCGAGACGGCGATGGTGCGGGAGCCGTGCGGGATCTGCTCCCAGGGCCGGTTCCACTCCATCCGCTCGGCGATCTGCCAGGGCGTGAGCGGGGCGGCGAGCAGGGTGCGCAGGTCGCTCAGGCGGGCCTCGTGGTGGTCGAGGAGTTCGGCGACGCGGGCGGCCGGCTCGGTGAACGCGTGCTGGTGCGCGGGCAGTACCTCCGCGACGCCGAGCCGGCCGATGCGCTCCAGGGAGTCCAGATAGTCACCCAGCGGATCGGTCACCGTGGCGGGGTCGTCGGGGTCCTCGTACAGGCCGATGTGCGGGGTGATGCCGGGCAGCAGGTGGTCGCCGGAGAAGAGGCGGCCGCGGCCCGGGTGCCTGGCCGGGTGCTCCTCGTCGAGGTGCAGGCAGACGTGGCCCGGCGTGTGGCCCGGCGTCCAGATCGCGCGCAGTCGGCGGCCCGCCAGATCGAGCAGCTCGCCAGGGACGATCTCGCGGTCGGGCAGCGCCGCGTTCAGACCCGGCAGGGTGCGGGTGCGGCCGGAGGCGCGGGCCGCGTGCAGCGGTGCGAGGTGCTCGTCGGGCGCCCCGGCGGCGGCGAGTTTCGTGGCGAGGTAGTCGAGCCAGCGGCCCGGCTCCTGCGCTCGGGTGCGGCGCACCACATGGGCGTCGGCGGCGTGCATCGCGATCCACGCGCCGGAGGTCTCGCGGACCCGCCCGGACAGGCCGTGGTGGTCGGGGTGGTGGTGGGTGACGAGCACGCCGTGCAGGTCCTCGACGGTCGTACCGCAGGCGGCGACCCCGGCGGCGAGGGTGTCCCAGGAGTCCGGGTCGTCCCAGCCGGTGTCGACGAGGACGGGGCCGGGGTCGGTGTCGAGGAGGTGGACGAGGGTGTGCCCGAGCGGGTTGTCCGGGATCGGCACCTTGATGCTCCACACGCCGCCGCCGTGCTCGATCACCTGCGTCATCCGGTCCCCCTGCTGCGGTTGGGCGCACGGCCATGGCTCGCTCGACAGCGCGTCGGGTCAGGCCACTATAACTAGAACTGGTTCCATTGGTTGCCCAACGCGCCTTCTTTGCAAGGCTGTTCGCGAGGGCGTCGGGGCCGTGGACTAGTGGAAGTAGAACTGGTATCAGTTCTGAAAACACAGTTCTGAAAGAGCGTCAGAAACAGTGCCAGGCAGAGCGCCAGACACAGCGTCAGAAACGGTACGCCCTCGGGAGGAACACGGCCATGACGGAGCTCGTGGAGCATCAGAAGCTGTTCATCGGCGGGGAGTTGGTGGACCCCCTGGGCAAGGACGTCATCGAGGTGGTCTCCCCGCACACCGAGGAGGTCGTCGGCCGCGTCCCGCACGCCGTGCCCGCCGACGTGGACCGCGCGGTCGCCGCCGCCCGCCGCGCCTTCGACGACGGCCCCTGGCCGCGGATGACGCTCGACGAGCGGATCGAGGTCGTCACCCGTATCAAGGACGCCTTCACGGCCCGGCACGAGGAGTTCGCCCGCCTCATCAGCGCCCAGAACGGCACCCCGTACACCTCCAGCATCATGGTGCAGTCACTCGCCGCGATGATGGTCTGGGACAGCGCGCTCACCACCGCCCGGAACTTCACGTACGAGGAGCGGCGCGACGGCGTGCTCGGCAAACTCCTCGTGCGGCGCGAGCCGGTGGGGGTCGTCGCGGCCGTCGTCCCGTGGAACGTCCCGCAGTTCACCGCCGCCGCCAAGCTCGCCCCGGCGCTGCTCGCCGGCTGCCCGGTGATCCTCAAGGTCTCGCCGGAGACGCCGCTCGACGGCTATCTGCTCGCCGAGGTCGCCGCCGAGGCCGGGCTGCCCGAAGGGGTGCTCTCCGTCATACCCGCCGACCGCGAGGTCAGCGAGTACCTGGTCGGGCACCCCGGCGTCGACAAGGTCTCCTTCACCGGATCCGTGGCGGCGGGCAAGCGCGTCATGGAGGTCTGCTCCCGCAATCTCACGCGCGTCACCCTGGAGTTGGGCGGCAAGTCGGCCGCGATCGTGCTGCCGGACGCCGACGCAGGCACCGCCGTGCAGGGCATCGTGCCGTTCGCCTGGATGATCAACGGCCAGGCCTGTGTGGCCCAGACCCGCATCCTCGTACCGCGCTCGCGCTACGACGAGTTCGCCGAGGCGTTCGCCGCGGCGGCTTCAGGGCTGAAGGTCGGCGACCCGCTCGACCCGACCACCGAACTCGGCCCGCTGGTCGCGAAGCGGCAGCAGCAGCGCTCCCTGGACTACATCCGGATCGGGCAGGAGGAGGGCGCCAAGGTTCTCGCGGGCGGCGGCCGCCCGGCGGGCCTGGACAAGGGCTGGTACGTCGAGCCGACCCTCTTCGGTGACGTCGACAACTCGATGCGGATCGCCCGCGAGGAGATCTTCGGCCCGGTGATCTGCCTGCTCCCGTACGGGGACGAGGCCGAGGCCGTGAAGATCGCCAACGACTCCGAGTACGGGCTCTCGGGCAGCGTGTGGACCGCCGACGTCGAGCGCGGCATCGACGTCGCCCGCCAGGTCCGCACCGGCACGTACAGCGTCAACACCTTCAGCCTCGACATGCTCGGCCCCTTCGGCGGCTACAAGAACTCCGGTCTCGGGCGGGAGTTCGGACCCGAGGGGTACGGGGAGTATTTCGAGCACAAGATGATCCACCTGCCGTCCGGCTATGAGGGGTGAAGTGCGTCGATGGGTGACCGTTGGCAAGTCGAGGTGGACCGGAGCGTGTGCATCGGCTCCGGGATGTGTGTGAACGCTGCCGCTACGGGGTTCAGGCTGGACTCGGCGCGGCAGTCGCATCCCGTCGCCCCGGAGGCGGACGCGAACGAGGATGTGCTTGCGGCGGCGGAGGGGTGTCCGGTGGAGGCGATCACGATCACGGTTCTGGGGAGTGGGGAGCCGGTGTTTCCGCCCGAGGAGTAGCCGCGCGGGGGCGGTCAGGGGTACGGGTCGCTGTTCCCGTGCCCTTGACGTGGGCGCCCCCGATCGGCCTCCGGCCTCGTCCTCAAGCTCCCCCAGCTACCGCTGGGAGGTGCCCCCAGGACGGGCTGGGTTCGGTCGTCAGGTCGATCAACTTGCACACCGTCTCGATGTCGATCTTCACCTGGGCGATCGACGCCCGGCCCGACAGCCACGTGATGAGGGCCGAGTGCCAGGTGTGTTCGATCACGCGGACCGCGGAGAGCTGCTGAGGCGTCGGGTCGGTGTCCAGGCCCATCGCGTCGAGGATGATCGCCGTGGTCAGCCGGGAGACCGTGTCGACCTCCGGGGAGACCGAGCGGTCCGCGAAGGTCAGGGCGCGGACCATCGCGTCGGCCAGGTGCGGTTCGCGCTGCAGGGCGCGGAAGGCGCGCATCAGGGTCTCGGCGACCCGCTCCGCCGCGTCGTCCCCGCCGGGCGGGCGCTTGCGCAGCGTGGTGTGCATGTGCTGGAGCTGGTCCTGCATGGTCGCGACGAGCAGGTGCACCTTGGACGGGAAGTAGCGGTACAGCGTGCCGAGCGCGACGCCGGCGGCCTCGGCGACCTCACGCATCTGTACGGCGTCGAAGCCACCCCTGCTGGCCAGCTGGGCGCTGGCGTGCAGGATGCGGCGCCGACGGGCCTCCTGACGCTCAGTCAGGGGAGGGGATGCCGCGCCGGGTTCCTTCACTTCCGCCACTTCCGCAGTCATACGTCCCGTTCCATGGTGCCGATCCAGGGGGCCTGGGATCCGGGCCCGCGAGGAGCACAGCATGGCAGGGGCCCCGTCGTGGCGCGAATCACCTGATCCAGGCCTTCCGGTGTCGTTACCTGCCGGTAAATTCGAAGCTCCTCAAGCGATCAAGTCTGAAACTTGTTCTAGGTTAGCGTCCCAGCGTAATGTCGCGGGAGCCGCAGGGAGAAGGGGGCCGCGCGTGACCGCTGAGGCCATAGAGACAGGCCCCGGAGCGAGCCGTGCGGTGGGACTCCGCCCGGGTTCCGGCGGCGGCGACCGCCCGCTGCGGATCGCGATGCTCACGTACAAGGGGAACCCGTTCTGCGGCGGCCAGGGCGTGTACGTCCGGCATCTCTCCCGCGAGCTCGCCCGCCTCGGCCACCATGTCGAAGTGATCGGCGCCCAGCCGTACCCCGTGCTCGACGAGGGCGTCCCGCTCACCGAGCTGCCCAGCCTCGACCTGTACCGCAGCCCCGACCCGTTCCGTACGCCGAAGCGCGGCGAGTTCCGGGACTGGGTGGACGCGGTCGAGTTCGCCACGATGCGCACCGGCGGCTTCCCCGAACCGCTGACGTTCTCGCTGCGCGCCCGGCGCCATCTGGCCGCCCGCAGCGGCGAGTTCGACGTCGTGCACGACAACCAGACCCTCGGGTACGGGCTCCTCGGTGGCCCCTCCGTGATCGGCGCGCCGCTCGTCACGACCATCCACCACCCCATCACCGTCGACCGGCAGCTGGACATCGACGCCGCCGCCGACTGGAAGGGCCGTCTGTCGAAGCGGCGTTGGTACGGCTTCACGCGGATGCAGAAGCGCGTCGCCCGCCGGCTGCCCTCCGTGCTCACCGTCTCCGGCACCTCGCAGCAGGAGATCGTCGACCACCTCGGGGTGCGCGGCGACCGTATCCACGTCGTGCACATCGGGGCCGACACCGAGCTGTTCTCGCCCGATCCGGCGGTCGCGGAGGTGCCGGGGCGGATCGTGACGACGTCCAGCGCCGACGTACCGCTCAAGGGGCTCGTGTATCTCATCGAGGCGCTCGCCAAGGTGCGCGCCGAGCAGCCCGACGCGCATCTCGTCGTCGTCGGCAGGCGTGCCGAGGACGGGCCGGTCGCCGCGGCCATCGAGCGGTACGGCCTCGAAGGGGCCGTCGAGTTCGTGAAGGGCATCTCCGACCGGGAGTTGGTCGACCTGGTGCGCAGCGCGCAGGTCTCCTGTGTGCCGTCGCTCTACGAGGGCTTCTCGCTGCCCGCGGCCGAGGCGATGGCCACCGGTACGGCCCTGGTCGCGACGACCGGCGGCGCCATTCCGGAGGTCGCGGGCGAGGACGGGCGTACGTGCCTCGCGGTGCCGCCGGGGGACGCGGGGGCGTTGGCCGCCGCGCTCTGCCGGGTGCTCGACGACCGGGAGTTGAGGCTGCGGCTCGGCGCCGCGGGGCGGGAGCGGGTGCTCGCCAACTTCACCTGGGCCCGCGCGGCCGAGGGCACGGCTGAGCGGTACCGGGCGGCGATGGAGCGGTCGGCCGTGGTGGGTACGCGATGACCTTTCCCCTGACCCGCCCCTTCCCGAAGTCCTGCCGGACGGGCCTCCTCAATCGCCGGAGCGGCTCAAATTGAGCCCCGGACCAGCCGACCCGAACCCCCACCACCCCCGACGAACCCGAGGCAGGACCCTTTGCTGACCGTCGACTTCACCCGCTTCCCGCTCGCCGCGGGCGACCGCGTCCTCGACCTGGGGTGCGGCGCCGGGCGGCATGCCTTCGAGTGCTACCGGCGCGGCGCGCACGTCGTGGCGCTCGACCAGAACGCCGAGGAGATCCGCGAGGTCGCCAAGTGGTTCGCCGCGATGAAGGAGGCCGGTGAGGCCCCCGAGGGCGCCACCGCCACGGCCATGGAGGGGGACGCGCTCCAACTCCCCTTCCCCGACGAGTCGTTCGACGTCGTCATCATCAGTGAAGTGATGGAGCACATTCCCGACGACAAGGGTGTGCTCGCCGAGATGGTGCGGGTCCTGAAGCCCGGCGGGCGCATCGCCGTGACCGTGCCGCGCTACGGGCCCGAGAAGGTCTGCTGGGCGCTGTCCGACGCGTACCACGAGGTCGAGGGCGGGCACATCCGTATCTACAAGGCGGAGGAGCTGCTCGGCCGCATGAAGGAGGCCGGGCTCAAGCCGTACGGCACCCATCACGCGCACGCGCTGCACTCGCCGTACTGGTGGCTCAAGTGCGCCTTCGGTGTCGACAACGACAAGGCGCTGCCGGTGAAGGCGTACCACAAGCTTCTGGTCTGGGACATCATGAAGAAGCCGCTCGCCACCCGGGTCGCCGAGCAGGCCCTCAACCCGCTGATCGGCAAGAGCTTCGTGGCGTACGCGACCAAGCCGCACCTGCCGCGGGCCGCTGTGGCGGACGCTTCGTGACGACGCCCCGGACCGACCACCTCATCCTCCCCGGCGTCCTCACCGCCGAGCAGGCCGCGCAGACGGTCGACGGCATCCTCGCCGGGCAGCGCGCCGACGGCGCCATACCGTGGTTCCGCGGCCACCACCTCGACCCGTGGGACCACATCGAGGCCGCCATGGCCCTGGACACGGCCGGTGAGCACGAGGCCGCCGCGCGCGCCTACGACTGGCTGGCCCGGCACCAGAACCCGGACGGCTCCTGGTACGCGGCGTACGCCGACGGGGACTTCGAGCGGCCCACCGACCTGAGCGTCGAGTCCAACTTCGTCGCGTACGTCGCCGTCGGCGCCTGGCACCACTACCTGGCCACCGGCGACGACGCGTTCCTCGACCGGATCTGGCCGACGGTGGCCGCGGCCGTCGAGTGCGTACTCGCCCTGCAGCAGCCCGGCGGCGAGATCGGCTGGAAGCGCGAGACGGACGGCACGGTTGTCACCGACGCGCTGCTCACCGGGTCCTCCTCCATCCACCAGGCGCTGCGCTGCGCCCTCGCCATCGCCGAGGTACGCGAAGAACCGCAGCCCGACTGGGAGTTGGCGGCCGGCGCGCTCGGCCACGCGATCCGTCACCACCCCGAGCGCTTCCTCGACAAGAACCGCTACTCCATGGACTGGTACTACCCGGTCCTGGGCGGCGCCCTGACCGGTGCCGCCGCCGACGCCCGGATCAAGGAGGGCTGGGACCGCTTCGTGGTGCCGGACCTCGGCGTCCGCTGCGTCGTCCCCAACCCGTGGGTCACCGGCGGCGAGAGCGCCGAACTCGCCCTCGCCCTCTGGGTGATGGGGGAGTCCGACCGGGCCCTGGACATCCTCAAGTCCATCCAGCACCTCCGCGACGACACGACCGGCCTGTACTGGACGGGGTACGTCTTCGAGGACGCGGCGATCTGGCCCGAGGAGCAGACCGCGTGGACGGCGGGCGCGCTGCTGCTCGCGGTGGCGGCACTCGGCGGCCACGAGGCGACCTGCGCGGTCTTCGGCACGGATCGCCTGCCGGCGGGGCTTGAGCCGGATTGCTGCGCGAGCGTGTAGCGGGCCCCGTCGACTCGGTTGCCGCCGATCGCCCTGCGGGCTCGTCCTCAAACGCCGGACGGGCTGAATTTGGCTGCTGCTTCAGCCCAAGTCCAGCAAATTCAGCCCCTCCGGCGTTTGAGGAGCGGGGGTCCGGGGGCTGGCCCCCGAGGCGGAACCCCGTTCGGGCTCGCCCAAGTGGCGCAAGGCCGGGGTGCGGGTGAGCCTGAGGGCGCCCACCTTCCC
>NZ_JAAAHS010000371.1 GCF_009908195.1 Streptomyces boluensis | reverse complement strand
GGTCATGGCTTCTCCCTGATCGCGCGGCGGGTGCACGCTACCCACCGCGCCGCGCGCGTCCCGCCGCGCCCCCGTGGGTTCAGCGGATCGGCCGGTGCACGTTCTTGCGCGTGCTGGGCCCCGGGGTGGCGTCGGCGATCCACGGGCCTTCGCCGCTGGGGTCGACGACGCCCTGTTCCAGCCAGGCGTACGTGCCGGACAGGACGCCGCGTACGACCGTGCGGTCGAGGTCGTCGGTGTTGGACCAGAGGCGGCCGAAGAGTTCGTCGGTACGGAGCCGGGACTGGCGGCAGAAGGCGTCGGCGAGCTGGTACGCCTCGCGGCCGTGGTCGCCGGTGGACCGCAGGAGTTCGGCGCGTACGCAGGCGGCGCTCATCGCGAAGAGTTCCGCGCCGATGTCGACGATCCGGCCGAGGAAGCCCTGCTTGGTCTCCATCCGGCCCTGCCAGCGGGACATCGCGTAGAAGGTGGAGCGGGCGAGCTTGCGGGAGGTGCGTTCCACGTACCGCAGGTGGGTGGCGAGGTCGGGGTGGCCCGCCGGGTGGAACTCGGCGTACGAGCGCGGGAGTTGACCGGGGCCCGCGACGAGTTTGGGCAGCCAGCGGGCGTAGAAGCCGCCTGCGCGGGCGCCGGCCCTCGCCTTGTCGCCGAGGGAGGTGTCGGGGTCGATGAGGTCGCCCGCGGCCTTGAGGTGGGCGTCGACGGCCTCGCGGGCGATGAGCAGGTGCATGATCTCGGTGGAGCCCTCGAAGATGCGGTTGATGCGCAGGTCGCGGAGCAACTGCTCGGCAGGGACGGCGCGTTCGCCGCGGGCGGCGAGCGAGTCGGCGGTCTCGAAGCCGCGGCCGCCGCGGATCTGGACCAGCTCGTCGGCCATCAGGCAGCCCATCTCGGAGCCGTACAGCTTGGCGAGGGCGGCTTCGATGCGGATGTCGTTGCGGTCCTCGTCGGCCATCTGCGAGGAGAGGTCGACTACGGCTTCGAGGGCGAAGGTGGTGGCCGCGATGAAGGAGATCTTCGCGCCGACGGCCTCGTGGAACGCGACCGGCCTGCCCCACTGCTCGCGCTCCGCCGACCACTCGCGGGCGATCTTCAGACACCACTTTCCGGCGCCCACGCACATCGCGGGCAGCGAGAGTCGGCCGGTGTTGAGGGTGGTCAGGGCGATCTTCAGGCCCGCGCCCTCGGGGCCGATGCGGTGCGCGGCGGGGACGCGAACCTGGTGGAAGCGGGTGACGCCGTTCTCAAGGCCGCGCAGGCCCATGAAGGCGTTGCGGTGCTCGACGGTGACGCCCTCGGCGGCGGCCTCCACGATGAACGCGGTGATGCCGCCGGGGTGTCCTTCGGACTTCGGTACCCGGGCCATGACGACGAGGAGGTCGGCGACGACACCGTTGGTGGTCCACAGCTTCACGCCGTCCAGGACGTACGATCCCCCACTCTCGGCTCCGCTCGAGCGGGAGGTGCCCCCATCCTCCGGTACGGCGGTGGTGGCGAGCCGGGCCGGGTCCGAGCCGACGTCCGGTTCGGTGAGCAGGAACGCGGAGATGTCGCTGCGGGCGAGGCGGGGCAGGAACGTGTCCTTCTGCTCCTGCGTTCCGAACAGCTTGAGCGGCTGCGGCACCCCGATGGACTGGTGGGCGGAGAGCAGCGCGCCGATGGCCGGGCTGGCGGAGCCGACGAGGGCGAGGGCCTTGTTGTAGTAGACCTGGGTGAGGCCGAGGCCGCCGTACTCGGTGCCGATCTTCATGCCGAGGGCGCCGAGCTCCTTGAGCCCGTTGATCACCTCGTCGGGGATCTTCGCCTCGCGCTCGATGCGGGACGGGTCGACCTTCGTCTCGCAGAAGTCGCGCAGCCGGGCGAGGAACTCCTCACCGCGCCGGGCGTCCTCGTCCGCGGGCAGCGGGTGGGGGTGGATCAGGTCGAGCCGGAAGCGCCCGAGGAACAGTTCCTTGGCGAAGCTGGGCTTGCGCCAGTCCTGTTCCCGGGCCGCCTCGGCGACCTGCCGTGCCTCGCGCTCGGAGACCTTCGGCTGCTCTGGGGTTACTGCGGTCATGAGGAGCTCACCTCGCCGCGGATCGGGGTCCTCACCGACGGCTCGTCACCGACCGGTGCCACTCGGACGTATGTACCCGCATACGGAGATCAGCACCAGGCGAGTCGCCGCGTACGGCCCAACGCCGCCCGCGCGCCCCGTCACTCCTCAGGCGTGAGCAACCCCCGCTGATAGGCGCGGACCAGGTGCTGCGGGACCTGGTGGGCGCGGCCGTCGAGGAAGACCGGTACCAGGTTCGGTGTGGTCGCCTTCCACTGCGAGCGACGGTGGCGAGTGTTGGAACGGGACATCTTGCGCTTGGGAACAGCCATGACCCGGACCCTACATGAAAATGATTGTCAGTAGCCAGCGGGGGCGGGACCAGGTCCGGGAACGCGAAAGCGGCCGGAACCCCGCACAGGTTCCGGCCGCCTTCTCGTGGACGTACGGGTTACAGCTCCAGGCCGGTCAGAACCAGGATCCGCTCGTACGTGTAGTCCGCCATCGCGTGGGCGACGCCCTCGCGGCCGACTCCGGACTGCTTGACGCCGCCGTACGGCATCTGGTCGGCGCGGTACGAGGGCACGTCGCCGACGATCACGCCGCCCACCTCAAGGGCGCGGTGGGCGCGGAAGGCGCGCTGCACGTCGTGCGTGAACACACCTGCCTGCAGGCCGTACTTGGAGTCGTTGACCGCGTCGAACGCGGCCTGCTCGCCGTCCACCTTGGTGACCGTGAGGACCGGTCCGAAGACCTCCTCGCGGGCCAGGGTGACGTCGGCGGGCACGTCGGCGAGGACGGTCGGCGCGTAGCTGGCGCCCTCGCGCTTGCCGCCGGCGAGCAGCGTGGCGCCGGCCGCGACGGCCTCGTCCACCCAGGACTCGACGCGCTTGGCGGCGTTCTCGTCGACGAGCGGGCCGACCTCGGTGGCCTCGTCCGAGGGGTCACCGGTGACCTGCGCCTCGACGGCGGCGACGACGCGCGGCAGGAGCCGGTCGTACACCGCGGCGTCGGCGATCACGCGCTGGACGCCGATGCAGGACTGGCCGCCCTGGTAGTTCGAGAAGGTCGCGATACGGCTCGCGGCCCAGTCGAGGTCGGCGTCGGAGGCGAAGTCGTCGAGGACGACCGCGGCGCCGTTGCCGCCCAGCTCCAGGGTGAGGTGCTTGCGCGGCACCGAGTCCATGATCGCGTAGCCGACCTTGTCGGAGCCCGTGAAGGAGATGACGGGCAGGCGCTCGTCCTGGACCAGGGCGGGCATCTTGTCGTTGGCGACCGGGAGCACCGACCAGGAGCCCTCGGGCAGGTCCGTCTCGGCGAGCAGCTCACCGAGGATCAGGCCGGAGAGCGGGGTGGCCGGGGCGGGCTTCAGGATGATCGGCGCGCCGACGGCGATGGCCGGGGCGACCTTGTGGGCGCACAGGTTCAGCGGGAAGTTGAACGGCGCGATGCCGAGGACCACTCCGCGCGCGAAGCGGCGGGTGAGGCCGAGCCGGCCGACGCCGCCCGCGTCGGTGTCGAGGCGCTGAGCCTCGCCGCCGTTGAAGCGGCGGGCCTCCTCGGCGGCGAAGCGGAACACGGAGGCGGCGCGGCCGACCTCGCCGCGGGCCCACTTGATCGGCTTGCCGTTCTCGGCGGAGATCAGCTGGGCGATCTCCTCGGTGCGCTCGACCAGGCGCTTGGTGATGTGGTCGAGGGCGGCGGCGCGGACGTGCGCCGGGGTCGCCGAGAACGTGTCGCGCACCGCGTACGCGGCGGCCACGGCCTCCTCGACCTGCGCGTCGCTCGGGACGCTCACGCGGCCGACGGTGCGGCCGTCCCAGGGGGAGGTGACATCGAAGGTGGCGTCGCCGGTGGCCTGGCGGCCGGCGAGCCAGAAGGCAGTGGTGTCGGTCATGGAGGCCCGGCCCTTCGCGGTTGTTTCTGGGGGTCTGCCACCACGGTAGGTCCGAGGGCTGCGCTTGCGTCTTGTACGGGGTGGAGGGGTTGGGGTCGACTTGGTGCCGGAATGGCAGGGCCCCGTAGGGGCGCGGGGAACTGCGCGACCAGCCACGACGGCGCAGCAGTCGGGCGACGGCCTTGCGGGGCAGGGCCAGGGGCCGCCGGGGGCCTGGGGCGGAGCCCCGGTGGGTCAGTCTGTTGCCGTCGACGTCGCCTTCAACGCGAGCCACAGCTCCATCCGTACGTCCGGGTCGTCCAGGGAGCGCCCCAGGATCTCCTCCACCCGCCGCATCCGGTAGCGCAGCGTGTGCCGGTGGACGCCCAGGTCGGCGGCGGCCGCGTCCCACTGGCCGTGCCGGGAGAGCCAGGCACGCAGCGAGGCGACCAGGTCGCCGCGGCCGGTCGCGTCGTGCTCGCGCAGCGAGCGGAGCATGCCGTCGGCGAAGGCCCGTACCGCGTCGTCGGCGAGCAGCGGGAGGACCGAGCCCGCGGCCAGTTCCTCGTGCTCGACCAGGGTGCGGCCGCGGCGCCGGGCGACCGAGAGGGCCTGCTCGCCCTGCTTGTACGCGGTCGCGGCGGCGATCGGTCCTGCCGGTGCGGACATCCCGGCGACCAACTGCTCGGCGTCGGCGGCCTGTTGCTCACGGCCCTCGGCGCGCGCCGTGTCCGCGAGGGCGGCGAGCTGCAGGCAGGCGGTGGCGGCGGCGCCGCCGTCGGCGAAGAGGAGCACGAGCCGGCTGCCGCCGTCGGGTACGACGAGGACGGCCTCACCGGCACGCGCGGCCGCCGCCTCGACGACGTCCGCGAGGTCGGCGAGCGGGTCGGGGCCGGTGCCCTCCGGAGCGGCGGCGCCGCCGTGGTTGCGGGGGTGCGCCGGTGCCGTCTCCGCGATGAGCAGCCGGAACGGGGCGTCGAGCAGCCCGCCGTACAGCTCGCCCGCGACGGTGCGGGCGTGGTCGGGTTCCCCGGCGAGCAGCATGCGCAGGACGGCGGCGCCGAGCCGTTGCTCGGCGGCGTGCAGCGAGCGGGAGCGCTCGGTGGTGAGGGTGAGCAGGGCGATGGCGGAGTGCACCGCGTACCGCTCCGCGGTGCCGAGCGCGGCGGCGGTGCCGACGGCGAGGGCGGAGCGGGGGCGCCGCCCGGTGCCGAGGGAGTGCAGCTCGACGCGGTCCTCGGCGCCGCCGATCAGGGCGCTGGCGGGCGACGGGCGCTCCCGCAGCCGCTCCACCTCGCCGGTCAGCCGGGCCGCGCGGCGGGCGGCCCACTCGGGGGCGGTGGCGACGACGGCGCCGGACGCGTCGTAGAGCGCGGCCCAGCCGTCGACCTGGGCGGCGAGCGCGGTGAGGAGCCCTTCGGGGCCGCCGCCGAGTGCCTGCTTGGTGAGTTCGCGCTGGGCGGCGAAGCCGTCGGTGACCGAGCGGTACTGGTCCGCCGCGATGGCCGCCGAGACCTCCTTGACGATGGCCAGGAAGGGGGTGCGGCGCGGTACTTCGAGCAGCGGCAGATCCGCTTCCCGCGCGGCCTGTACGAGGGCGTCGGGGATCTCGTCGTAGTGCACGCCGACCGCGAAGCCGAGCCCGATGACGCCCGCGCCGACCAGGCGCCGCACATAGCCGCGCATCGCCTCCGGGTCCTCGGCGTCCAGCTTGAGGGCGGTGATCAGGAGCAGCTCGCCGCCCTCCATGTACGGCACGGGGTCGGTGAGCTCGCTGGCGTGGGCCCAGCGCACGGGGGTGTCGAGCCGGTCCTCCCCCGCGCGCACGGTGAGTTTGAGCGCGGAGTGCTGGACGAGCGAGGCGAGCGTCGGCGGCATGGGATCTTCGGGGCTTCCGTCGGTGAGGCGCAGAGATGCCTGTTCGGGATCGAACGGGATCTTTTGGCCGCCCTGTATGAACGACCTGTATCAATTCTGCCTCACCGTATGGAAGCTCCGTGGCGATTCCGTGTGTGGCCTTGCGCGGGCGGACGCGTTCCCTCTATCGGGCCTGCTCCCTTGCGTCAGGTGCGCGGGCCCGCCCGGTGCGTCAGTCGCGCAGGTCGACCAGGTGCGGCGGGGCCGACGGGCCCTCCACCGTGCTGAGCGAGAGGACGGCGTGGCCCGGCGGCACCGCGTGCGCGAGGTCGGAGGCCGACCAGCGCTCCCGCTCGACCTCGCGGACCGTGACCGCGTCGGTGGTGACGGCCCGCCCGGTGACGAGTTTGCGCAGCGCGTGCAGGGCGCGGGTGCCCGGCTGGTCGGCGAACACGGTGTGCTGCGCGACCTCCTTGGTCTCGACCCGTTCGGTGCCCCACGCCTCCGCGAACCGCCGCCCGTCCCAGGTGGTCACTCCGGAGAAGGCCATCCGGCAGCCGACCGCCGCGTACAGCGGCCCCTGGAGCTGCTCGGGCACGTCGCCGACGGTACGCAGCCCGAGCACGACGCCCGCGTTCCTCGACCGCAGCCGCTGCACCGCCCGCACGCTCTCGGCGGTGAGGGTGCGGGTGGCGTCGTCGAGGACCAGGCAGGCGAAGTGCGTACGCCCGGAGGTGTCCCGTACGACGTGCGTGAACTGGGCGAGCAGCAGTCGGGCGAGCAGCCGCGAGGCCTCCTCGTGGCCGTGCTCGGGCAGGTCGACCCGGACCCGCAGCGGGTGGTGCGCGACGGCCCGCATGGAGAACGGCCGCCCCTCCCCCGAGTTGCCGAAGAACCCGGCGAACGCGGGCCGGTCGAGCAGCGCGATCCGGTCGGCGAGGGCGGGGCAGGGGTCGCCCGGTGTGCCCGACTGCCGTACCCGGGCGTCGAGTTCGCGCCGCATTCCGGCGTGCCGGGCACCGTCGCCCAGCTCGGCCCTGAGCGCGTCAAGGGCGGCCGGCTCGCCTTCGAGGAGCGCGCGCAGCTCACGCAGGCCGGGGAAGTGGCCGTGCGCCGCGCTGTACGGGCCGAGGAGCTGGGCGAGCGCGGTGGCGGCCCTGCGGGTGTCGACGGCGTCGAGGTCGCCGACCAGGCCCTCGGCGAGGAAGGCGGCGGCCTCGTCCGGGTCGGCGCAGTCGGCGTACAGGTCGAGGTCGTGCGCGGAGGCCGGGTCGCCGGGCCTGACCACCACGTCGTACGCGTCGTCGGGGCCGAGCGGTGTGCCCGCCGCGCAGACGGCGACGACCGCGGCCTGGCCGGTGAGGGCGCGCAGCGCGAGGCCCTCGGTGACCGGCCGCATCAGGCGCTCGGTCTTGCCCGCCCCGGACGGGCCGACGGCGAGCAGCGAGGTGCCGAGCACGGCCGGGTCGAGGGCGGCCTGCACACCGCGTACCGCGTACGGGTTGCGCGGGTCCGCGGCGAACCGGCCGATCCTGACCTGGCCGACGAGCAGGTCGTGGGTGGCGGCGCGGGCGGGCAGGTCCCGGCTGCCGGACGGATGCGTCCAGGCCGCGGCGCCCTGCCTCACGACGGTGTCGACGAAGGCCTCGCGCGCCGCGGGGTCGCCCTGGGCGGACGTCCAGGCGTGCTCGACGCGGGCGCAGTCGACGTCGTTCATCCGGCCGCCGAGGAGTTCGGCGGCGAGCAGGTCGGCGGCCTTGGTCTGGCCGGCGGCGCGGAGCGCGGACCAGGGGACGGAGGGGGGTGCGGTGCTTGGGCG
>NZ_JAAAHS010000370.1 GCF_009908195.1 Streptomyces boluensis | reverse complement strand
GTCCCCCCGCCGCCCCTCCGGGCGTACCCCCGCAGCAGGGGTACGGCTACGACGACGGTTACAGCGAGGGCCAGGTCTACGGCGGTGGCGGCGGTCGCGGTCGCGGCGGTGACGACGGCCGCTACGACGACGACTACGACTACCGTCCCGCGCCGAACCGGGGCCGCCGGTTCAAGCGCATCCTGATCACGCTCCTGGTCGTCGTCCTGGCCTGGGGCGTCGGTACGTACTTCTGGGCCGACTCGCAGCTCAAGCACGAGGTCGAGCTGAGCAAGGTGATCGAGCGGCCCGCCGAGGGCGAGGGCACGAACTACCTGATCGTCGGCTCCGACAGCCGTGAGGGCATGACCGCCCAGGACAAGAAGCGCCTGCACACCGGCTCGGCCGAGGGCAAGCGCACGGACTCGATGATGATCCTGCACACCGGCAGCAACGGCGACACCCTGATCTCGCTGCCGCGTGACTCGAACGTGGAGATACCGTCCTTCGTCGGCTCGGACTCCGGCAAGAAGTACCCGGGCACCGGCCGCACCACCAAGCTGAACGCCGCGTACGCCGAGGACGGGCCCGAGCTGCTCGTCCGTACCGTCGAGCACAACACCGGCCTTCGGATCGACCACTACGCGGAGATCGGCTTCGGCGGCTTCGCCAAGATCGTGGACGCGGTCGGCGGCGTGGAGATCAACGTCGAGAAGCCGATGAAGGACGAGAAGTCCGGCGCGGACTTCGACCCCGGCAAGCACGAGATGACCGGCGAGCAGGCCCTGGCCTTCGTCCGCCAGCGCTACGGCCTGGACGGCGGCGACCTGGACCGTACGAAGAACCAGCAGAAGTTCCTCTCGGCGCTCGCCAACCAGACGGCCACCCCGTCGACGGTCCTGAACCCCTTCAAGCTCTACCCGACGATGGGCGCGGGCCTGGACACCCTGGTCGTCGACGAGGACATGAGCCTCTTCGACCTGGCCGGGATGTTCTGGGCGATGAAGAGTGTCTCGGGCGGCGAGGGCAAGTCGATGAACATGCCGATCTCCGGCAGCGTCAACGGCAACCTGGTCTGGGACAAGGCCAAGCTGCAGCAGCTGGTGGAGCAGCTGAAGAACGACGAGAAGGTCACCGTCTCCGACGAGTGACGCGTCCCCGCGCGACGCGGACAGCGGATACGCGAAGGGCCCCGCCGGTACGTACCGGCGGGGCCCTTCGCGTACAACTCCCGTGCCGCTACGGCAGGTTGCGCGCCATGACGATGCGCTGGACCTGGTTGGTGCCCTCGTAGATCTGGGTGATCTTGGCGTCGCGCATCATGCGCTCGACCGGGTAGTCACGGGTGTAGCCGTATCCGCCGAGGAGCTGGACGGCGTCAGTGGTGGCCTCCATCGCGATGTCCGAGGCGAAGCACTTCGCGGCCGCGCCGAGGTACGTGAGGTCGCTGTCGCCGCGCTCGGAGGCCGCCGCTGCCTGGTACGTGAGGGCGCGGGCGGCGGAGATCTTCATGGCCATGTCGGCGAGCATGAACTGCACGCCCTGGAAGTCGCCGATCGGCTTGCCGAACTGCTTGCGCTCCTGGACGTAGCCCTTGGCGTAGTCGAGGGCGCCCTGCGCGATGCCGAGGGCCTGGGCCGCGATGGTGATGCGGGTGTGGTCCAGGGTCGCCATGGCGGTGGCGAAGCCGGTGCCCTCCGCGCCGATCATGCGGTCGGCGGGGATACGGACGTTGTCGAGGTAGACCTCGCGGGTCGGCGAGCCCTTGATGCCGAGCTTCTTCTCCGGGGCGCCGAAGGAGACACCCTCGTCGTCCTTCTCCACCACGAACGCGGAGATGCCCTTGGAACGCTTGGTCGGGTCGGTGACGGCCATCACCGTGTAGTAGTCGCTGACACCGGCGTTGGTGATCCAGCGCTTCACGCCGTTGAGGACCCAGAAGTCGCCGTCGCGCACGGCCTTCGTCTTCATGCCGGCCGCGTCCGAACCGGCGTCCGGCTCGGAGAGGCAGTACGAGAACATCGCATCGCCCTTGGCCAGCGGGCCCAGGTACTTCTTCTTCAGCTCCTCGGAGCCGGAGAGGATGACCGGCAGCGAGCCCAGCTTGTTCACGGCCGGGATCAGCGAGGAGGAGGCGCAGACGCGGGCCACTTCCTCGATCACGATGACCGTGGCGAGGGCGTCGGCACCGCCGCCGCCGTACTCCTCCGGTACGTGCACCGCGTGCAGGTCGTTCGCCGTGAGCGCGTCACGGGCCTCCTGCGGGAAACGGGCTTCCTCGTCCACCGCGGCGGCGTGCGGCGCGATCTTCGCCTCGGCGAGTCCACGCACCGCCTCCCGGAGCATGTCGTGCTCCTCGGCCGGACGGTACAGGTCGAATGCCGAGGAATCTGTGTTGGCCGCCAAGATCTCTCACTCCCCAAGAGTGCTAACTACCGTTAAGTAACCCTGTAAGTAACCCTGATTTTAGGGCCCACCCCGCCGACCGGGTACGTGAGGTTCCCGACAGCACCCTCCAGAGTTCCCGACAGGGCCCTCCGTGCCCCCGCGCGGCCCCGACTATGCTCGGGCAGCGCATCTGCCCCGTACCTCTCTGGAGCACTCCCATGGCCCTCAAGATCACCGTGATCGGCACCGGTTACCTCGGCGCCACCCACGCAGCGGCCATGGCTGAGCTGGGCTTCGAAGTGCTGGGGCTCGACGTGGTGCCCGAGAAGGTGGAGCTGCTCTCGCAGGGCCGCGTACCGATGTACGAGCCCGGTCTCGAAGATCTGCTGCAGAAGCACGTCGCGGGCATCGAGGGCTCCAGCGGCCGGCTGCGCTTCACCACCTCCTGGGAGGAGGTCGGCGCGTTCGGCGATGTGCACTTCGTCTGCGTGAACACCCCGCAGAAGCACGGCGAGTACGCCTGCGACATGAGTTACGTCGACTCCGCCTTCGCCTCGCTCGCCCCCGTCGCCCGCGAAGGCGCCCTGGTCGTGGGCAAGTCGACGGTGCCGGTCGGCTCGGCCGCGCGGCTGACCGAGGCCCTGCCCGAGGGCGTGGAGCTGGCCTGGAACCCGGAGTTCCTGCGCGAGGGCTTCGCCGTCCAGGACACCCTGCACCCGGACCGGATCGTGGTGGGCGTCGCGAGCGAGCGCAGCGAGAAGCTGCTTCGCGAGGTGTACGCGACGCCGGTCTCGGAGGGTTCGCCGTTCGTCGTGACGGACTTCCCGACGGCCGAGCTGGTGAAGACCTCCGCCAACTCCTTCCTCGCCACGAAGATCTCCTTCATCAACGCGATGGCCGAGGTCTGCGAGGCCGCGGGCGGCGATGTGGTGAAGCTGGCCGAGGCGATCGGCTACGACGAGCGGATCGGCAAGAAGTTCCTGCGCGCCGGGATCGGCTTCGGCGGCGGCTGCCTGCCGAAAGACATTCGTGCATTTATGGCCCGCGCCGGTGAGCTGGGCGCCGACCAGGCGCTGACCTTCCTGCGCGAGGTCGACTCGATCAACATGCGCCGCCGCGGCCACATGGTCGAGCTGGCCCGCGAGGCGCTCGGCGGGGGCTCGTTCCTCGGCAAGCGGGTCGCGGTGCTCGGTGCGACGTTCAAGCCGGACTCCGACGATGTGCGGGACTCTCCCGCGCTGAACGTCGCCGGGCAGATCCACCTCCAGGGCGGCCAGGTCACGGTGTACGACCCGAAGGGCATGGGCAACGCCCGGCAGGTGTTCCCGACGCTCGGGTACGCGGAGTCGGCGCTGGATGCGGTGCGGGGGGCGGATGTCGTGCTGCATCTCACGGAGTGGCGGGAGTTCCGGGAGCTGGATCCTGCGGAGCTGGTGTCTGTGGTGGGCCGGCCCGTTCTGCTCGATGGGCGCAACGCCCTTGACCCCGTTCTTTGGCGTGCGGCTGGGTGGACGTACCGGGCGATGGGTCGGCCTGCGGCCTGAGCTTCTCCCCGCCCCGCCCCTTCCCGAAAGCCTGCGGCGCTTCGGGGGCCAGCCCCCGGACCCCCGCTCCTCAAACGCCGGAGGGGCTATCTATTAGCCCGTCCGGCGATTGAGGACGAGCCCGCAGGGCGATCGGCGGTGCGGTGGTGCCGGTCAACTTTCCTTGCGCGCCCGGTACGTACGCATCTTCGCCCGCGCCCCGCAAACCTGCATCGAGCACCAGCGGCGGCGGGAGGCTGGGCTTCGGTCGTAGTAGGCCCAGAGGCAGTCGTGGGTTTCGCAGGCCTTGAGGCGGAGCCAGGTGCCGTTCGCCGCTGCCGCCGCGATGGCGTGGGCCACCCGGGCGGTGAGGCTCGTCGGCTCCGCCGTACGCAGGTCCGCCGCGCCCGTCTCGTCGTCCACGGTCACCAACAGCGGTGCCCCGGCGAGGAGTTGGGAGAGCGGGCGGGTCGTACGGTGCGGGGGGTGGCCCGCGTGCGCCAGGCAGGCCGCGCGCAGCGCCTCGCGGAGTTCCCTCGCGGTGTCCGCCTCGCGCGCGGTGATCCCGAACGGCCTGCGGCCCTCCGCCGTGTCCAGGGCGTCGACGCCCGTCTCCACGTCGAGCGTGTTGACCAGCGCCTCCACGAAGGCCAGCTCTCCCGGCGCGGACGCTTGCTCGTTCATGGTTGCGACGTTACCTCCAGTGCGGGAGCATGAGGTAACCGTTACCGGATGAGACATGCAAGCGGTAACCCGACGGAGGGATCAGGACCATGCCTGTCGCCAAGCTCGGAGCCGTAGTGCTCGACTGTCCCGACCCCCTGGCCCTCGCCGGTTTCTACGCGGCGCTGCTCGGCGGCACCGTGCGGGAGGAGAAGGACGACACCGACAGCTGGGTCGAGTTGGAGGGGCACGGCGGCAGCGTCCTCGCCTTCCAGTCCGCGCCCGCTCACGTACCGCCGCAGTGGCCCGACCCCGAGCGGCCGCAGCAGTTCCATCTCGACCTGACCGTGGACGACCTCGACACCGCCGAGAAGCAGGTGCTCGCGCTCGGCGCCCAGGTCCTGGACAACGCGGACCGGTCCCGCACCTGGCGGGTGTACGCGGACCCGGCCGGGCATCCGTTCTGCCTCTGCGCCTGCTGAGACGCCTGCTGAGGCAGAACGGGTGCCCGGCCTTGGGTGGGCCTATGCGTCCAGGCGCTCCAGCGTCGCCGTCGACGGCGGTCTGCGCAGTTGGGCCGCGCGGGCCGTGAAGTCCGCCTCGCGCAGGACGCGTTGGACGTTGCCCCAGGTCAACAGGGACACGTCGGACTCGGACCAGTCGCGGTCCAGGAGTTCGGCGATCAGCTGCGGATAGCGCGAGGTGTCCTGGAGGCCGTCCGGCAGCGCGCTCTCCGTGTCGTACATCCCGGAGATGCCGACGCACTCGGGCCCCGCGACCCGGCGCACATGGTCGAGGTGGTCGGCCACGTCCCGCAGCGCCGGGCCCGTCTGCGCCGCCGTGCACGGCACCAGGCACAGGCCCTTGTTGCCGCGCAGGGCGGCGAGCAGCTCGTCCGGGACGTTGTCGGGGTGCTCGGTGAGCGCGGCCGCCGCCGAGCGGGAGAACAGCACCGGCGCCTTCGACACGGCCAGGGTGTGCCGGACCGTGTCGGGCGAGCTGCCGCTGAGGTCGGCGAGGACACCGAGGCGGTTCATCTCGCGGACCACCTCCTCGCCGAAGCGGGACAGGCCCCGCTCGCCCGCCCAGCGGGTGCCGGACAGCGTGAGGCTGCGCACCCCGAGCTTGTGCAGGGCGCGCAGAGTGCCGAGCGAGTCGCCGATCGCGGGGGCTCCGGCGGGGCCGAGCAGACAGGCGATCCGGCCGTGCGAGCGGGCGTCGGCGGTGTGCGAGGCGGTGTGGGCGAGCCGCAGGCCCTCCGGGTGCTCGCGGACCACGCACTCGGCGAGGTCGATGAGCCCGAGGGTGGCGCTGACGGCCCGGTCGCCCACGTACGCCTCGGGTACCCGCAGCGACCAGAACATCGCGCCGACCGCGCCCTCACGCAGCCGCGGCAGGTCGGTCTCCAGTGCGCGGTCGCCCAACTCCAGGTCGTACCAGGTGAGTTGGCTCAGCGCCCAGGGCAGTCCGCTGTGGCCGTCGGCGACCGGGTGTGCGGTGAGCAGCGCCCTGGCCCGCAGTTCGGGTGCGGGCGCGCCCGGTCTCGGACCCTCCGCGCCCTCCGCGCTCTCCGCGCCCTCCGCGCCCTCCTCGGAGTCGCCGGCGGCGCCGCCGGAAGCAAGAGGAATGTCCTCGTCGTCGTGTAGATCGGCCATGTGGAGCTCCGGTTGGCTGGTACAGCAATCTGTACGCCAACCGTGGCACGGGACCCCGTGCGGGTCTCGGCGGTGTGCTCCGTACGGGGGACGGACCGGGCCGCGCCCCCGTACGGAGTGAGCGTCAGCCGTCGAGCTGGTCGAGGGTCGCGACCGACGGGCCGGTGCGGGCGCCCAGGTCCCGTGCGACGTCCTCGGCCGCACCGAGCACCCGTACCGCGTTCTGCCAGGTCAGCTTGGCCAGGTCGGGGCGGGACCAGCCGCGGGTCAGGAGCTCGGCGATCAGGTTCGGGTACCCGGCCACGTCGTCGAGGCCGTCCGGGGTGAAGGCCGTGCCGTCGTAGTCGCCGCCGATGCCGATGTGGTCGATGCCCGCCACCTCGCGCATGTGGTCCAGGTGGTCGGCGACCGTGCCGACGGTGGCGACCGGGCGGGGGTGCGCCGCCTCGAAGGCCGCGTGCACCTTCATCGCCTCCGCGGTGGTGTCGAGGTGGTGCAGGCCGTGGGCGCGCATGTTGTCGTCCGCGGCGGCCGTCCAGTCGACGGCCGCCTGCAGCACGAACTTCGGTACGAACGTGGCCATCGCTACGCCGCCGTTCGCGGGCAGCCGCTCCAGGACGTCGTCCGGGATGTTGCGCGGGTGGTCGCAGACCGCGCGCGACGACGAGTGGGAGAAGATCACCGGCGCCGTGGAGGTGTCCAGGGCCGCGCGCATCGTGGTGGCCGCCACGTGCGAGAGGTCCACGAGCATGCCGATCCGGTTCATCTCCCGTACGACCGCGTGGCCGAAGGGCGAGAGGCCGCCGACGCCGGGCTTGTCCGTGGCCGAGTCCGCCCACGCGATGTTGTCGTTGTGGGTGAGCGTCATATACCGCACGCCGAGGGTGTGCAGGGCGCGCAGGGTGGCGAGCGAGTTGTTGATGGAGTGGCCGCCCTCGGCGCCCATCAGGGACGCGATCCGGCCCTCCGCGCGCGCCGCCTCCATGTCGGCGGCGGTGCGCGCGCGGCGCAGGTCGGCGGGGTACCGGGTGAGCAACTGCTCGACGCAGTCGATCTGTTCGAGGGTCGCGCTGACCGCCGCGTCGCCGGTCAGGTCGGTCCGTACGTACACCGACCAGAACTGCGCGCCGACGCCGCCGGCGCGCAGCCGGGCGAGGTCGGTGTGCAGCCGGCCCGTCTGGTCGGCTGCGATGTCCCGGCTGTCGATGTCGTAGCGGACCTGCTCGCGCAGTGCCCAGGGGAGGTCGTTGTGGCCGTCCGCGACGGGGAACTCGGCGAGGGTTGCTCGCGCTTCTTCCAGGTGCTGTTCGGTTGGCATGGCCGCCATTGTGTCTCCGCACCGTCGGGTCGGGCACCCTGGATTTGTTCCCCAGCCCGCCCC
>NZ_JAAAHS010000037.1 GCF_009908195.1 Streptomyces boluensis | reverse complement strand
GGGGGGCAACGTGCGTAAGTGGTACGGGAGTTCAGGGTGAGGGGCGCGGGGCGGGAGTTCAGCGCACGATCACCGTCAGCTTTTTCATCACGGAGAACTTCTTGCTCTCGGCGGTCGTGGGCATCTCGTCGTAGCCGCAGCGGTAGCAGCCGTAGAGCTTCACCTTGGCGATGCCCCTGTCGTGGGCGTCGAACTCGTACCAGTCCTGACGTGCGGCGGCCGCGTCGCCGACCGCCGGAGGCTCGGAGAGGTCCTCGCCGAAAAGGACCGGGCCCTCGGGCTCGGTGACCAACTGCCAGTTGTAGCCGGGCTGGTTGGCGTAGTGGTTGGCGATGCGGAAGCTCTCGCCGGCGCGCACGGTGACGGTGCCGTCGAAGTCCGCGTCCAGCACGCGGACGTCGTCCGGCTCATCTCCGTAGTCCGGCTCGTCGCCGTAGGTCGGGGTGGCGGTCCGGCCGGAGGGAAGGGCCCCGTCGGGATCGTGCTCGACCCCGCTCACCTGCGTCCCCTCCTTCACCTCCACCGGGTACGTCATGGTGCGCTCGCCGTCGATCTCCTTCAGGACGATGCGTGCCGTGCCGGTCTTCAGGGCGCGGAACCGGAAGTAGTGCGTGCCCTTGACGGTCTTCTCGCCCTTGGCGCGCACGACCCCGCCCGACTCCCCGGACTCGGCCAGCCGCCAGTCGTCGGCGTCGCCGCCCGGCCGTACGTGGATGGAGAAGTCCTGGTCGACGAGCACCTCGGGCCGCGTGGACTGGGAGGCGATGTCGATCTCGCCGTCGGGCCCGCGCGGCACGTTGTTGAGGGGCGGGGGAGGGGCGCAGCACACGATGTTGTCGTCGACGGACTGCTCGTGGACGACGAACCCGCCGCCGAGCAGCAGCAGGGCCGCACAGGCCGCACCCCAACGGGCCCGAGTCGACAGATTCCCCAGCTTCCCCGGCGAAATTCGCATCAACGCACCACCACGGTAAGGGTCTTGGTCACGGAGAACTTCTTGCTCTCGGCGGTCTCGGGCTCGTCGTAGCGGCAGCGGTAGCAGCCGAACAGCTTCAGCTCGGCGGTGCCCTTCTCGTAGCCGAACAGCGAGTACCAGTCCCGTCGTACCGCCGCCGGGTCGCCGCTCGTGTGCTCGGGTTCCTTGGAGATGGACAGGCCGTCGTCGTACTTCTTGACGAGGGTCCAGGTGTAGCCCGGCTGGTTGTCGTACGGATTGGAGATGAGGTAGTCCTCGCCTCTGGTCAGGGTGACGGTGCCCTCGAAGTCGCCCAGGTCTTCTTCGTTCTCCCGGTCGAGGGGGAACTGCTTGGCCGGTTCCGGGTCCTGCGGTCCGTACCCGTGGTCGTTGCTCAGGACGCTGATCAGGTACGTCATGGTGCGGTCGCCGTCGACCTCCTTGAGCACGACGCGGGTCTCCCCGGTCTTGAGCGCGCGGAACTTGAAGTAGCGGGTGCCCTTCACGGTCTTGACGCCCTTCGCGCCCAGCACCGTCGGCTTCCCGGCGTCGGCGACCTCCCAGTCGTCGGCGTCGCCGCCGGGCCGTACGTGGAGGGAGAAGTCGTACCCGACGGGCACGCTGGGCTCCAACGCCTGGGAGGCGATGTCGATCTCTCCGTCGGGGCCCTTGGCGAGACCGGAGACGTCGGCCGTGATCGGCACGCAGCACCCTCCGGTGTCGATGAACTCCTCGTGGACGACGAACCCGCCGAGTACGAGCAGGGCGGCGGCGCCGGCGAGCATGCCTGCGGATCGCTTGCTCAGTCTGCGCACGGGGCCTCGCCGGGGGAGTTGGGGGAGTTGGATGCCGGTGGGGTGGCCTCGCCGGCGGTTCATTGATCACGACACCTGGGGCGGGCTCGTGGTTCCCGTGCGGTGGGTTTCCGCGGGGTGGGGCGCGGCCTGGCCCAACTCCACTGGGGCGAGCGTGGATTCGCCTCGTTCGCTGCCGCAGGAGTAGGGGGGCAGCGTGCGTATGTGGTACGGGAGTTCAGCGCACGATCACGGTGAGCGTCTTCGTCACCGAGAACTTCTTGCTCTCCGCCGACTTGGGCTTCATGTCGTCCCCGCAGCGATAGCAGCCGAAGAGCTTGATCGTGGTGCTGCCCTTCTCGTAGGCCTTGAACGTGTACCAGTCCTGGCGGACCGCAGAAGGATCTCCGGCGACGTACGACTGGTCGCTGGTCAGGGCGAGGTCGTGGTCGTCCCACTGCCCCAAGAACCGCCAGCCGTAGCCAGGTTGGTTTGTGTACCGGTTGGCGACGGCGAACTCATGCCCGGCTCGGACGGTGACCTTGCCCCCGAAGTCGCCGTCGAGCCTGATGGACTCGTCAGGTGCGTACGGGTCGCTGAAACCCTCCTCCGGGTCCCGTGTCGTGCTGCTGCTCCGGAGGGTCTTCTTGACCTCGATCGGGTACGTCATCGTGCGGTCGCCGTCGACTTCGCGAAGGACGATGCGTGCCTTGCCCGTCCGGAGCGCGCGGAATTTGAAGTACCGGGTGCCTCGTACGGTCTTCTCGCCCTTGGCGCGCAGCACCCCGTATTCCTCGCCGGTCTCGGCCGGCTCCCAGTCGTCGGCGTCTCCACCCGGCCGTACGTGCAGGGAGAAGTCCTCGTCCACGAGAACATCGGTCTTCACGGACTGGGAGGCGATGTCGATCTCCCCGTCGGGGCCCGACGGAGCGTTCCCCCGAGGGAGGGGTATCCCGCAGCACACCGTGTCCTCGGACAATTCCTCGTGCACGGCGATGCCGGCGCCGGTCACGGCGAGTACCGCCGCACTCCCCGCCACGGCCCAAGTCGCTTTTCTCTTACGCTGCTTCGACATCAGCGCCTCATTTCGGGAGATGGACGCCGGTGGCGTCGGGGAACCGGGAGTCGGACGCCTTGTGCATATTGCCGTTGACGAAGTCGTTCTCACTCACCCAGGTGGTCTCACCCCAAGGGTTGTGAACCTGGAGCTTGCCACCCTCATGTCCGACGATGACCAGTGCGTGGCCTCCTTCACCGACGGTCTTGATCGGGACCGGTTTGCCTTCTGCGACCGATTGCTCGATCTCCGGCAGGACGCCCCGCCGATCGTCCGCGCTGCTGAGGTCCTGGCGCTCGTAGTCGGCGCCGGTGGGCGAGTTGAGTTCATTGTCGGCGACCTCCGACCAGCCTTCGTCGCCCATGCCCGTGGGCGGTCCGTTGCCGAAGAAGCCGCCCCGCTCGCCATCGCCTTCGTCGTGAACACGGTGCTGCTCGTCCACGAGACGGTCCCGGAACGCGGCCTCGCTGTCCTCCTGCCCGTTCGGGCCGCCGGTGAGTCCCAGGGCGTAGACCGGGTCGACCATGGCGCGGGCGTTGACGGTGGACGCGGCGACGCAGCTGGCCTCTTTTCCGTCACCTCCTTGCGTCCATCCCTGATCGCCCTTGAAGTTGTTCGGCATCGTGCCGTGGATGGGCTTGCCGGAGGCATCGACCTCGGTGACCACCGGCGTCAGATGCCGGGCCAACCAGGCCTCGCTCTTGCCGTCGATCCTCCGGTCGAACTTCCTCAACTCATCCATGTCGTGCCCGGCAGCGAGCGCCTTCATCAGATACGCCCGTTGCTCCGGCTTGTCGGCCCCGTCCAGCATCCGCTGAAACTCCGCGCGGTCGGCGGCGTTCATCCCGTTCAGCCGGGTACTGGACCGCTCCAGGTCGTTCGCCGAGAGGATCTCGTTGTACTCGCGCTCTGCCGTCTCCTTGTTGTTCTTGTCGACCTCGTCGACCATGGCCGTGTCGGCGAGCATCATCTTGTCGACGGGGCTGAGGCCGTTGCCCGTCAACTTGCCCGAACGAGCCTCGGCCGCCAGCTTGTTGAGGTCGCGGGCCGTCGCACGGGCTGCGTCATCGGCCTCCTGCGCCGCGGTCTTGCGGGCCTCGCCGCCGTCTGTCGCGATCTCACGGGCTCGTTCCTTCTCCGCCTCTTCGGCGTCCTTCTCCACCATGTCGTCGAAGAAGCCGTCCTCGCCGCCGAGCATGGACCGCGCCCGGTGAAGCGCCTCTCGCCCCCGCCGGTCGGTTTCCTGGGCCACCCTCAGGCCGTCGGCGAGCCGGACCAGTGCCTTCTGCCCGCCCACCAACGCCTCGGACAGTTGCTCGGCGGTCCGCGCGGCCGTCAGGACGACGTCCTGTGCCGTCACGCTCGCCATGCCTTCCCAGGCCTGCGGCAGCGACTTCTTGGCGGCCCTCTCGACCGGTTCCTCCACCTCGTGCCGGCAGTGTTCGGCGGCCTTGGCGCAGGCCTGCGCCGCTGCCTCGATGACTGCGGGGTTGCCCAACGGCGCCGTGACGCCGATGGCTTTGTCGATCGCTTCGATCAGGTCGTTCTTCGAGCCGGCGCCCTTGATCGCGTTCACTGCCGCGGTGATCGCGGCCCGCCGGGTCGTCGTGTCCTCGCCCGCCATCAGCGCGGCCCTCCGTTCGTACCGCTCGCCAGGTCGCGTACGGCCATGATCTCCGCGACCGCCGACAGCCAGCGCGTCAGCGTCTCGTCGTCCGCGAGCGTGTGCCGTACGCTCGCCGCCGCCTCCAGCCACGTACGGACCGTGTCCGCCGCCTCGCCAGGGACGGGCTCTTCGAGTTCGGCGGCGTAAGCGGCGCCCCCGCTGTGCACGATCTTCGCGAGGAAGGCCACGGCGCGTGGGTACACACCCGCCCGTCCGAGCAGTACGGCCGCACCCACGGCGCCGTCGCCGAAGAGCGCGGTGCGCATCCGGCTGCTCTCGGCGAGGCCGAAGCGCAGCAGGGTCGAGATGTCGAGCTCTGCCAGGTCGCCGTCCGTCTTCACGGTGTCCGTGACGTTCATGGTCCGCCTTCGCGTCTAGGGCGTCTGAAGTGCTGAGGGAGGGAGGTCAGTTGAAGTCCGACAGTCCGGCTTGCGCGGGTGCGGCACGGCGCAGTTGGGTCTCGGCGCCCTGCTCCGCGCCGGTGTAGTTGCTCGTTGTCGTGTTCAACTTGCGGGAGATCTCCCGAAGCGCGTCCCTCAGCACCGTCGCCTCGCGCTGCCAGCCCTCCACGAAGTCGTCGAAGGCAGGAGCGGCCTCCTCGCCCCCCATGGACGCGGGCGGGCTGCACTGCTCCTGCGGCATGGTCGATTTGACGGTGCCCAACTCGTCGGCTGCGGTCTCCAGCTTGCCCGCGACGCCGCTGACTTGCCCGGCGCGTATGCCGTACCCCGACGATGCGTTCATGTGCGTCCCCTCCGCCATGTGTGTCCGGACCGGCGCAGAACACACGACTCCCGTGACGTGCCCGCATGTGCGGACGGTTCCCGCCCGAACACAGCTGGCCGGAAGCCGCCGTGTACGTGGGTCACCCGGGCGCTCCGTCCGTGCAGAGCCGCCACGTGCGGGTTGGCCGCATGCCGAAGTCGCCGGTCAGGGCTGGCGGGAAGGGCTGCTGTGTTGTGCGGTGCGACCCTGACCCGATTCGGTCGCCATGGGGATCTTGGGGATCTGTTCAGAGTGTGGGCGTGCGCGTGCCTGCGCCCAGGTTCATGCCCGCCCCGCCCGCAACGCCGCCGCCATCGCGAGGGCCGTCGGGATGTTGCAGCGGCCCAACTCGACCAGGGCGAAAGTGGATTCACCCCGCTCATCGCCGTACGACAACGGGTCGACGCGCAACGAAGGCAAGGTGATCCCCGCCGTGCCGAGTGCCGCCGCCAGCTCGTCGCGTGCCGCCTCCGCGGCCTCGACGGTCGCCCCCGACGACACCTTCCGCTCGTGCTCAGCCATCATGAACTCCCCTCCGTACCGGCCGGACCGTGAACGTGTACGGGTTCACAGCACCTCACCCCTGCTGCGCGCGTTCGCCAACGCGGTCTCGGCACGCAACCGCTGTTCGGGCGTGGCCAGTTGGGCGTCCACCGGGTCGACCTCCCACTCCGTCCCGCCTCGTAAGGGCCGCAGGGACCAGCGCCCGCACCACTCACCGCGGAACTCGCCGAGCTGATCCCGCCGGGTGTCCAGCAGTAGCGCCCCGACGGCCGGGGCGTCCGGGACGGCCGGGACGGACATGTGGTCTGCACACACAATCGCTCCTCTCTGTAGCCATTCCGCTACCGAGAGCCTCAGCGTGGCCTACGGTCAGAGAGTCTTCAACGTTCCAGGGGCGGAGAGCACGTTGGTAAACACCAAAGAATTGAACCCTGAAGAAGGCCCGTTGGCGGCCTACGGAGCGCGTTTGCGCAGCTCACGGGAAGCGCACGGATGGAAGCAGGACGAACTAGCTGAACGCATCGGCTACTCGGGCCGTCACGTCTCCGCAGTCGAAACTGGAAACAAACCGCCAACTCTCCGATTCTCGCGCAGTGTTGATGCCACTTTCGGGTTCGCCGGGACCGCAGACTCGTTCGAGCGCGCGTGGGGAGAGCTTCGCAACGGCAGCCTGCTGGAAGGGTTCCCGGAGTACGTGGGGTACGAGGGGCGAGCGGTAGAGCTGCGGTTGTACGAAATCGGAGTCGTCCCGGGGCTGTTGCAGACGCCGGATTACGCACAGGTCCTGACGGACAGCGTTGCGCAGCGGGGTGCCATCACAGCCGAACACGCCACCGAGCGAGTCGAGTTCCTCGCACAGCGACAGGCGGCGCTGGAGCGGGAGCGCCCGCCCATGGTGATGGTGGTGATGGACGAGAGCTGTATCCGGAGATGGGTCGGCAGTGACGAGGTCATGGGCGCACAACTGGAACGGCTGGTCGAGTTCGCAGCGCTCCCCAACACCGTGCTCCAGGTCGCCCCGTTCTCCATAGGTGAGCGGCGCCCGTTCACTCTGCCGGTCAACCTACTGACGCTGTCCGACCGGTCCGTCATGTGCTACGCGGAATCTCAGACCCAAGGGCACTTTGATCGCGAACTGACCTCCGTCACGCCCATCATGACGGCCTACCATCAGCTACAGGCCGTAGCACTCTCCCAAGCGGAGTCGGTGGCCATGATCAACAAGTTACGAAAGGGCACCCCGTGACGACCGAATCCCCCCGCTGGTTGAAGTCCTCGTACAGCGAAAACGGCGGCAACTGCGTCGAGGTCGCCACAAACCTCGCCGCTTCGCACGGCGTCGTCCCCGTCCGTGACTCGAAGAACCCGGGCGGGCCTGCTCTGGATGTCCCCGTGGACGTGTTCGCCTCGTTCGTCAGCGGCGTCAAGGGCGGTCTGTTCGGCGGCGTTTGACCGTACGCGTACGTACGAGAAGGGCCCGGCCGGCGCGCGCGCCGGGCCCTTCTCGCGCGGGCTGCCCCGACGCCGCGTCAGCCGGACGGCCCGGAACCCGTTGTCAGTGGCCCCGACAACACTGGGCGGATGACCCTGAGCGAGCCCGGCAAGGTCGGCCGAGCCGGTAGCCCCGCCAAGCCGGGTCGCTGGCGGGATCGTGTCCGCGAGCACCAGCGCATAGCCCGAGCCCATGGGTACGGGTTGGTGGACGTCTGGCTGTCCCCGCCGCTGGACGATCCGGACGACGCCGAGACCCTGCTCAAGGACGAGCTTCAGCGCGTTCACCACGCCTTCGACGGCGAGTACTTTCACGACTTCGACTTCGAGCTGGCCGTGAAAATCGCCGGTGAACTGGGCCCTGTCTGACCGTCAGGGCAAGACAGGCAGGACAACGCCCCTGAACGCAAGTTGGCGCCCCGCCTCACATTCCGAGCGCCTGTGCTGTCGGACTGGCGAGACACCATTTGAGCGAATGAGGAGGTTCCATCATGGTCACCAGAAGCCGGGGACGAGCGTCGCTCCCGAAATTCTTCGCCATTTCGCTGGCCACCACTCTGGTCGGCGTCTTTGCCGTGAACAGCGCAGGCGCCGACACCCCGGAAAGAGGACAGGTCGAGGTCCTCGAACTCGACGTTCGGAACGATCAGTACGCGGACACTGATCTCGACCCGAAAGGGCCGAGCCTGGGGGATGCGTACGTCTACTCCGGCACCGCGATGAAGGACGGGAGCAGCGTCGGACGTGGGGGTGGGTCGTGCCAGGTCGTTCACATCAAGGGCGAAGAACTCACCACGCAGTGCCTGATCACGATCGAACTCGACCGTGGCTCTCTGACGATGCAGTCGCTCTGGGTGAGCGGAACAAAATCCCTCGACATGGCCATCACCGGTGGCACAGGCGACTTCAGTAATGCGCGGGGCACCGCTCACTACCGGGACATCGCAACGCCGAAGGAGCGGGTGCGGGCCGAAATTCAGCACTGAGCCGAAGTCAAGGGTCCACCACGAAAGGAAAGTTCGAGGTCGCGATGTCTGCACAACGTGAGAAGGACGAAGCCGAGATTCGCCGGCAGGTCGGCATGATCGCCGAGGGACTCAAGGCCAAGGATCCCGAGATCTTGAGGAAGCTGTACGCGCCGGACATCGTGTCCTTCGACGTCGAGCCGCCGCTCCAGAGTGTGGGGGTGGAGGCGAAGCTGAAGAACTGGGCGCCCGTGTTCGCGTTCTTCGAGAGCGTGAACTACGAGGTTCGCGAGCTGACCCTCACCGTTGGCGACGACGTGGCTTTCGGTCATGCCTTTGCCCGTCTCAGCGGTGCCCTGAGGGACGGGACGACGGTGGGCGGTATGTGGGTCAGGGGCACGTTCTGCTTCCGGAAGACCGACGGAACGTGGCTGATCGCGCACGACCAGGTTTCGGTGCCGCTCGATATCAGGAGCGGCAAGGGAGTAGTCGACCTCGAACCCTGACGGGCCGCGCGCCAAGTCAACAACTTCCCAGTGCTCAGCAAGCCGCCCGCCCCAACACCCCTATTCCTTCGAGAAGTTGACGCGTCCCACCCATTGACGCCCCGCCCGGCTGCAACTACAAAACTCTGAGAGCGCTCTCACTCCTTCCGTGCTCCTCTTCCCCCACAGAGGTGTTCCATGAGTAAACGTTCTGCGCTGGCCGCCGGTCTCGGGGCCGTGGCGGTACTCGCCGCCGCCCTGCTGGCCCCCGGCACCGCGTCCGGCACCGCCGCCCGAGACGTGCCCCCACCCCCCTCCGGCTGGACCGTCCAGTGGAGCGACGACTTCGATGGTGCCGCCGGCACCCTGCCCTCCGCCGAGAACTGGCAGGTCGACCTCGGGCACAACTACCCTGGTGGGCCCGCCAATTGGGGCACCGGTGAGATCCAGAACTACACCGACTCGCCCGACAACCTCAGCGTCGACGGCGAGGGCAACCTGCGGATCACGCCCTTGCGGGACGGGTCGGATGGCTGGACCTCGGCCCGTATCGAGACCAAACGCGACGACTTCAAGGCGCCCGAGGGCGGGGTGCTCGCCATCGAGGGGCGGATCCAGATGCCGAACGTGAGCGGTGATGCCGCGCTCGGCTACTGGCCGGCGTTCTGGGCGCTCGGCGCTCCGTACCGGGGCAACTACCAGAACTGGCCCGCCATCGGCGAGTTCGACGTGATGGAGAACGTCAACGGGCTCGACTCCGTCTGGGGCGTCCTGCACTGCGGTGTGAACCCGGGCGGCGACTGCAACGAGACGCAGGGCCTGGGCGACAGCCGCGCCTGCCCCGGCTCGACGTGCCAGTCCGGCTTCCACACGTACCGCTTCGAGTGGGACCGTTCCGTCTCGCCGAACCAACTGCGCTGGTCCGTCGACGGTGAGCAGTTCCACAGCCTGTCCCAGGACCGGTTCTCCGCCGAGACCTGGGCCAACATGACCGGCCACTCGGGGTACTTCCTGCTCCTGAACGTCGCCATGGGCGGGGCCTTCCCCGACGGTGTCGCGGGCAAGGCCACCCCGGTGGCGGGGACGGAGCCGGGCAAGCCGATGGTGGTGGATTACGTGGCGGTGTCGACGAAGTCGTAGCCCCGCGCCGCCCCGCCCGGTCTGTTCATCCTTACCTCGCGGTGCGTATCTGACCAAATAGTCGGTACTTGTGGGGAGTTGGGGGCGCGGCGAGGCTGGTGCGCATGACAGCAGCAGCAACCCACACTTCCACTCCCGTCGCCGTGCTCGGCCTCGGGGCCATGGGGCAGGCGATCGCCGGCGCCTTCCTCGCGGCCGGGCACCCCACCACCGTCTGGAACCGCTCTCCCGGCAAGGGTGAGCAGCTCGTCGAGCGCGGCGCAGTCCGCGCGGGCTCCGTGGGAGAGGCGGTACGGGCCTCCGAGGTGGTCGTGGTCTGCCTGCTCGACCAGACCGCCTCGCGGGCCGTGCTCGACCCGTACGCGGCGGACCTGCGCGGCCGCGTCCTGGTCGACCTCACCTCGGACACCCCGCAGCGCGCCCGCGAAGCGGCGGCCTGGGCCGAGAAGGAGGGACTCGACTACCTGGACGGCGCGATGATGGTGAACGTGCCGATGGTCGGCACCCCGGAGGCCCTGGTCTTCCTCGGCGGCTCCGCGGACGCGTACGAGAGGAGCCGGCCGACCCTCGCGGCGCTCGGCGGCCAGGTCACCCATCTCGGCGCGGACCACGGCCTTGCCGCCGCGTACGACCTCGCGGTGCTCGACTTCTTCTGGACCAGCATGTCCGGGCTCGTGCACGCCTTCGCCCTCGCGCAGGCGGAGGGGATCAAAGCCGCCGACCTCGTGCCGTACCTGAACGGCAACGGCGGGCTGCTCGCGTCGATCGCGCCGGCGATGGCGGCGGACGCCGACGGCGGGCGCTACCCGGGCGACGCCGACAACCTGGTCATGGACACCGCGGGCGTCACACACGTCCTGCACGCCGCCGAACACCACGGCCTGGACGCCTCCGCCCTGCGCGCCGTGAAGTCCGTCGCCGACCGTGCCATCGCCAGGGGCCACGGCGCCGACGGCTGGACCGCCACCATCGAAGCCGTACGGAGCCCTGCCTGACCGGCCCCGCCTCTGCCCTTGCCTTGACGTCAGGGTCAAGGGCTAGCGTCGTCCGTATGCGCATCGGTGAACTCGCGGAGCGGGCCGGGACCAGTACGCGGACGCTTCGGTACTACGAGTCGCGCGGGCTGCTGCCCGCGCGGCGGGACGGCAAGGGCCATCGGACGTATGGCGAGGCGGATCTGCGGTTGCTGCGGCAGATCAGGACCTTGCAGGACTTCGGGTTCGGCCTGGAGGAGACCAGGCCGTTCGTGGAGTGTCTGCGGGCCGGGCATCCGCAGGGCGACTCGTGCCCCGACTCCCTTGCCGTGTACCGCCGCAAGCTCGCCGAACTCGACGTACTCATCGGGGAGTTGACCTCGGTGCGTACGCAGGTCGGGGCGCAGTTGACGCGGGCCGAGCGGGCCCGTGAGGCGCTCGCCGCCGAGGCTCTGGACCCGGACGGTCCGGCGCCGCGGTGTGAGCTGACGACGGAGGGTACGGACGGATGGCAGTGAAGGTGGAAGGTGTGGCCGAGGTGGGCGACGCGGACTTCGCGGCGGAGGTGCTCGGCGCGGACCGTGCGGTGCTGGTGCAGTTCACCGCCGAATGGTGTGGTCCGTGCCGTCAACTCGCCCCGGTTCTGGGTGAGTTGGCCCGCGAGGAGGGGGCGCGGCTCAAGGTGGTGCAGGTGGATGTGGACCGCAGTCCGGCGACGGCGATCGCGTACGGGGTGATGGCGACGCCCACGCTGCTCGTGTTCAGCGGCGGCGAGCCGGTGAAGTCGATGGTCGGCGCGCGGGCCAAGCGGAAGCTGCTGCAGGAGCTGGCGGACGTGCTTCCGGCGTAGCCGAGCGGTGAACGGCGCCGCGGTGCGGCGGTAAAACGTCCGCCGATTGACGCGGGACCTATTCCTCGGGCTATATTGGGTGTTTCTGTGTGCCCACAGAAAAGGCCACCGATTTCAAGAGAAGTTCCTCTTGGAAGGTGGCCAACTAAAGACACCGTAGCCCACGAGGAGTCGAATTGTCAACCGGGGATTCCGTTGAATTGCGGCACGAGCAGCAATTCGTGGACCGCCTCTACGTCCGTCTCGACGAGCTGCGGGCCGAGCGGGAGGCGGCCGCGCGCAGCGCGTTGGCGCAGCTCGGGAACGGTATGCAGGCCAAGCTGGAACGGGATGTCACCGCCGACGAGCAGTCCCGTAGCGCCGCCGAACTGGCCGGTGTCGAATCCGGTCTCTGTTTCGGGCGAATTGATCACGCCGATCACGCCGATCACATCCGAAACGGGGAAGGCGGTGGGCATCATCACATCGGGCGAATCGGAATCCGTGCCGGCGACGCCGCGCGCACCCCGCTCCTGATCGACTGGCGTGCCCCGGTCGCGCGCCCCTTTTATCTCGCGACCGGGCATACGCCCATGGGAATCCGGCGCCGCCGCCACCTCACCACCGAGGGGCGTACGGTCACGGAACTCCACGACGAGATCCTCGACCTCGACGACCGGACCCGTACCGGCTTCGAGGACCACAACGCCGACGGGGTGCTGCTCGCCGCCCTGAACGCGGCCCGTACCGGCCGCATGGCCGACATCGTGCAGACCATCCAGGCCGAGCAGGACCGCATCATCCGCGCCCCGCACCGTGGCGTCATGGTCGTCGAGGGCGGCCCCGGCACCGGCAAGACCGCTGTCGCCCTGCACCGGGCGGCGTATCTGCTGTACGCGGAGCGGGAGTTGCTCGCCAAGCGGGCCGTCCTGATCGTCGGCCCGAACCCGGCGTTCCTCGGCTACATCGGCGAGGTGCTGCCGTCCCTCGGCGAGACCGGGGTGCTGCTCGCCACGCTCGGCGAGCTCTACCCCGGCGTGCGTGCCACCGGCACGGACAGCCCGCGGGCCGCCGCCGTGAAGGGGCGCGTGGAGCTCGCGGACGTACTTGCCGAGGTCGTACGCGACCGGCAGTCCGTGCCCGACCCGGTCCTGGAGATCGACCACGACGACTACGGCACGCTGTTCCTGGAGCGGGCCATGGCCGAGGACGCCCGCGCGCGGGCGCGCTCCACGCACCTGCCGCACAACCTGGCGCGCCCCTACTTCGTGTTCCACCTGATCGACGCGCTCACCGAGCAACTGGTGGACCGGCTCGGCGCGGACCCGTACGGCGGGCCCAACCTGCTCGGGCCCGACGACATGGCGCAGATCGGCAAGGAGATCGCCACCAGCGCCGAAGTGCACGCCGCGATCGACTCGTTGTGGCCGCCGCTCACACCGGAGGGCCTGGTCGCGGAGTTCCTGGAGGATCCGCGGGGCTACGTACCGGACGCTGACGCCGAGGCGATCCGGCGCGCGCCGGGTGCCCCCTGGACCGAGGCGGACGTGCCGCTCCTGGACGAGGCGGCGGAGCTGCTCGGCGTGGACGACTCGGCCGAGCGCGCGGCGAAGGAGGCGGAGCGGCAGCAGCAGATCGAGTACGCGCAGGGCGTCCTCGACATGTCGTACGCGTCTCGGACCTACGAGTTCGAGGACAAGGAGGAGTCAGACCAGGGCCAGGGTGACGCGGCCGAGGTGCTGTCCGCGCACGACATCATCGACGCCGAGCGGATGGCGGAGCGCCAGGAGGAGGCCGACCACCGCAGCGCCGCCGAACGCGCGGCCGCCGACCGCACCTGGGCGTTCGGCCACATCATCGTGGACGAGGCGCAGGAGCTGTCCCCGATGGCGTGGCGGCTGCTGATGCGGCGCGTCCCGACCCGTTCCATGACCCTGGTCGGCGACCCGGCGCAGACCGGCGCCGAGGCGGGCGTGGGGTCCTGGCACGAGATCCTCGCGCCGTACGTCGAGGACCGCTGGGAGATGGTGCGGCTCGGCGTCAACTACCGTACGCCCGCCGAGATCATGGACGTCGCGGCGGCCGTGCTGCGGGCCGGGTCGGCGGAGTTCGAGCCGCCCACGTCGGTGCGGTCGACGGGGCTGCGGCCGTGGGCGCTGCGCACCGACGCGGCGGGCCTGCCGTCGGCGGTCGCGTCGGCGGTCGCGCGGGAACTGCCCGCTGAGGGCCGGCTCGCGGTGATCGCTCCGGCGGCGCTGCACAGGGAGCTCGCCGAGGTGCTCGACGGGGTCACGGCCGGCGCCGCGCCCGACCTCACGCACCAACTGGTGCTGCTCGACGCGCGGCAGTCCAAGGGCCTGGAGTTCGACCGGGTCCTGGTGGTGGAGCCGGACGCCTTCAAGACCAGCGACCTGTACGTGGCGCTGACCCGCGCCACCCAGGGCCTCGGCATCGTGCACAGCCGTGAACTGCCGTTCCCTGCCGAGGGGTTGGCCGAGGCGGTGGGCGCCGGGGGCCGTCTCTAGCGGGTGGCGTCCTCGGACGTGGCGAGGCGGTGCACCGCCGACATCGGGACCGGCAGCCAGTCCGGGCGGTGTCGGGCCTCGTACAGCACCTCGTACACCGCCTTGTCGGTCTCGAAGGCGCGCAGCAGGGTCGGTTCGGCGCGTGGGTCGCGGCCGGTGACCTCGGCGTAGCCGTCGCAGTACGCGTCCCGGCAGGCCGTCGCCCAGGCGGGGGCGCGGTGGGCGTGGGCGGCGTAGTCGAAGGAGCGGAGCATGCCGGCGACGTCGCGTACGGCGGGCTGCGGGCGGCGGCGTTCGGCGAGCGGGCGGGCCGGTTCGCCCTCGAAGTCGATCAGGTACCAGGAGCCGTCGGGTCCGCACAGGCACTGCCCCAGGTGCAGGTCGCCGTGGACCCGCTGGGCGGTGGCGGGGGCGCCGTCCAGGGCGGCGAGCGCGGCGTAACCGGCGGCGAGGGCCGGGGCGTACGGGCGAAGCGAGGGGACGGCCTCGGCGGTGGTGTGCAGCCGTGCCGTCATCGCGGCGGCGAGCGCCTCGATGCGCGGGCGGCCGAGGGTGCCGGTGGGCAGGGCGTGGGCGAGGGCCCGGTGGACCTCGGCGGTGGCCCGGCCAAGCGCCCCGGCCTCGCGGGTGAAGCCGTTGCCGGCGGCGAGGGCCCGCTGCGCCAGGCTCCAGCCGTCGGCGGCGCCCGCGACGTACGGCTGCAGCAGGCCGAGGAGACGCGGTTCGCCGCGGCCGCGCGGCCGTGCGGTGGCCCAGGCGACCGGCGCGGGCACCCGCGGGTACCCGGCGCGGGCCAAGGCCAGCGGCAGTTCGAGGTCGGGGTGGACACCGGGGGCGACCCGGCGGAACAGCTTGAGGAGGTACGTGTCGTCGTACACAAGCGAGGAGTTGGACTGCTCCACGTCGAGCGGGCGGGCCGTGCGGGCGTCCGGGATGTGCGCGCCGCCGGGCTTCTCGAAGCGGAGCGCGCCGAGGGTGCCGGGGGACCGCAACCGCTCCAACAGGGCCTGGGCGAGCGGCGGATCGGGCAGCGCGTCGTACACCGCGAGGCCGCTCAGGGGACCGGTGCGGGGCCGCCCGACGAACGCGCCCGCGAGGCGCGACGGCAGGGTGCGGCGCACGCCGAGCAGCAGTTGGTAGCAGTCGGGAGGCTGGCCCGGCTGCTCCACGTCGACCAGGAGGTGCAGCAGCCCCGGCGGCGCGGAGCAGGGCAGCAACTCCGTCACCGCGACCGGCGCGAACCCGTCGATGGCCTTGCCCTTCCCGGCGAACCACCGCTGCCGGGGCAACCACCCCCGCAGCAAGGGCGCGAGCGAACGGAGCAGCCCCGGCGCGATGTCCGGGGCCAGGCTGCCCGTACCGGTACGGATCGCGGCGGTTTCCGCCATGGAGTACCCCCCTTCCCGACATGTGGGGGAGCCTTCCCGTTGGCGTCGGGTGGGCAACCTGGGGGCAGCCCGGGGGCGCACACGGGGCGCGAACACGGGGCGCGTGCGCACAGCGAAGCGGCACCGGAATCCTCCCCGGTGCCGCCCGTGACGCCGTGACCCTAAAACGCGGTCGTGCTCAACGTCAGTGCTTGCCGCCGCCCTTGGCCGCCTTCACGTTCACGCCCGCCCAGGCCGCGTCGACCGCCTTCTGCTCGGCGGAGTCCGCGCCGTAGAGGTCCTTGGCGGCGTCGAGCGTCGCCGTGCGGGCCTTGGCGTAGTTGGTGTTGGACGTCATGTACGTGGTGAGGGCCTTGAACCAGATCTTCTCGGCCTTGTCCCGCCCGATGCCCGTGACGGCCTTGCCGTCGGCGGTCGGGGAGTCGTACTTGACGCCGTTGATCTCCTTCGCGCCGCTGCCCTCGGACAGCAGGTAGAAGAAGTGGTTGGCGACGCCCGACGAGTAGTGGACGTCGATGCCGCCGATGCCCGAGTACCAGTCGTCCTTGGAGCTGCCGTCCTTGCTCGGCTTGTCCATGTAGCGCAGCGGCGTGCCGTCGCCGCGGATGTCGATCTTCTCGCCGATGAGGTAGTCGCCGACGTCTTCCTTGTTGTTCGCGGAGAACTCCACGCTCGAACCGAAGATGTCGGAGGTGGCCTCGTTGAGGCCGCCGGACTCACCGCTGTAGATCAGGCCCGCGGTGTTCGAGGTGACGCCGTGCGTCATCTCGTGCGCGGCCACGTCGATCGACGTGAGCGGCTTCGCGTTGCCCTCGCCGTCGCCGTACGTCATGCAGAAGCAGCTGTCGTCCCAGAACGCGTTGACGTAGCTGTCGCCGTAGTGCACGCGGGAGTACGCGCCGACGCCGTCGCCCTTGATGCCGTCGCGGCCGTGCACGTTCTTGTAGTAGTCCCAGGTGAGCGCGGCGCCGAAGTGCGCGTCGGCGGCGGCCGTCTCCTTGTTGGCGGCGGTGCCGTCGCCCCACTCGTCGTCCTCGCCGGCGACGAGCTTGCCCTGGCCCGAGGTGCCGTTGGCGAGGTCGTACGTCTTGTGGTCGCCGCGCGTGCTGTCGGTCAGCGAGAAGCCGCTGGACTCCTGCTTGGTGCCGAGCTCCACATCACCGCTGTACTGGGTGTGGCCGGCACCCTCGCGGATGTCGTCCCACTGGAAGATCTTCTTGCCGGTGCTGGCGTCCGTGATGACGTGCAGGCGGCTCGGAGTGCCGTTCTTCTTGGTGCTCTTGACGACCTTCTCGAACGCCAGGCGCGGGGTGCCGCTCGCGGCCCACACGACGGCACGGGCGCCCTTCGGGGCGGCCTTGGTGCGCGCGGTGTCGACCTTGAGGTCGCCCGCGTGCGCCTTCGTGACGCCTTCCGTCTTACGGGACTTGGTCTCGTGCACGACCAGGTCGCCGCCGAGGACGGGCAGGCCGTCGTAGGTGCGCTCGTAGCGGGTGTGGGTGGAGCCGTCGCGGTCCTTGACGACATCGCGGACGACGAGCTTCTCGGCGCCGGAGAGGCCGAGTTCCTTCGCGGTCTGCGCCTTGGCCGTGTTCGCGTCGCGCAGCAACTCGGCGCGCTGCGAGGCGGAGAGCTTCGCGGGCGAGGCGGCCGGGGTCTCCTCCGCCACGGGCTGCGCGGAGGCGGTGCTGAGGCCGGCGCTGATCAGAGCGGCGGCGACGATCGCGGTGCCGAGTGCGGTGGTGGCGCGTCTCGGGGTCACGTGGCGAGATATGTGGGGCGACACTCTTACTCCCTGGGTGTGGGGGCCCGGACGGCGTGGGGGGCCATCCGGGTGGGGAAGTACGTGGTGCTGGTGTGCCGTGATGCGGCTGTGCCGTGCGGGGGAAGAGTGTCACTACCGGCGCGTACATGTCAGGGGGGCGTCGCCAGGTTGACTGAAACTTGACCAATACTCGTGACGCGGCGTCCGGTATGCGAACTGAGCGGCGCCCCAGGCAAGTTGCCCGGAACGCCGCCCGTCGCCCCGTTCCGTACCGGTTACGCGAAGGTCAGTTTCCAGCTGTTGATGTACCCGGTGTCCTGCGCCGCCCGGTCCTGCACCCGCAGTTTCCAGGTACCGGCGGCGAGTTCGGACGACGCGTTCACGCTGTACGTCGCCCGTACGTCGTCGGCGGAGTCCGAGGACTGGTACGGCTTCAGGTTGTACACGGACCCGTCCGGCGCCACCAGGTCGACGACCAGGTCGCCGCGCCAGGTGTGCACGATGTCCACGCCCACCTGGAGGTTGGACGGCGCGTTGCCCGCCTTGTCGACGGTGACGGACGAGGTGACCGCCGCGCCGTTGTCCGGGATCGCCACGTCGGCGGTGTTCTCGTACACCGTGCCGCCAGGGTCGCCGCCGCCCGGCCGGGCGCCGACGTTGACGCCCGCCCACGCGTCCTGCACGGCCTTGTACTCGGCGCTCGACGCGCCGTACAGCTCGGCGGCCACCGCCTCCGTGCCGGAGCGCGCACCCGCGTAGTCCGTACGGGAGTTGAACTTGGTGGTCAGTGCCTTGAACCAGATCAGCGCGGCCTTCTCGCGGCCGATGCCGGTGACGGGAAGCCCGTCGGAGGTCGGCGAGTCGTACGCGACGCCGTTGACGGTCTTCTTCCCGCTGCCCTCGGAGAGCAGGTAGAACCAGTGGTTCGCCGGGCCCGAGGAGTAGTGCACGTCGATGCCGCCGATGCCCGAGTACCAGGCGTCCTTGGAGGAACCGTCGCGGCTCGGCTTGTCCATGTAGCGCAGCGGGGTGCCGTCGCCGCGGATGTCGATCTTCTCGCCGACGAGGTAATCACCCACGTCCTGGGCGTTGTTGGCGTGGAACTCCACGGCGGCCGCGAAGATGTCGGCGGTGGCCTCGTTGAGGCCGCCGGACTCACCGCTGTAGATCAGCCCGGCCGTGTTGGACGTGACGCCGTGCGTCATCTCGTGCGCGGCCACGTCGATCGAGGTCAGCGGCTTCGCGTTGCCGGACCCGTCGCCGTACGTCATGCAGAAGCAGGTGTCCTGCCAGAAGGCGTTGACGTAGTTGCTGCCGTAGTGGACGCGTGAGTACGCCCCCACGCCGTCGCCGCGGATGCCGCTGCGGCCGTGCACGTTCTTGTAGTAGTCCCAGGTGAGCGCGGCCCCGTACTGCGCGTCCGCGCCCGCGGTCTCCGCGTTGGCGGCGGTGCCGTCACCCCACACGTCGTCGGACCCGCTGAACAGCGTGCCCTGCCCGGACGTCCCCCGGTTCAGGTTGTACGTGCGGTGGTTGCCGCGCCCGGTGTCGCTGAGCGTGTAGCTGGAACCCGACTGGGCGGTGCCCAGGGTGACTTGGCCGCTGTACTGGGTGTTGCCGGTGCCGTTGTGCACGGCCTGCCGCTCGAACAGCTTCGCGCCGGTGGTGGCGTCCGTGACGACGTGCAGTTCGTTGGGTGTGCCGTCCTGCTGAAGGCCGCCGACGACGGTCTCGTACGCGAGGACGGGGCGGCCGCCGTCGCCGAGCCAGACCACCTTGCGGGGTGCGCGCTCCGCCTCGATGCTCTTGGCCCCGTCACCCTTCGCTATCTCGAGCGCCTGGCGTTCGGCGGCGCCCTTCGTGACCGCGGCGCGGGTGTCTACGCCGGTCAGCGTGGCCTTCGCGGCCTTGGCGACGGACTCGGTGCGGCCCGCCTTCGACGCGCTGACGACCAGGTCGCCGCCGAGCACGGGCAGGCCGTCGTAGGTGCGCTCGTAGCGGGTGTGGGTGGTGCCGTCGCGGTCCTGCACGACATCGCGGACGACGAGGCGTTCCTTCGCGGTGAGCCCCAACTCCTTTGCGGTACGGGCCTTTTCGGCGTCGGCGTCGCGCAGCAGCCCGGCCCGCTGGGCGGGGCTGAGCTTGGCGGGCAGGGCGCCCCGGTCGGCCTGGCCGGCGGTGGCGGGGGTGGCCTGGAGGCCGACGGAGAGCAGGGCGGCGGTGGCGAGCAGGGCACCGACCGCGCCGGTGCGTCTGCGGCGGGAGAGCGGGAAAGTGCGTGTCACGGCTGACTCCTTCTGCGGGCCGCGGATCACGCGGCCGGGGGGACCGGGCGGTGGGTGGCCGTCCGGGCAGAACAAGGCAGAGCACGGTGCACGTGGGGGGAGAGCCGGACGCGTCGACGGTGGAGCCGTGGGGTCGCCGGGCGCGTTCGATGCACCGGAAGAGTGGCAGCAGACACGTCGACTGTCAGGAGTGGGCCGCGAGGTTGGCCGGAATTGGTCCGTTGGCCGGTAGGGGGTGTTCGGTATGCGGATGGCGTGCGGGCGGGGGAGGGGTCGGCTGTCGAGCCGTTCGCTTCGTGGTCCACGTCGGAATACGCTTAGTTCAGCCCTTAGTTCAGCCCTTAGCCCACTTCTCGCAGCTGTCTGAGAGGCCGTGATGGAAGCAGCCCGGCAGTACAACGTGCACGAGGCCAAGACGCACCTCTCCCGCATCCTGGAGCAGGTGGCGACCGGCGAGGAAATCGTCATCAGCAAGGCGGGGGAGCAGGTCGCCAAGGTGGTGCCCCTGCGACCGGAGGTCCGGCGTACGGGGCGCGGATCCCTTGAGGGCATCCGCATACACGACGACTTCGACGAGCTGCCCGACGATGTCGCGGACGCCTTCGGGATGCGCTGATGAGACTGCTGCTCGACACGCACGTGGTCCTGTGGGGGCCGGCCGACTCGACCGAGCTGGCCGACGACGTCAAGGACCTGCTCGACACCGAACCCTCCGTGTACCTCAGTGCCGTCTCCCCCTGGGAAATCGCCATCAAGCAGTCGCTCGGCAAGCTGGAGGGGCCCCGAGACCTGGCCGAGCGCGCACGCGACAGTCAGTTCACGCCCCTGCCGATCACGGCAGGGCACGGGGTGCGGGCCGGCCGTCTTCCGCAGCACCACCGCGACCCGTTCGACCGCCTCCTCGTCGCGCAGGCACAGATCGAGGGCATGACGCTCGTGACCCGGGACGGTTGGATCCCGCACTACGACGTGCGGGTGCTGTCGGTCTGAGGGCGCGGCGGGCCAGGGTGCGGCGGAGGGCTCAGGACAGTGCTTCGAGTCCGCCCACCACGAGCATCGGCGCGATGGCCAGGGCGAGGGCCCCCGCCGCCATGCCCGGCCGGATGTCGCGCTTGGCGACATGGCCCAACACGGCGGCGACGGGCGGCAGTACGAGCAGCGCGAGGAAACTCCACCGCCAGCCCTCGTCGACGGTGAGGAAGACCATGAAGGCCAGGTAGGCCGGAACGGTCATCGCCGAGAAGACCCGGGCGCGGGAGAGGAACTGCTCCAGGGTGTCGTTCGAGAAGTGCGTCGACATCTCAGGCCACCACGCGGTTGTCGTAACCCGAGGAGCTGGCCTCGGGGAAGCCGTCCGCGGCGGCGAAGCCGTTGGCCACGCTGGCCGCCGTGATGGCGATACCGGTGAGGGCCAGCATCGTCGCGTCGAAGGCCTTCACGAGGGCCGCGTACCGCTCGATGATCATGACGGCCTGGGCGGCGGCGAGGGCGAACATGGCGACCGAGGCCGCCTGGCCGCCGATCGGGATGGCGTTGACGGCCGTGGCCGCGGCCATGTTCGCCATCCAGATGATGCCCATGTCGGCGATGAAGACGATGCCCGCCTTGAGCACCTCGGCGAGCTGGAAGGCCTGCATGGCGCCCTGCTGGTAGCAGGACTTCAGGGACTCGAAGCTGTCCTTGAACTCCCCGAGCTTCGAGCTGAACTCGTCGAAGTAGATCTTCGCGGCGTCGTAGGCGTTGCCCTCCCAGGTCACCCCGACGTTGCCGGTGCCCTTCTTGAGGTTCGCGGCCGTCGCGTCGCAGAACGAGCCGAGGTTGCCCCAGACCTCCGCGCAGTCGTTGTACTTGTTCCAGTCGCCGAAGACCCAGTTGTTGATCTCGCCGAAGATGTCGAAGCCGAACAGCAGCTTCACGGCCTCCACCGCCACCGTCGACGGGCTGCCCAGGTCCATGATGGTGCCGAGGGTCTTCTGCACCGGGCTCTGCGCGAACTCGGCGGCGTGCCCCTCGCCGTACGCGACCAGCGGGTTGTCGCTGTCGCCCTCGGGCTTCTTCAGGGTCCCCGAGGCGTCCTCCGCGTCCCCGAAGTCACTGCCGTTGCCGCCCTCGGAGCCGCCACCGCCACCGGACTTGGAGCCCGGGTAGGTGGAGTCCATCGTGGCGGCCTCCTCCTTGTCCGTCTCGCGGTAGTACGTGGCGGACTTCTTCAGCTCGGTGTGCGACGAGGTGAGGACGCTCTCCACCTTGCCGAGCGCCTTCTTCGCGGAGTCCACATACTCGTCGTGGCTGCCGGCGACCGTGTCCCACAGGTTGCCGCCGAGCGCCTTGTCGATCTGCGTGTTGTTGGTCGCGTACTCCACGGCCTTCGTGGCGCCGTCCGCGCCACGGGACACGAGCGAGGCGAAGCCGTCGATCGCACCCGGTTCTACCTTGAAACCCACGGTGTGTTCTCCGCCCTCAGTACAGTGACCAGCCACGGCTGTCATGCCGGGACTTCTTGGCTGCTTCGGCGGCCGCCTCGCGCCGCTCCTCGTCGATCTGTTCCTGCTCCGCGGCGATGGCGCGGCGGCCCTCGGCGGCCACCGCGTCGCGCTCCGCCTCGGACATCGACACCCACTTGTCCGTCATGGGCCGCGCCTGCTCGATGAGCTGGTCCGAGTACGCGGACACATTGGCCGCCTCCCGCAGGCTCGACCTGCCCGCGAGCACGTCCTGGGCCATCTCCTTCAGGGCGTCGCCGCCGTGTCCCGCGGCGAGCGTCTCCAGGGACTTGCGCAGCATCTTCGCCTGCGCGGGGTCGCCCTGGGACATGTCGAGCAGCTCGGAGTCGTCGAACCGCTTCTCCGGATCAGGCCCCTCGGCCACGTGTCCTCCTCGAGGCAGGTCATCACAGGTCCGTACCGGACCACTGGTTCATTGCGAACCTATGCACCCAGAACAACGTCTCCGCCGCGTGTCCGTCACAGAACTGTCACAGGAGCCCGGCGTTCCCCGCCCAAACCCGTGACCATTTCAGGCAGTTCAGACAGTTCAGCCGAGAATGCCCCGGTCGTACGCGGTGGCCACCGCCGCCGCCCGGTCCTTCACGCCCAGCTTCGCGTAGAGGTGCGTCAGATGGGTCTTCACGGTCGCCTCGCTGATGAACAGCTCCCGGGCGATCTCGCGGTTCGGGGTGCCCTTCGCGACCAGGGCGAGGACCTCGCGCTCACGGGCGGACAGCGGCTCCTTGCCGGGGGCGCCGCCGGGGGCGCGCACCCGGGACACCAGGCGCGAGGCCACCGCGGGCGACAGCACGGTGCGGCCCTCGGCGGCGGCCCGTACCGCGGTGAACAGCTCGTCGCGCGGGGCGTCCTTGAGCAGATAGCCGGTCGCGCCCGCCTCGATCGCGGGCAGCGTGTCCGAGTCGGTGTCGTACGTCGTCAGGACGAGGACCTTCGCGCGGGCCCCGGCGCGGGTGAGCTCCATGATGGCCGCGACCCCGCCGCCGCCCGGCATCCGCAGGTCCATCAGGACGACGTCCGGGTCGAGTTCACCGGTGAGCCGGACCGCCTCGACCCCGTCGGCGGCCTCCCCGAGCACCTCGAAGCCGTCGGCCGCGGCGAACATGCCGCGCAGGCCGTCCCGTACGACCGGGTGGTCGTCGACGATGAGGAGGGTGATGCGGTCACTGGTCATGGCGCAGCAAAGGTACGCGAGCCGACACCGCCGTGCCGTGGCCGGGCTCCGACTCCACGCTGACCGCGCCCGCGACCCGCTCCGCGCGGGCGCGCATGCCGGGCAGCCCGAAACCGCCCGCGCCGGTACGTGCCGGGACCGCCGAGGGGTCGAAGCCGGTGCCGTCGTCCCGTACGTCGAGGGCGACCTCACCGGCCATGTACGACAGGGTCACGCCGACCCGGACGGCGGCCGCGTGCCGGGCCGCGTTGGACAGCGCCTCCTGGGCGATCCGCAGCAGCGTCGCCTCGATCTCGTCGTGCAGCGGCTCCGCCGTGCCGGTGACCGTGAACTGGGCCCGCACACCGGTGCGTTCACCCCACTCGGTGACGGTCCGCTTCAGCGCCTCGTCGAGGCCGTGGTGCTCGAGGGCGGCCGGGCCGAGGTTCTGCACCGAGCGCCGGGCCTCGCCGAGACTGTGCCGGGCCAGGTCGGCGGCGCGGCTCAGATGCCGCTCCGCGAGCGCCGGTTCGGCGGTGGACGCGACGACCTGGAGCTGCGTGATGATGCCGGTCAGGCCCTGCGCGATGGTGTCGTGGATCTCCGCCGCGAGCCGCCGCCGCTCGTCCGCGACACCCGCCTCCCGTGCCTGGACGAGGAGTTGGGCGTGCAGCGCCGCGTTCTCGTCCATGGCCTCCTTGAGGCGGGTGTTGGTCTCCTCCAGCTCGGAGATGGTCGCCAGGTGGATCCGGGTGCGCTTCTCCTCGTACGTATTGAGCTGGCTGAACACCCAGAACAGGGCGACGTGCACCGCGAGGATCGCGCCGAACACGCCCCAGCCGCCGAGGCCCCCCGGCGGGAAGCCGCCCGACTGCGAGCCCGCGATGGTGATCGCGCTCGCGAAAAGACCGAGCGGCACCAGACGGCGCGGAAGGAGCCGTTCCGCGCCGAAGTAGCCGAGTGCCGCGTAGAACGCCGCGAACGGGTTCAGCCACGACACGGCGAACGCGATGCCCCAGCGGATCCCGTAGTAGCCGCCGCCCACGGCGCTCGGCCGGCTGCGGCGGCCCCGGCTTGCGCGCAGCCACCACAGTTCGAGCAGCATCGCCGCGCCGAACAGGCCGACCGCCGCCCACCGTTCGGCGGCGGACGGTAACAACTGGCCCGCGCTGGCGAACGTGAGCACGGCCGACACGGCGAGCATGGCGAACGGGCTCCGGCGCAGGAACACGTCCCAGCGCCGCTCCACGTCGCTGTGCGCCGTGGCGGCGTCAAGGGTGTCGGACGTGCGCTGCCGCCGCGCGCGCCGGGTGAGCCCGTCGTACCACTTCGCCATGGCCACAGTGTCGTCCACCGCCCGGTTCACGCCCGGCCCGGTTTCCCGTTCCCGCCGCTCCCGTCCGCTCACTCCCAGCGGAACCAGCGCGCCGCCACCCCCGTCAGGAGCACCGCCCACAGTGCGAGGACGCCCAGGTGCTGCCAGCTCGGCCAGTCGCCGGCCGCGGCTTCGCCCAGGGCCCGCGCGGCGGCGCCGAACGGCAGCAGCTCCATGATCCGGCCGAGCAGGTCCGGCATCGCCTGGACCGGCAGCCAGAGTCCGGCGCTGAACATCATCGGGAAGAACGCCGCCGCGCCCACCGCGTTCGAGGCCTTCTGGGTACGCGACACGGCCGACACCACGGCGCCCAGGGCGAGGGCCGCGCCGACGGCGAGCGCCAGGGCGATCACGTACCCGAAGAGGTGCCGGGGCAGTGCCACGTCGAACGCGAGCCGGCCCACGGCGAGCGAGAGCAGCGCGGACCCGAGCGCGGCCGCACCGTGCAGGGCCATCTGCGCGGCGAGTACGGAGGCGGGCCGCACCGGCGTCGTCGACATCCGGCGCAGGATGCCGCGCTCCCGGTACCCGGTGAGCACCGGCGGCATCGCCTGCAGCCCCGAGAGCACGAGCGACGTCAGGATCACCACCGGCACGTACGCGTCGATCAGGCGCAGACCGCCCAGGTCCGGGTCGGCCTCGCGGAAGCTCGGGATGGAGCCGAAGACCACCAGGAGCGCCGTCGGGAACACCGTGATCCAGAACAGCGAGCCGGGCTCGCGCAGGAACAGCCGCCGCTCCGCGGTGAGTACGGCCCGGGTGGCCCTTGAGCCGCCGGTGGAACGAGCCGAGGGGGATGCGAGGGTGCCGCTCATGCCGATGCTCCTGTCAGGTCCAGAAACGCGTCGTCCAACGTAGCGTCGACGACCCGGAGTTGGTGGGCGGTGATGTGGTTGCGGGCGAGCAGCGTGATCACCGCGTTCACCGTCTCGTCGGTGCCGTTGACGGTGATCCGGCCGTCCTTCTCGTCGGTCGCCACGGACACCGCCGCGGGCAGCCCGTCGAGCTCGTGCACGGCCAGCGGCCGGGACGGTGTGAACGAGATGACGGTGTTGCTCGCGGACCGGCCGATCAGCCCGGACGGCGTGTCCAGGGCGGCGATCCGGCCCTGGTCGATGACCGCGATCCGGTCGCAGAGGCGCTGTGCCTCCTCCATGAAGTGCGTGACGAGCAGCACGGTCACTCCGCTCGCCCGCACGTCCTCGATCAACTGCCAGGTGTCCCGGCGGGCCCGCGGGTCGAGGCCCGTGGTGAGCTCGTCGAGCACCACCACCCTTGGCCCGCCGACCAGGGCGAGCGCGATGAAGAGGCGCTGCTTCTGGCCGCCGCTCAGCTTGGCGAAGCGGGTGCCCAACTTCTCGCCCAGGCCGAGGCGTTCGGCCAGCGGCCGCCAGTCGACGGGCCGGTCGTAGAACGCGCTGTACATCTCAAGGGCTTCCCGCACGGTCAGTTTGGCCTGCAGTTCGCTCTCCTGCAGCTGGGCGCCGAGCAGCCCGGTCACCTCCCGGTGGTCCGCGACCGGGTCGAGACCGGCCACCCGTACGGAGCCGGAGTCGGGGACGCGCAGCCCCTCGACGCATTCGACGGTGGTGGTCTTGCCCGCGCCGTTCGGGCCCAGGAAGCCGAAGATCTCGCCCTCCTCGACGGCGAACGAGACGCCGTCCACGACAGGTCGGCCCCCGTAGACCTTGCGCAGGTCCCGTACCTCGATGATTGCCATGCCCCGAGCGTCGCCGCGACGGCCCCCGCCGGGCATCGCCCATCGCGCTCGAAGTGGCATCAACCGATCGGCTGACGGCCGGGTACGACCCCCCGGCCGGCTCTGAGTACGGGCCCCCACACCTGAGTACGGCGACCGATGTCACCGTCCACCGCGCGGCGTTGACTTGCCGCATGAGTGGACACCCCGCGACAACCGCCCCGCCTCAGTGGTCGGACGACGAGCTGCGTGCCGACTGGGCGGCGAGGAACGCGCCGCCTCCGTCCGTGCCCGGCGCTCCGGGAGACCGGGACACGGGCGCGTGGGCGCTGCCGTTGATCACCACCCTGGTGCTGCTTCTGCTCGCCCCCGTCGCCCTCGGCCTCGCCGGGCTCTCGGTGATGGCGACCGACTCCTGCGGCCCCGACAACTGCTCGGCCGCGCTGATGGGCACGCTGGACGCGATCTTCGTGACGGTGACCGTCGGGGGCGTGCTCTCGCTGGTGTCCCTGGTCGTGTGCTGGGCGCTGCCCTGGCGGCTCGGTCAGCGGGTACGGCGACGCTGGGCGGCGGCCGTCGCGGTGGCGCCGCACCTCCTGGTCGTCCTGATGGTGTTCGCGCTCCCGGCAGGCTGATCCCCGAAGAGGCGACGCCCGGCCCTCGCGCCTCAACTCCTCGCCGTACTCCCGGTGTTCGTCGCCGCCACGGGCTGATCCGGGCCCGCCGGTACGGGCCCGACGTTTCCCCCGGCCCGCCCGCGTCGTTGAACACGCGTGACACAGCTTGCGACACGCGCTCGGCGCGCACGGGCCGCCATGGCCGCCGTACTGACAGGGGTGGGCCTCGCCGCCCTCCTGGCCGTCCTCACCGGATGCTCCAGCGGGATCGACTCCCTCGACGCGGTGTTCGGCAAGGGCACGGCCGACGACGCCATCAGGATCAGCCCCGGGCACGGCGAGCGCAGCGTCCGCGCCGACCAGCCACTCGAGGTGGAGGTACCGGCCGGGCGCCTGGAGTCCGTGAAGGTGGTCAAGTTCCAGGACGCGCAGGACACCGTGGTCGCGGGCCGGATCTCCGACGACGGGCTGCGCTGGGAACCCGCCGACGAACGCCTCGCGCTCGCCGCCAAGTACACGGTGGACGCGGTCGCGCTGGACGGACACGGCCGCCGGCACGCGCGGCACACCACGTTCACGACGTTCGTGCCGGACGAGCGCTTCGTCGCCTACGTGAAGCCGGAGAACCGCGCCACGGTCGGCACCGGGATGATCGTCTCCCTCGAGTTCAACCGGGAGATCGAGAACCGGAAGGCCGTCGAGCGCGCCGTCCGGGTGCGCTCGAACCCGCCGGTCGAGGTCGTCGGGCACTGGTTCGGCGGCACCCGGCTCGACTTCCGCCCCAAGGGCTACTGGAAGCCGAACACCCAGGTCACCGTCGACCTGGGGCTGCGCGACGTGGAGGCGGCACCCGGCGTGTTCGGGCTGCAGCAGAAGCGGTTCGGCTTCTCGGTCGGCCGCAGCCAGGTCTCCGTGGTCGACGCTGCCGAGCACACCATGGAGGTACGCAGGGACGGCGAGCTCCTGTCGACGGTGCCGATCACCGCGGGCGGCGGCAAGAACACCACGTACAACGGGAAAATGGTGATCGCCGAGATGCTCGACGTGACCCGGATGAACGGCGCCACGGTCGGCTTCACGGACGGCGACGGCAAGGGTGAGTACGACATCGCGGACGTGCCGCACGCCATCCGGCTCACCACCTCGGGCACGTTCCTGCACGGCAACTACTGGGCCCCGGCCTCCACGTTCGGCAACACCAACATCAGCCACGGCTGTGTGGGCCTGCGCGATGTGAAGGGCGGCAACGGGGACACCCCGGCGGGCTGGTTCTTCGACCGCAGCCTGGTCGGGGACGTGGTGGAGGTCGTCAACTCCAAGGACAAGAAGGTCGAGCCGGACAACGGCCTGAGCGGCTGGAACCTCGCCTGGGCCAAGTGGAAGGCGGGCTCGGCTCTGCGCTGAACCCGCGACCGCACCCTGCGCTGAGCAGCTTCCTCGGCCCTGCGCTGAGCACTCGGCTCCGCACCCTCCGCCGAGCACACGGCTCCGCCCGGAATGCCCCGCGCCGTCCGCTACTTGGGACTGAACGGTGACATTCCGGGGGAGCCGTCGTCGCAGGTGGCCCCGTTAATCTGGGGATGTGCGCGGGACGCGCTGGGGTGGGGGCCCGAGAGCGGGCCTGGTGAGGGGAGAGCAACTTGAACGGGCGACCGATATCGGGGGCATCGGTTGGCGCGCGACCGCGCCGCGGCAGCGGGCGGGCGCGGGCCGGACTGACGGCCGTACTGACCGCGGCCCTGTTCGCCGTCACGGCGTGCGGCGGCTCCGGTGGCGATGACGACAAGGACAAGAACGGCTCCGGCCGGGCGAAGGCCAACGAGCCCTCGCGGGCGGTCGTGACGATCGCGCCCAAGGACGGCTCCGAGTCGGTGGCCACCAGCGGCGCGCTGAAGATAACGGCGGCCGACGGCAAGCTGACCGAGGTCGAGGTCGCGGACACCAAGGGCAACGAGATACCCGGCGAGATAGCCGGCGACGGCGCGAGCTGGAAGCCCGACCACCACCTCGCCGCCTCGACGAAGTACAAGGTGCACGCCACCGCGAAGGACTCCGCGGGCCGCGCGTCCGCCAAGGACACCACGTTCACGACGCTCACCCCGCAGAACACCTTCATCGGGCACTTCACACCCGAGGACGGCTCCAAGGTCGGTGTGGGCATGCCGTTCTCGGTCAACTTCGACCGCGGCATCACGAGCCCGGAGGCCGTCGAGGACGCCATCGAGGTCACGGCCGAGCCGAAGGTCGAGATCCGGCACAAGTGGTACGGCAACGACCGGCTCGACTTCCGCCCGGAGAAATACTGGAAGGCGGGCACCAAGGTCACCGTGAAGCTCAACCTCGACGGTGTCGAGGGCCGCCCCGACGTCTACGGCGCGCAGGCCAAGACGGTCTCCTTCACCGTCGGCCGCAGCCAGGTGTCCACCGTCGACGCCAAGTCGAAGAAGATGACGATCGACCGCGACGGCAAGCGGCTCAAGACCATCCCGATCACCTCCGGCGCCCCCGGCACCACCACGTACAACGGCCAGATGGTCATCACCGAGAAGCACAAGGTGACCCGGATGAACGGCGAGACGGTCGGCTTCGGCGGTGAGTACGACATCAAGGACGTGCCGCACGCGATGCGCCTGTCCACCTCGGGCACCTTCATCCACGGCAACTACTGGGCGGCGTCCTCGACGTTCGGCCGCGACAACGTCAGCCACGGCTGCGTCGGCCTGCGCGACCAGCGCGGCGGCGGCGACAGCAAGACACCCGCGGCCTGGTTCTACGACCAGTCGATGATCGGCGACGTGGTCATCGTGAAGAACTCCAAGGACAAGAAGATCCAGTGGTGGAACGGCCTCAACGCCTGGAACCTCGCCTGGGACGAGTGGGAGAAGTAGTTGTTCCTCCCGGGGGCCCGGGCGGGCTGACGCCCCCCAGGCCGCTCACGGGTGAACGCCCGTTAGCCTGCCGCGTATGACCGTCAACCTCGAAGTCTCCGAAGGCGTCGGCACGATCCGTCTGGACCGTCCCCCGATGAACGCCCTAGACATCGCCATCCAGGACCGGCTGAAGGAGCTCGCCGAGGAGGCGACCCGTCGCGACGACGTGCGCGCCGTGATCCTCTACGGCGGCGAGAAGGTGTTCGCGGCCGGCGCGGACATCAAGGAGATGCAGAACATGGACCACACGGCGATGGTCCTGCGCTCCCGCGCGCTGCAGGACTCCTTCACCGCCGTCGCCCGTATCCCCAAGCCCGTCGTCGCCGCCGTCACCGGCTACGCGCTCGGCGGCGGCTGCGAGTTGGCGCTCTGCGCGGACTTCCGGATCGCCGCCGACAACGCCAAGCTCGGCCAGCCCGAGATCCTGCTCGGCCTGATCCCCGGCGCGGGCGGCACCCAGCGCCTCGCCCGCCTGGTCGGCCCGTCCAAGGCGAAGGACCTGATCTTCACCGGCCGCATGGTGAAGGCCGAAGAGGCCCTCACCCTCGGCCTGGTGGACCGCGTCGTGCCCGCCGCCGAGGTGTACGAGCAGGCCCGCGCGTGGGCCGCGAAGCTCGCCCAGGGCCCGGCGCTCGCGCTGCGCGCGGCGAAGGAGGCGGTGGACACCGGCCTGGAGACGGACATCGACACCGGCCTCGCCGTCGAACGCACCTGGTTCGCCGGTCTGTTCGCCACCGAGGACCGCGAGCGCGGCATGAGCAGCTTCGTGACGGAGGGCCCGGGGAAGGCCAAGTTCCTCTGAGTCGTACGAGTGCGCCGGGCGGGCCTGAACTCCCGCACGGGAAAAGCGAATTGACCGCCGTCACGCCTCGGTGTGGCGGCGGTCCGGCTTATCCGAACCTTAAGGGAGCCTTAAGCCCGCACCACCTCCTGGGCCGCTATATGTGCCGTCAACTGCCGGTCGTCGCAGGTCAGATGGGCTGTGCCGACAGCTGTGGTGCCTTAGGCATATGCCGGTGCGAACTGGCGGAATAGGTGGTTCCGGGGGGCGTATTCCGTCGGAACGGCCCCGGAAAGCGCTCTGGGCGGCCATGATGGGGGCATGGCGGGGCTTGAGGGCAGTGAACAACCGCGGCGTCACAGCGCAGTGACCGCCGTGCGGTGGAGTCCGGCCGTCGAGGACGAACAGGCCCTGAAAGCCCTGGAGTTGTTCGGCAACCCCACGGAGGCCGAGGTCCCGCTCCCGTCCCGCCCCGAGTCCGCGGGTACGGCCCGCCGTCTCGCCCAGGTCGTGGTGCTCCGCAAGTGGGGCCTGACGCCCCAGGTCGCCGAAGTCGTCGTGCTGCTCGTCTCGGAGCTGGTGGGCAACGCGGTGCGGCACACCGGCGCCCGGGTCTTCGGCCTGAAGATGGTGCGCAGGCCCGGCTGGCTCCGCGTCGAGGTGCGTGACCCCTCCCGCGGACTGCCCTGTCTGATGCCGGTGCACGAACTGGACACCAGCGGGCGCGGCCTGTTCCTGGTCGACAAGCTCTCCGACCGCTGGGGCGTGGACCTGCTGCCGCGCGGCAAGACCACCTGGTTCGAGATGCGCGTCACCGACCGCTGAGCTCAACTCGCCCTGTACGCACAGAAGCCCCCGTGCGCCGTGGTGCGGCGTCGTGGGGGCTTCTGTGTGGAGCGCCGCGGATCTTCGGGGGGTGTGATCCACGGCCGCTGGTACGACCTGGCCCGGGTCAATGGGGGTCGCTGCATTCAACTATGGCAGACGGTCCGGTCTCACTCAAATGAATCCATGGTGACGTGCGGCACCCACCTTGTAAACGTTGGTTAAGCGCGAGCTGTGACGTGAGCTGTGCGCCCGACCCGTAAACGTCCTTATTTGGGTTAATCATTACCCATTCGTCACCTTCGTCCTTAAATAACGGAGTGACTTCAACGGACCGCCGCGGAGCCCTGCGTACCGGAGCACTGTTCGCCCTCGCGGGCACGCTCACCGCCGCCTGCGGCACGGACGACACCGCCCGGAGCAGCAGCCCCGCCCC
>NZ_JAAAHS010000369.1 GCF_009908195.1 Streptomyces boluensis | reverse complement strand
CCCCGGATCCCTGGCCACTTCCGGCCTCGTCTGGCATGACCGTACATGTGCGAAGCCCCCCACCGTATGACGGTGAGGGGCTTCGCGAAGGTTGAGCTGCGGACGTAACGCCCGTGTCTCAGTACCAGTTGTTGGCCTGCCAGAAGTCCCAGGCACCGCAGGGGCTGCCGTACCGGTCGTTCATGTAGTTCAGGCCCCACTTTATCTGCGTGGCCGGGTTGGTCTGCCAGTCGGAGCCGGCGGAAGCCATCTTGGAGCCGGGCAGCGCCTGGACGAGGCCGTAAGCACCGGAAGACGGGTTGGAGGCCCGGTAGTTCCAGGTGGACTCGTGGTCCACGATGTTGCTGAAGCACTGGAACTGGTCCGCGGGAACCATCTGGCGAGCGATCGCCTGGGTCTCCGCGACGGTGTACGAGCTCTGCTTCGCGATGTCCGAGATGTCGGCGCGTGCTTCGGAGCGGCTGGCCTTGAGCTCGGCCTCGCGCTCCTTGGCTGCCTTCTCGTCCGCGAGCTTCTTCTCGGCGGCTTCCTTCTTCGCCACCGCGTCCTCGGCGGCCTGCTTACGGGCCGACTCCTCCGCGGACTTCTGTGCTGCGGCATCGGCGGCGACAGCCTGCGCGTCGGCCTGCTGGGCGAGAGATGCGGTCTGCACCTCGGCCTGCTGGCCCGCGGGGATGTCAGCGAGGAGTGTCCCTTCGCCTGACGCTGCCGTGGCCTCCATGTCGTTGGAGGGCTGGGTGTCGCCCGAGGCGACGCCCACGACGGCGCCGACAGTGGTGACCGCCGTGGCCGAAGCCACCGCGAATCCCCGGACCGAAATCCGGCTCACATGCATTCCTTCCAGCATCGCCCGGTCGGTGACCTTTCGGGCGCAATCGTGCCCCTGGCGCTGGCCACCCACTGATACATGGTCACGGGCGGCACGGACCCCAGGGGCAACTCCCTTGCGGAAGTGAGCTCCTGTGAAGCGGGTGGCATGCGGCGGTCTCTATGAAGTTCTGGTGTTGTTCCACACCGCTGGGGGTGCGCAAGTGCCGCATGCGGGGCCTGACAGGACCACGACTCTGCCGGAACGGGACGCCGGGAGGCAATTCTGTGTTGCGTGTGAAAGCTCACACCCCGTTTGCCTCAGGAGTTTTGAGGAAATGCGCGTACGGCACAACGCCGCCCGGCTAAGCTCTTTCGCTCGCCGGGCGGCGTCAACTACCGCGTAGCTACTGCATTTCGGGACAGCGCCCGAATTCGGGACAGGACCCCTCAGATGTGACCGTCCTCCAGCATTTCGGTCACGAGCGCCGCGATCTGCGAGCGCTCGGAGCGGGTCAGCGTCACATGGGCGAAGAGCGGATGGCCCTTCAGTTTCTCGACGACGGCGACGACTCCGTCGTACCGCCCCACCCTGAGGTTGTCGCGCTGGGCGACGTCATGGGTGAGGACGACACGGGAGTTGGCCCCGATCCTGGACAGCACGGTCAGCAGGACGTTCCGCTCCAGGGACTGGGCCTCGTCGACGATGACGAACGCGTCGTGCAGCGAACGGCCCCGGATATGGGTGAGCGGCAGGACCTCCAGCATGCCGCGGGCCGTGACCTCCTCGATGACGTCGCGGCTGGTGACCGCGGAGAGCGTGTCGAAGACCGCCTGGGCCCAGGGGCCCATCTTCTCGGCCTCGCTGCCGGGCAGATAGCCGAGTTCCTGACCGCCCACCGCGTACAGCGGCCGGAAGACCATCACCTTCTGGTGCTGCCTGCGTTCGAGCACCGCGTCGAGTCCCGCGCAGAGCGCGAGCGCCGACTTTCCGGTGCCCGCCCGGCCGCCCATCGACATGATGCCGATGTCCGGGTCGAGCAGCATGTCGAGGGCGATGCGCTGTTCGGCGCTGCGGCCCTTGAGGCCGAAGGCCTCCCGATCGCCGCGCACCAGGCGGACGTTGCCCTCGGGCGTGACCCGGCCGAGGGCCTTGCCGCGCTCCGACTGCAACATGAGCCCGGTGTGCACGGGCAGCTCCGCGGCCTCCGGTACGTACAGGGTGTCCTGCTCGAAGAGGAGGTCCACCTGCTCACCGGAGAGGGCGAGTTCGGACATTCCGGTCCAGCCGGAGTCCGTGATCGCTAGCTCCGCGCGGTACTCCTCGGCGAGCAGACCGACCGAGGACGCCTTGATCCGCAGCGGCAGGTCCTTGGAGACGACAGTGACGTCGTACCCCTCGGCCTGCAGGTTGCGGGCGACCGCGAGGATGCGGGAGTCGTTGTCCCCCATTCGATAGCCGGCCGGAAGCACGCCGGGATCCGAGTGGTTGAGTTCGACGCGCAGCGTCCCGCCCAGTTCGCCGATCGGGATGGGGGCGTCGAGACGCCCGTGCCTGATCCGGCAGTCGTCGAGCAGGCGCAGGGCCTGCCGGGCGAAGTAACCGAGTTCGGGATGATGCCGCTTGGCCTCGAGTTCCGTGACCACCACGATCGGAAGCACTACTTCGTGTTCGTCGAAGCGGTTCATGGCGTTCGGGTCAGCCAGCAGCACGCTGGTGTCGAGAACGTAAGTGCGCCTATCGGGAGTGCGGCGCTTTGTGCTGGTCACCACGGAAGGACGTACCCCCTCGGAAGAGGTAGGGGAGCGACGGCGTCGCGGTTGCATGGACCGGGCTCGGACCACCTTGCGCGGGCCGAGCGCCGGCCCTCCACGAGTCCGTAACGAGTACGGGCCTTCTGGTGCAAAGGGCCTCCCGGGCGGGCGGCCCCATGCCACCCGCTGAGGTGCGACTCCCCTGGCCGGGGGGTCACTTGGCTTGGGTATTCCCTCGAACGCGGTCAGCCATGCAATGCGGTACGACGACAGATCGATGAACGTCCGGTGACCCGGCCCCAGCACGGGCCGGGCGCTCAGCGCGGGTCAGCTGCCGTAGCGCCGGTGCCGTGCCGCGTAGTCGCGGAGGGCGCGGAGGAAGTCCACCTTGCGGAAGGCGGGCCAGAACACTTCGCAGAAGTAGTACTCGGAGTGGGCGGTCTGCCAGAGCATGAACCCGGAGAGCCGCTGCTCGCCGCTGGTGCGGATGACGAGGTCCGGGTCGGGCTGGTCGCTGGTGTAGAGGTGGCGGCCGATCAGGTCGGTGTCGACGACCTCGGCGAGCCCCTCCATGGAGGTGCCCTTCTCCGCGTGGTCGAGGAGCATCGAGCGGACCGCGTCGGCGATCTCCTGGCGACCGCCGTACCCGACCGCGACATTGACGACTATTCCGTCGACGTGCGCGGTGGTGTCCTCGGCCTCCTTGAGCGTGTTCCGCATCGCCGGGGGCAGGATGTCCGGCGTACCGACGTGGTGCACGCGCCAGCGGCCGTCGGAGGCGAGGGTGCGGACGACGTCCTCGATGATGCCGAGGAGCGGGCCCAGCTCGTCCGCCGGGCGGTCGAAGTTGTCCGTGGAGAGCAGCCAGAGGGTGACGACCTCGACATCGGTCTCCGAGCACCAGCCGAGGAACTCGGAGATCTTCTCGGCGCCGGCCTGGTGGCCGCGCACGGCCGTGCTGCCCGCCGCCTTGGCCCAGCGGCGGTTGCCGTCCATGATGACGCCGATGTGCTTCGGCACCGCGGAGTGGTCGAGGCGGCCTTCCACCCGGCGTGCGTAGAGCCCGTACACCAGGTCGCGCAGGTTCACTCTCTTCAGCCCCTCCGTGCAGATGTCAGATGCGCCCCCGAAGGCGCCACCTTACCGTCGGTCGCGACAGTCGCCGTCCAAGGGTTCCTCCTGCCTGAAGGTAGCTTCGTACCCATGAACGACAACCGTGTGTACCGCGCCGCCGGTGACCGTTACGAGGCGATGGAGTACCGGCGAACCGGTCACTCCGGCCTGAAGCTGCCCGCGATCTCGCTGGGCCTGTGGCACAACTTCGGCGACGACAAGAGCCTCGACAACCAGCGGGCGATCCTGCGCCGCGCCTTCGACCTGGGCGTCACGCACTTCGACCTGGCGAACAACTACGGCCCGCCGCCCGGCTCGGCGGAGCTGAACTTCGGCAAGCTCCTGAAGCAGGATTTCGCGCCGTACCGGGACGAGCTGGTCCTTTCCACCAAGGCCGGCTATCTGATGCACCCCGGCCCGTACGGCGAGTGGGGTTCGCGCAAGTACCTGATGTCGTCCCTGGACGCGTCCCTGAAGCGGATGGGCGTGGACTACGTCGACGTCTTCTACTCGCACCGCTTCGACCCGGACACCCCGCTCGAAGAGACCATGGGCGCCCTGGCGTCGGCGGTGCAGCAGGGCAAGGCGCTGTACGTGGGTGTCTCGTCGTACACCGCGGAGCAGACGCGGGAGGCGGCGCGGATCCTGCGGGAGATGGGCGTACGGCCGCTGATCCACCAGCCCTCGTACTCGATGATCAACCGCTGGACCGAGGACGACGGCCTGCTCGATGTCCTGGAGGAGGCGGGCATGGGCTGCATCTCGTTCGTGCCGCTCGCGCAGGGCCTGCTGACCGGCAAGTACCTGAACGGCATCCCGGAGGGTTCGCGTGCCACGCAGGGCAAGTCCCTCGACCCGAACCTGCTGAGCGACGAGGTCGTGCGGCGTCTGAACGGGCTGAACGACATCGCGGCCCGGCGCGGCCAGTCGCTCGCGCAGTTGGCGCTCAACTGGGTGCTGCGGGACGAGCGGATGACGTCGGCGCTGATCGGTGCCTCCAGCGTGAAGCAGCTGGAGGAGAACGTGGCGGCGCTCGACGGAGCGAAGCTCACCGGCGAGGAGCTCACGGAGATCGACACGTTCGCGGTGTCCACGCCGGGCACGAACATCTGGGCCGGGCGGAAGTAGTCACACGGTCATGCGGTCACGCGGTGGGGGGCCGCTGCGGCGGCGGGATCGGCCGCGGGCATGAAAAAACGGGCCGGTCCATGGGGGGGAGATGGACCGGCCCGAGGGGGGGTTTCCACCATAACCCGTCGTGAGCGCGGTGGCGTGCAGCGGCGCGGCGCGGTGTCTCAGCGTGAGGTGAGGAGCGCGCCGCAGAGCAGTCCGGTGGCGGTTCCGGCGAGCATGCTGGGGCCGAGCGGCATGGCGGTGCGGCGGCTTGCGCGGCCGCGCAGGACCAGGGTGAGGGCGTGTGCGCCGCCGTAGCCGACGCCTGCGGTGAAGCCGAGGATCAGCACGCCCCAGCCGTACCACCCAAGGGCTATACCGAGGGCGAGCGCCAGCTTGACGTCGCCGAAGCCCATGCCGCTGGGGTGGGCCAGGAACAGCAGGAAGTACGTGCCGCCGAGCGCGAGCCCGCCGAGGAGTGCGCCCGGCCAGGAGCCGCCCGCGCCGTCGAGTGCGGCGGCGGCGCCGAGCAGGGTGAGGGCGGCGGCGGCCAGTGGCAGGGTGAGCAGGTCGGGCAGCCGGTGCACGGCGTGGTCGACGGCGGCGAGCAGGACGCCGAAGGGGACGAGGGCCAGCCAGACGGCGAGTTCGGGGCGCGGGCCCGTGGCGGCGGCGAGGGCCGCGCACAGCAGGGCGGTGACGGTGGCGAGCAGCGGGGTGCTCGGGCCGTACCAACGGGCGGCGGGCGGCGGGCAGTTGAGGCAGCGCGCGGCGCCGAGCCAGCCGTACGCGGGACCGGTGAGCAGGTGGCCCTGCGGGCAAGCGGTGCGCCAGGGTTCGCCGGGCGCGACGGCGAGGCGGTGTGCGGCGCGGGGCAGCAGGGTTCCGGCGAGTACGCCGTAGACGGCGGCGAGGGCGGGGAGCAGCGCGGGCACGGGTGCACTTTAGGGCGGCGCGCGGAGCTGCGACAGCGGTGCGTGGAACTGCGACAACCGCGTGTGGGAATTGCGGCAACTGCGCGTGGGGCTGCGGCGGGAGAAGGCTTGCGGCACCGTGTGGCCCCCTCCACCTCACGGTGCCGCACCGCGCGGCTTTGCCGACGCGAATTAGCCTTGGTCTGAACTTACGTGATCGCTACATGCGGATCGAGCGGTTCAGATAACGATGCGGAATCGAAGAGGGCGGCTTGTCCAAGTTTGCCCGTATCGCCCGACTTTCAGGCCGTCAGGCGATGCTTCTCGGCCGCCGCCTCCTTCGAAGCGGCTTCCGCCTTCGCCTGCTCGGCTTCCGCCTTCTCCTTGTTGGCGACGATGCGCTCCATAAAGGTGTCGCCCCACAGGCCGAGCGGCAGCAGTGCGGCGTTCAGCTTCTCGCCGAGGTCCGTCATCGAGTACTCGACGCGGGGCGGGACTTCGCGGTAGACCTCGCGGTGCACGATGCCGTCCGCCTCCATCTCCTTGAGCTGCTGGGTCAGCACCTTCTCGGTGACCCCGACGACCTCGCGGCGCAGCTCGCCGAAGCGCAGCTTGCCGTGGTCGTACAGCGCCCACAGGATCATCGGCTTCCACTTGCCGCCCACCACGTCGACCGCCGCGTCGATGCCGCACACATAGCGCCCCTGCGTCCTGGCCATGCCAACTCCTCGTCCCTGTGGGCGGGTTCGCCGTGCGGCCGCCCTGCTCCCGCCGATACTCGCACCATGACTACCAGCACTGTCAGCGTCACCTGGGCCGCCGCCCATTCCCGGCGCCTCACCCGGCAGTTCCTCGCCGCGCCCGCCGAGGGCTCCGCGCCCGACGACCTGGCGCGTACGGCGAGTGCCCTGCTCGGCGCGCACGCGCAGGTGCTGTCGGCCGCCGAACTCTCGCTGAGCGTGCGGCACACCGAGGCGACCAGGGCGGACGTACGGGCCGCGCTGTGGGAGGCCGGGACGCTGACGAAGACGTACGGGCCGCGCGGCACCGTTCATCTGCTGCCGACCGCCGAACTGCCGCTGTGGACCGGCGCGTTGTCGGCGCTGCCCGCCGGGCGGAACGTCGCGGCCGACGGCGTACGGCTCACCGTGCGGCAGACCGACGAGGTGGTCGCCGCGATCGGGGACGCCCTGGACGGGGTGTGTCTGACCGCCGACGAGCTGACCGAGGCGATCGTGGCGCGTACCGGGCCGTGGGCCGGGGAGCTGACGATGCCCGCGTTCCAGGGCATGTGGCCGCGCTGGCGCTCCGCGACGCACACGGCGTCGCACCGGGGCGCCCTCTGCTTCGGCCCGAACCGGGGGCGCCAGGTGACGTACACCCGGCCGCGCGGGGTGGTGCCCGAGGCCGGTGACGCGGCCCTCGCCGAGCTCGTGGGGCGCTATCTGCGCGCCTACGGTCCGGCGACGCCGCAGTCCTTCGCCAAGTGGCTTGCCATGTCCCCGAGTTGGGCCGTCGACCTGTTCGGCTCACTCGGCGGGCGGATCGAGCGGGTCGACTTCGAGGGCGAGGACGCCTGGGTCGACGCCGGGGACACGGAGTTCGCCGAGGAGCCGGTACGCGGGGTGTGGCTGCTCCCCTACTTCGACGCGTTCGGGATCGCCGCGTACCCGAGGGAGCGGCTGTTCCCGGGCCCGGCCCGCACCCGCGCCCTCGCCCGGGGGCAGGCGGGCAACTACCCGCTGCTCCTGGTCGACGACGAGGTCGCCGGGGTCTGGCACCAGCGCCGCTCGGGGCGCCGGATCGCGGTCACGGTCGAGCCGCTGCGGCCGCTCGCGCCGGGCCGGGTACGGGAGTTGGAGCGGTGCGTGCGGCGGGTGGGGGACGCGCTTGAGG
>NZ_JAAAHS010000368.1 GCF_009908195.1 Streptomyces boluensis | reverse complement strand
GCGCCCTACCCCCTGCGCAGCAGCCGCGAAGCCCCCGCCGCCACCGTCGTCGCCAGGATCCAGCCGAGGAGGACCAGGGCCGCGGCCGCCCACTGCCAGTTGCCCTCGACCCGCCAGTAGCCGTCCTGGCCCAGGTTGATCACCGGGACCAGGAGGTCGAGGGCGTACAGCGAGGGGTTCCAGGCCGGGCCCTCGCCGGGCTTGATGGCGGGCGGCCGGTACTGCCAGAACGCGATGGCGCCGAGTGCCCAGAGCAGAGCCATCCACACCGCGGCGCGCCCCGGCCGGTAGCCGTACGCCACCGTCCAGTCCTGCGCGTACCCCCAGAGTTTGCCCGCGAAGGGCAGGGTCTCGCGGCGGCGGCGCTGCTTGGCGAGCAGGACCTCGCGGGCGTCGGCGTCCTCGCCGCTGTTACGGAGCACCGTGGCCAGCCGCTCGTACGGCTCCGGGCTGTACTCGGGGGTCGCCGAGAGCACCCACTCCAGGCGGCGGGCGAGCGGGAAGCTGCCGCGCGGGACCAGGTTCTCGTACGCGAAGCCGCCGACCCGCAGCTGGCCGGGGCCCGGCCAACTCGTCGACTTGTCGACCAGGTTGACGAGCTTCGCGCCGGAGAGGACCACGCTGCCGCGCTGCGGTTTCTCGCCCAGGAAGCGCAGCTCGGGCACCTGTATGCGGCGCAGCGACAGCTCCTGCTCGGAGCGCATCTCGAACCGGGCCTGCTCGAAGTCGATCGCGTCGCCGAACCGCCCGTCGTCGAGCCGGATCCCGCCCTCGGACTCGAACTTCTGCACCCGCACCCCGCGGGCCGGCGTCGACCCGCCGGTCAGCGGCGGGTTGGAGGCCGCGGCGGGCGTCATGTAGAGCGTGCGCCCCACGGTCAGCTGCGGGGCGTTCAGGGCCTTGCTGCCGTACGGGTTGAGCAGGCGGCTGCCGCGCAGGCTCAGCGAGACCCCGATCTGGGCGCCGCGCAGGCTCATCTCGCCGTAGGAATCCATCAGTTCGGCCTGGAAGTCCTGGCCGACGGTGAGGCCGTCGCCGGTGAGCGTGCGGTTGCGGCGGTCGCGGTGCACCACCGCCTGGTTGAGCAGCAGGTCGGTGCCGATCTGCGCGTCGGAGAGGCGGATGCCGCGGTGGATGTGGCAGCGCGGCAGATGCAGGTCGCCCTCGGTGTGCAGCCGGGCCGCCTCGAAGCGGGGGATCGAGCAGTCCACCAGGCGCAGCGTGGAGAACCGGCTCTCCGGCAGCACGATCTCCTTCTCGAAGCGGCAGCCGCGCATCTCCACGTACGGCTCCACCGTGCCGCCCGCGACATCGAGCGTGCCGGTGATCTGCACTCCGGTCAGCTTGATCGAGGAGACCCGGCCGGGCAGCGCGGGCGGGCCGTCCAGCATCAGCAGGCAGATCACCCGCGCCCGCACGCTGCGCTCCGGCCCCCAGGGGCGGCCGCCGTGCGGATCGTCCACCTCCGCGTCCCCGCTCGACAGGTCGTATCTGCTGCCGTTCTGGAAGGCCTGCCACATGCCGATCTCGGCCGCGGTCAGACCGTCCGGCATGTCGGTGTGCTGCCCGTCCACCACTGCTGCCGTGCCTCCCCGTGTTCCACCCCTGGCATCGCTCCGCCCGTCCCCGGCGGCGCTGTACAGCGGTCATGCCCGCTCGGTGACCAGGTGAACGCTAGCGGTGAAGCCGATCTTCCGGGGAGCCCCCCGAACCCTTCCGTCTGAGGCCAGGGGCTTGTATCAGCCATTGATACGCGCGATCGCGCCCTGCGGCCGTCTGAGAGAATTGGTTCCGTGATCTCCCGAATCGATCTGCGCGGCGACGCCCTCCCCGAGGGTTCCGCCCTGCGCGACCTGCTGCCCCGAGCCGAGTTCGACGTGGCGGCCGCCCTGGACAAGGTGCGGCCCATCTGCGAGGACGTGCATCATCGCGGCACCGAGGCGCTGATCGAGTACGCGGAGAGGTTCGACGGAGTCGAGCTCAAGCAGGTGCGCGTCCCGGCCGAGGCGCTCACCGAGGCGCTCGCCGGGCTCGACCCCGAGGTGCGCGCCGCCCTCGAGGAGTCCATCAAGCGCGCCCGCGCCGTCCACCGCGCGCAGCGCCGCGCCCCGCACACCACCCAGGTCGTACCCGGCGGCACGGTCACCGAGAAGTGGGTGCCGGTCGAGCGCGTGGGCCTGTACGCACCGGGCGGCCGCTCCGTGTACCCCTCGTCCGTGATCATGAACGCGGTCCCGGCGCAGGAGGCGGGCGTCGAGTCCGTCGCCCTCGCGTCGCCGCCCCAGAAAGAGTTCGGCGGGCTTCCGCACCCGACGATCCTCGCCGCCTGCGCCCTCCTCGGCGTCGACGAGGTGTACGCGGTGGGCGGCGCCCAGGCCGTGGCGATGTTCGCGTACGGCACCTCGGGACCCGACGGCTGCGCCCCGGCCAACATGGTGACCGGCCCCGGCAACATCTGGGTCGCCGCCGCCAAGCGGTACTTCACCGGCAGGATCGGCATCGACACCGAGGCCGGGCCGACCGAGATCGCCGTCCTCGCCGATGACACCGCCGACCCGGCGCACGTCGCCGCGGACCTGATCAGCCAGGCCGAGCACGACCCGCTCGCGGCCGCCGTGCTCGTCACCGACTCGGTCGCGCTCGCCGAAGCCGTGGAGAAGGAGCTGGAGCCGCAGGTCGCGGCCACCAAGCACATCGACGACCGGATCGTCCCCGCACTCAAGGGCCGGCAGTCCGCGATCGTCCTCGTCGACGGCCTGGAGGAAGGCCTCCGGGTGGTCGACGCGTACGGCGCCGAGCACCTGGAGATCCAGACCGCCGACGCCACCTCCGTCGCGGACCGGGTCAAGAACGCCGGCGCGATCTTCGTCGGCCCCTGGGCTCCGGTCTCGCTCGGTGACTACTGCGCGGGCTCCAACCACGTGCTGCCCACCGGCGGTTGCGCCTGCCACTCCTCGGGCCTGTCCGTCCAGTCCTTCCTGCGCGGCGTCCACATCGTGGACTACTCGCGGGACGCGCTCGCCGATGTCGCCCACCACGTGGTGACCCTCGCCGAGGCCGAGGACCTGCCGGCGCACGGTGCCGCGATCAAGGCAAGGTTCGAGTGGAAGGTGCCGGGCCAGTGAGCGACGTCCGCATCGACGACCTGCCGATCCGCGACGAGCTGCGCGGCAAGTCCCCTTACGGCGCGCCCCAGTTGGACGTGCCCGTACGCCTGAACACCAACGAGAACCCGTACCCGCTGCCCGAGCCGCTGGTCGAGCGGATCGCCGAGCGGGTGCGGGAGGCCGCCCGCGGCCTGAACCGCTACCCGGACCGGGACGCGGTCGAGCTCCGCACCGAGCTGGCCCGCTACCTCAGCCGCACCGGCGGGCACCAGGTCACCGCGGCCCAGGTGTGGGCGGCCAACGGCTCCAACGAGGTCATCCAGCAACTGCTTCAGACCTTCGGCGGACCGGGGCGTACGGCGATCGGCTTCGAGCCCTCGTACTCGATGCACTCCCTGATCGCCCGCGGCACCGGCACCGGCTGGATCTCCGGGCCGCGCAACGACGACTTCACGATCAACACGGAGCTGGCCGAGAAGGCCATCGCCGAGAACCGGCCGGACGTCGTCTTCATCACCTCGCCCAACAACCCCACGGGCACCGCGGTCCCGGCCGAGACGGTCCTCGCCCTGTACGACGCCGCGCAGGCGGCGAAGCCGTCCCTGGTGGTGCTCGACGAGGCGTATGTCGAGTTCAGCCACGGCGACTCGCTGCTGCCGCTGCTCGAAGGTCGGCCGAATCTCGTCGTCTCCCGGACCATGTCCAAGGCCTTCGGCGCGGCCGGGCTCCGGCTCGGCTATCTCGCCGCCGACCCGGCGGTGGTGGACGCGGTGCAGCTGGTGCGGCTTCCGTACCACCTGTCCGCCGTCACCCAGGCGACCGCGCTCGCGGCCCTCGAGCACACGGACACGCTGCTCGGCTATGTGCAGCAGCTGAAGCAGGAGCGCGACCGGATCGTCCGCGAACTGTGGACGATGGGGTACGAAGTCACCGCGTCCGACGCGAACTTCGTCCAGTTCGGCCGCTTCGAGGGCGAGGGCGGCGCGCACGCCATGTGGCAGCGCATCCTCGACCACGGCGTCCTGGTCCGGGACAACGGCGTACCGGGCTGGCTGCGGGTCACCGCCGGAACCCCGGAAGAGAACGACGCGTTCCTCGATGCGGTACGCGAAGTCAAGAACGAGCAGGAGCAGAGCGCATGAGTCGCGTCGGGCGCGTGGAGCGCACCACCAAGGAGACCTCCGTCCTCGTCGAGATCGACCTCGACGGCAAGGGCGAAGTGTCAGTTTCAACAGGCGTCGGCTTCTACGACCACATGCTCGACCAGCTCGGCCGCCACGGCCTCTTCGACCTCACCGTCAAGACCGAGGGCGACCTGCACATCGACTCCCACCACACCATCGAGGACACCGCCCTCGCGCTCGGCGCCGCCTTCAAGCAGGCGCTCGGCGACAAGGTGGGGATCTACCGCTTCGGCAACTGCACGGTCCCGCTCGACGAGTCGCTCGCCCAGGTGACGGTCGACCTGTCCGGGCGCCCGTACCTGGTGCACACCGAGCCGGAGAACATGGCGCCGATGATCGGCGCGTACGACACGACGATGACCCGGCACATCCTGGAGTCCTTCGTCGCCCAGGCGCAGATCGCGCTGCACGTGCACGTGCCGTACGGGCGCAACGCCCACCACATCGTCGAGTGCCAGTTCAAGGCCCTCGCCCGCGCGCTGCGGTACGCCTCGGAGCGCGACCCGCGGGCCGCCGGCATCCTCCCGTCCACGAAGGGCGCCCTGTAAAGCCATGAACGGCATCTCCACGCTGCTTCTCTTCGTCGGTCTGTTCCTGCTCGGCGGGGTCTACTCCTTCGTGAAGCAGAAGCAGTCCAAGAGCCTGATCACCCTCCTGTCCATCGGCGCCGCGATGTGCCTGGTCGCGGGCATCGTCCGTCTTGAGGTGTGGAATTGACCGCCGCGAGCACCGGCCGCAAGAGCGTCGTCGTCTTCGACTACGGCTTCGGTAACGTCCGCTCCGCCGAGCGCGCCCTCGCCCGGGTCGGCGCCGATGTGGAGATCACCCGTGACTTCGACACCGCGATGAACGCCGACGGGCTCCTCGTGCCCGGTGTCGGCGCCTTCGCCGCCTGCATGAAGGGCCTCAAGGAGGCGCGCGGCGACTGGGTCGTGGGGCGCAGGCTCGCCGGCGGGCGGCCCGTCATGGGCATCTGTGTCGGCATGCAGATCCTCTTCGAGCGCGGCATCGAGCACGGTGTCGAGGCCGAGGGCCTGGACGAGTGGCCCGGCACGGTCGGCCCGCTCAAGGCCGACGTCGTCCCGCACATGGGCTGGAACACCGTCGACGCCCCGGAAGGCTCGGAGCTTTTCAACGGCCTCTCCCCGGACGACCGTTACTACTTCGTGCACTCCTACGCCGTCCACGACTGGTCCCTCGACGTGACCAACCCGGCGATGCGCGCCCCGCTCGTCACCTGGGCCACGCACGGCGAGAAGTTCGTGGCCGCCGTCGAGAACGGCGCGCTGTGGGCGACGCAGTTCCACCCCGAGAAGTCCGGCGACGCCGGAGCGCAGCTGCTGAAGAACTGGATCTCCGTACTGTGACCGCTTCCCAGAACCCGAAGCTCGAACTCCTGCCCGCCGTCGACGTCCGCGACGGCCAGGCCGTCCGCCTCGTGCACGGCGAGTCCGGATCCGAGACCTCGTACGGCTCGCCCCTTCAGGCGGCCCTCGCCTGGCAGTCCTCCGGCGCCGAGTGGCTGCACCTGGTCGACCTGGACGCCGCGTTCGGCACCGGCGACAACCGCGCCCTGATCGCCGAGGTCGCGGGCGCCATGGACATCAAGGTCGAGCTGTCCGGCGGCATCCGGGACGACGCCTCCCTCGAGGCCGCGCTCGCCACCGGCTGCACGCGCGTGAACCTGGGCACCGCCGCCCTGGAGACCCCCGAGTGGGTCGCCAAGGTCATCGCCTCGCACGGCGACAAGATCGCCGTCGGCCTGGACGTGCGCGGCACCACGCTGCGCGGCCGCGGCTGGACCCGCGACGGCGGCGACCTGTACGAGACCCTGGAGCGCCTCAACTCCGAGGGCTGCGCGCGGTATGTCGTCACCGACATCGCCAAGGACGGCACGCTGCAGGGCCCCAACCTGGAGCTCCTGAAGAACGTCTGCGCGGCCACGGACCGCCCGGTCGTCGCCTCCGGCGGCGTGAGCAGCCTCGACGACCTGCGCGCCATCGCGGAGCTCGTACCCCTCGGTGTGGAGGGCTCCATCGTCGGCAAGGCGCTGTACGCGAAGGCCTTCACCCTGGAGGAGGCCCTGGAGGCCGTGTCCGTATGAGCGGCGTACGACGTGTGCAGAGCGGCAGCCCGTGGGAGGAGGCCTTCGGTTTCGCGCGCGCTGTCGCGGCGGGGGACCGGGTCGTGGTGGGCGGCACCACCTCCTTCAAGGGGCTGGTCCTGCACGGTGAGGGCGACCCCTACGAGCAGACGCGGTTCGCCATCGCCAACGCCCTCGAAGCGATCGGGGAGTTCGGGATCGGCGCCGATTCCGTCATCCGCACCCGGCTGCTGCTGACGCACGCGCGGGACGTGGACGCGGTGGGGCGGGCGCACCAGGAGATCTTCGGCTCCGTGCGCCCGGTGACGACCATGGCGGTCGTCACCGGCTTCGTCGACCCGCGCATCCTGGTCGAAGTGGAAATGGAAGCGTTCCTGGGCGAGGTCCCGGACGGTCACGAGGAGCCCGATCAGTCATGACCCTGGCGGTCCGAGTCATCCCCTGCCTGGACGTGGACAACGGCCGGGTCGTGAAGGGCGTCAACTTCCAGAACCTCCGCGACGCGGGCGACCCCGTCGAGATGGCGAAGGTGTACGACGCCGAGGGCGCCGACGAGTTGACGTTCCTGGACATCACCGCGTCCTCCGGCAACCGCGAGACGACGTACGACGTGGTGCGCCGCACCGCCGAGCAGGTCTTCATCCCGCTCACGGTGGGCGGCGGAGTGCGCACGGCCGAGGACGTCGACAAGCTCCTGCGCGCGGGCGCGGACAAGGTCGGCGTCAACACCGCCGCGATCGCCCGCCCCGAGCTGATCCGGGAGATCGCCGAGCGCTTCGGCCGCCAGGTCCTGGTCCTGTCGGTGGACGCGCGCCGTACGGCGGCCGGCTCCTTCGAGGTGACGACCCACGGCGGCCGCAGGTCCGCCGGCATCGACGCGGTCGAATGGGCGCATCGGGCCGCCGAGTTGGGCGCGGGCGAGATCCTGCTCAACTCGATGGACGCCGACGGCACCAAGGACGGCTACGACATCGAGATGATCGAGGCGGTACGCAAGCACGTCACCGTCCCCGTCATCGCCTCCGGCGGCGCGGGCCGGCTCGACCACTTCCCGCCGGCCGTCGCGGCGGGCGCCGACGCGGTCCTCGCCGCATCGGTCTTCCACTTCGGCGACCTGCGGATCGGCGAGGTCAAGCAGACGCTGCGGGACGCGGGACACCCGGTGCGCTGAGCCGCACACCAGGCAGTACGAAGGCTGTCTCTTATACACAA
>NZ_JAAAHS010000367.1 GCF_009908195.1 Streptomyces boluensis | reverse complement strand
GGCGGGGGGTGCGGCCGCATACGGTACGGACGGCTACACGATGCCCTGTGCCGCCATCGCGTCCGCGACCCGCAGGAAGCCCGCGATGTTGGCACCGAGGACGTAGTCGTCCGGGGCGCCGCCGTAGGTGTCGGCGGTGGCGCGGCACTCGGTGTGGATGTCGCGCATGACCGCGGCGAGCCGGCTCTCGGTCTGCTCGAACGTCCACTGGTCGCGGGCCGCGTTCTGCTGCATCTCCAGGGCCGAGGTGGCGACCCCGCCCGCGTTGGCCGCCTTGCCGGGACCGAACAGGACCCCCGCCCCCCGCAGCACCTCGATCGCCTCCGGCGTGGACGGCATGTTGGCGCCCTCGGCGACCGCGAGCACGCCGTTCTTGGTCAGTGCCACCGCGTCGTCGCGGCCCAGTTCGTTCTGCGTGGCGCACGGCAGCGCGATGTCGCACGGCACGTCGTAGAGGGTGCCGCGGGCGGAGAAGTGCGCGGTCGGCTTCACCTCGGCGTACACGGAGAGGCGGGCGCGGCGCACCTCCTTGATCTCCTTGAGCAGCTCCAGGTCGATCCCGTCCTCGTCGACCACATAGCCCGAGGAGTCGGAGCAGGCCACGACCCGGCCGCCGAGTGCCTGGACCTTCTCGATGGCGTACACGGCGACGTTGCCCGAGCCCGAGACCACCACGCGGCGGCCGTCGAAGGACTTGCCGCGGGTGGCGAGCATCTCCTGGGCGAAGAACACCGTGCCGTACCCGGTGGCCTCGGTGCGGGCGTGCGAACCGCCCCAGGCCACCGGCTTCCCGGTGAGCACGCCCGCCTCGAAGCGGTTGGTGAGCCGCTTGTACTGGCCGAAGAGGAAGCCGATCTCGCGTCCGCCCACGCCGATGTCACCGGCCGGGACATCGGTGCGCTCGCCGATGTGGCGGTACAGCTCCGTCATGAAGGACTGACAGAACCGCATGATCTCGCCGTCGGACCGGCCGCGCGGGTCGAAGTCCGCGCCGCCCTTGCCGCCGCCGATGCCCATACCGGTCAGCGCGTTCTTGAATATCTGCTCGAAGCCGAGGAACTTCACGATCCCCAGGTTCACGCTCGGGTGGAAGCGGAGTCCGCCCTTGTACGGGCCGAGGGCGCTGCTGAACTCGATCCGGAAACCGCGATTGACCCGCACCGCACCCTGGTCGTCGACCCACGGGACGCGGAAGGCCACCTGGCGCTCCGGCTCGCACAGCCGCTCGACGATGCCGCCGCTCACATACTCCGGGTGCCGCTCAAGGGCCGGGCCGAGCGAGGAGAGAACCTCGGTGACGGCCTGGTGGAACTCGGCCTCTCCGGGGTTGCGCCGACGGACCTCCGCGTGAACGGCCTCGATATGTGTGCTGACATCCATGAATGCTCCGCTCTCTGCTCGACCGTTATGCAGTGCCTCGGGGGGTACGCCCCGGTAGATGGTCGTCGCCGAAGTCCCAGGTGGCAAGGGTGGACCAGCAGGTGGAACGGGTGCCGGGTGCCGGTGCCGGGGCCGGGCTACGGGCGCACGGCGGTCACCAGGCTCGCCGTGCTGCGCAGCCGGACCATGCCCTCGTGCTCGGGGTCCTCGTGGGCGCGCATGTATTCCGTGAGGGTGGCGCGGGCGCGGTCGACGGTCTCGGGGGAGAGCTGGGACGTGAAGTGACGGCCGGGGCCGGTGCCGAGCAGGAACTCCGCCGCGTCCGCGCCGTCACGGCCCCAGGTGCCGAACGTCTCCACCCGCCGGGTCTCGACATCCCGGAACCCGGCCCCGGTCAGCACGGTGCGGACGCGGTCCGGGTCCGCGAGCGAGAACATGCCGGGCTGCCCCGGCGTGCCGAACTCCTCCACTGGCACGAACGCGCGCAGCGACATGACGGCCTCCACCCAGCCGTTGCGCTCCGGGTCCGCCGGACAGACGAACGCGAGCCTGCCGCCGGGCCGCAGCGCCCCGCCGATGTTGCTGAACGCGGCGACCGGGTCGCCGAAGAACATCACGCCGTACCGACTGAGTGCCGAGTCGAAGGAGGCGGGCGCAAAGGGGTGGACCTGGGCGTCGGCCCGCTCGAACGTGACGTTGTCGAGGCCCTCCTGCGCGGCGGAGGCACGGGCGCGCTCCAGCATCGGAGCCGACAGGTCGACGCCGAGCACCTGACCGCCGTCCGCCCGGCGTGCGGCGAGCCGCGACGTATGGCCGTTTCCGCAGCCGATGTCGAGCACCCGGTCGCCGGGGCCGATCCCGGCGGCGTCGAGCAGGCGCTCGTTGAACCCGTCGTTCACCGCGTCCCAACGCGCCTGGTGATCCGCCCAGTACTTGCCCTCGGGGCCGTTCCAGGCCTCTTGCTGCTCGGTGTTGACGACGTTCCGCATCTGGTGCCTCCTGTCGGGCCTGGCTCACGCACGGACTGGCGGGCCGGGCTCACATACCTATGATGGGCGTGTGCCCAAACAGTATGGGCATACGCCCAAACTGGCAACGGGGTTTGCCCCTAAGGGTGTTGACGAGCCGGAGAGGGGCGACATGTCACCGCGTGGAGTAGCCATACCTGATGTCCGGGAGCGGTTGTTCGCCGCCGCGGAGCGGGTGCTCGGGCGGGACGGGCCCGGCGCGCTGACCAGCCGGGCCATCACCGGCGAAGCGGGCTGCTCCAAGGGCCTGCTGCACGCTCATTTCTCCGGGCTCGACGAGTTCGTCGCCGAACTGTGCCTCGACCGGTTCGCGCGCACCGCGCGCCGCGCGGAAGAACTGCCCGGCCGTGCGGGGGAGGCCACCGTCGGGGAGAACCTGGGCGGGGTCGCGCTCGCCCTCATCCACTCCGGCGGCCCGACGATCACGGCCCTGGCCATGTCGCGTCCCGCCGCCACGCTCCGTATCCGCGAGGCGCTCGACGCCGGAGCGCCCGGGTTCACCGCGATCGAGGAGGCGATCTCGGCCTATCTCGCCGCCGAGCAGCGGCTCGGCCGGATCGATCAGGACAGCGACACGTCCGCTGCCGCGCTCGCCGTCGTCGGTACCGTGCACCACCTCCTGATGACCGGCCGCCCCGAGGGCCCGGATGCCGGGCGGCAGGTGGAGCGCCTGGTGGCGATGCTCGTGGGACGGGGTGAGGGGCAGACCTGAGTCAGGCCCGCCCCTCCGTGTGCCGCGATGTGACCGGCCCGCCGTGGCCCTGGCTCAGGCCGCGTAGCCCTTCGGCGGGATCAACGTGGCGAGCTGGTCGAACGACAGCCAGTAGATCTGGTTGCCGCCGAACGACGCCGGGTCGGCTATCAGGACGGTGCGCTGCGCGTCGTCGTAGCCGATCACCGTGAAGTAGTGGTAGATCGTCTCGCCGGGCGGGTAGCCGGGCGGCTGGTTGCCGGGCGGGGCCACGATGTTGGCGACGATCGGATAGTTGCTGTCGATGTCGAGCACGATGTCGCGCCACAACAGGTCCCGCTGCTCCGGCGTCGGCGGGTCGTTCGGCATCTCCTTGGTCTCGTACCAGCCGGTGCCGATACGGGAGTTGAGCACCCCGGTCACCTGGCTGATGTGGTCCGTGCCGCCCTCGGTGGTGCCGAGTTCGGCGGCGAGGGTGGCCTGGCTGGGCGGTGCGGTCCGTGCCGACAGGGCGATACGGGTCGCGGCCGGGCCGCACCACCAGCCGGTCTCCTGGACCTGGTAGTCGATCTCCAGGGTGCGGGTGGTCGAGGTCCGCACCGGCTGCACGCGCATCCGGGTGCCGGGTTCGTTGTGCCCGCTGACCAGGGCGGTGCCGTCGGTCGTGGCGTGACCGGCCACGGTGACGGATGTGGGTTGCTGCCCCGCCGCGGCCGGGGTGACGAGGGCGGCGAGTGTAGCGGTCACGGCAAGCACGGTCGTGACGGCGGTGGGTACGAGTCTCCTGCGCATCAGGGCTCCTGGGAACGGTCGTCGGAATGGGGGTGCCGGGTGCGGATGTCTGTTCAGGCCTTGCGGAGGCGGGCGACGACGCCGTCCAGGTCGCGGCGGAACAGTTCCGCGCGGAACACATGGCCGCCGGGCTCCTCGTGCCACTCGTGCGGGACTCCGGCCTCCCCGAGGCGGGCGCGGAACTCCCGTTGTCCGGCGAGGACTTGGGTCTCGTTCACCCAGTGCGTCACCAGACCCTGGTCGCGGCGCAGGCTCGCGGGGCCCGAGTGGGCGCTGACCGACGCGAAGTGGCCGTGGTACTTGGCCGCGTACTTCAGTGCGCCGAAGCCGCCCATCGAGAACCCGGCCACCGCGCGCCCGTCGGACTCCGCGTACGTACGGAAGGTGGCGTCGATCCACGGCAGCAACTGCGCGATGTGGAAGGTCTCCCAGTCGCGGGGGCCCGCGTTCGAGGCGGCCGGGTTGCCGTACCAGCCGGCATGCCCGCCGTCCGGCATGACGACGATGAGCGGGCGGCCCGCGGATGCCGTACCGGTCGAAGGTCATGAAGTCCTGGTCGAGGCCGCCGCCGTGGAGCAGGTAGAGGACCGGGTAGCGCCGCCCGGACGCGTAGTCCTCGGGCAGCAGTACGTTCACCGCCGGGTCCCAGCCGATCGCGTCGGTGGCGAAGCGGTAGTACTTCATCCGGGCGTCGCGCTCGTCGTGGTCCACGACCCGCAGGCCGTTGCCGTCGCCGACGGGCCGAGGGCGCCGCGCCGCCGAGCGCGACGGCCGCGGTCGCGCCACCCGCGGCTCTGAGCATCCGGCGACGGGACGCCGGTGCCGACTGACTCACATCAACCTCCAGGGTGTGGGGGTACCGGATGGTAAGGACAGGCCGGGCGGGCCGGGGGTGAGGTGTTCGGGCTGGGCCGAAATCCCCTTGTGTCAACGGGAGTTACTCTCGTTCCATGGTCGGCGTCCTGCGCATCCACTTCAGCGACCGCGACTTCCGGTACGTGCAGTGGGCGCGGTCCGCCGACCCGATGTGGGAGGCGTTCCTCGGGCTCCATGTGCTCAGCACGCCACCGGCCCGGCTGCCCGTCTGGCTGCGCCCCTGGCGCCACCGGGCCGTCGAACGGCTCCAGGACCCCGAACTCCGCGCCGCCTGCCGCCTGTTACGCGATCTGGCCCCCGCCGACGCCGCGTACTTCCCCGACTTCCTGACGCCCGCCGAGTCCGAGGACGGCATGGCCGCCGCGCTGCGGACGCTGCGCGCCACCCCAGGACCGCGCCTCGCCAGGGAGTTGCGCGAGGCCGCCCGCTACCGCGCCCTGCCCGGCTGGACCCGGCGGCTCGCCTCCGGGGACCGGGACCTGCTCGACCGGGTCGCCGACGCCGTACTGCGCTTCCACGCCCAGCTCGTCGCCCCGGACTGGAGCGAGGTCGAGGCCACCGTCGCCGCCGACCGGGACGGCCGCCTGGAGACGCTGGACGGCGGCACGGTCGCGGTTCTGGAGACGCTGGCGCCGTTCGTGTGGCGGGACCCGGTGCTCAGCGCGCCCTACCCGGTCAACGCCGACCTGTATCTGCGCGGCCGGGGGGTGCGGCTCGTGCCGTCCTTCTTCTGCCACACCGAGCCGATCGCCATCGCCGATCCCAACCTGCCGTCCGTGGTGGTGTATCCGGCCACCCACGGCCCGTACGGTCCCGCCGCCACGGACGCGCTCGCCGCCCTGCTCGGTACCGCCCGCACCCGGGTGCTGCGCGCCCTCACGGTCAGCTCGACCACCGGTTCCGTGGCCGCGCACCTGGGCATGCCGGCGTCCACGGTCAGCGGCCACCTGAAGGTGCTGCGGGACGCGGGGCTGCTGCACAGTGAACGCGCCGGGGCGTATGTGGTGCACCGGCTCACCGGCCGGGGCCGGCACCTCATCGGCCGCTGACCGGCCGCTGACCGGCTACTTCGAGGTCAGCGCCGGGCGCGTGCCGCCTTGGCCGGGCGGGCCTCCCGGGGCGGCTTGACGAACTGCAGCTCAAGGGTGGGCGGCGGAGCGGCGACACCGGGGCCGCCCGCGGTGACCCAGTCGAGGAGTTCGTCGGTGCAGTCGTCGTCCATGGCGAAGCCGATCCAGGTGGCCTTCCCACCGGCGAGACGGCCCGCCGAGGAAGGCTGCACCACGATGACGTTGGCCTGGTCGCAGGGCCCGAGGCAGTCCGACGTACGTACGGAAAGGGTGCCGCCGGACGCCGCCGCGGCCGCCTCGAGCCGGTCCAACTGCCATACGTGGTCGGTGCCGGGGTACTTGCGCGCGTTGCCGCAGCAGCATCCGCGGCACACCACGACCGTGCACGGCCGCTGCCGCGCGGCCCCGATCCGCACGCCTCGGCGGAAACCGGTGGGCGCGGTGCGCGGTGCGTCGGTCATCGGGGTCGAACTCCTTCGGCGGCGGAGAGGGTGAGGTGGGACGGCCCGAGGGCGGCCCTCGGTGATCTCATCAGCGCCGGGCCGCCAGGTCCAGCGGGCCCCCGAACAGCCCGGCCGGAAGCGGGGGTTACGGGCGGTAGCTGTGACGTACGCGACGCCGGGGCGCCGACGGGGTGCCGACGGGACGGGCGCGTGTTCGACAGGCTCCAAGTCGTCCGGGTGACGCCGCATTTGTCCCCCGATCCGGACGTGTCCGCGTGGGTAGGCTGCGCGCGAAGCACGCGTGCAGGTGCGGCCAGGTGAGAGGGAGTGCGGAAGTCATGGCACGTCAGAAGTGGTGGGGGCGAGGCCTGGCAGTGCTTGCCGTGCTCGCCGTGGCCGGGTGTTCGGGCGTCGGTACGGAGGGTGGCACGGAGGGCGGCGCGGACCCCAAGCCGTCCGTGAGCGGCGGGACCGGTGCGGGCGAGACGGACGGCGGCACCGGCGCCGGTGGCGGCCCGCCGGAGCACACCGGCACGTTGCCCGGAGTGCCCTCGGCGCAGACGGCGCGGCAGAAGCTGGCCGGTCTCGACGTGGCCGCGCAGGGCTCCATGACGGGGTACAGCCGCGAGAAGTTCCTGCACTGGGCGGAGCAGGGCGAGAACTGCGACACCCGCGAGGTCGTCCTCGAACGCGACGGCAAGGACGTGCGGCGCAACGACGACTGCCGTGCCGTGTCCGGGAGTTGGGACAGCGTCTACGACGACGAGAAGTTCACCGACTCCTCGGACCTGGACATCGACCACATGGTGCCGCTCGCCAACGCCTGGCGTTCCGGCGCGGGCAAGTGGACGCAGGAGCGGCGCGCGGAGTTCGCCAACGACCTGACGCATCCGCAGCTGATCGCGGTGTCGGCGTCCTCCAACCGCTCCAAGGGCGACCAGGGCCCCGACGAGTGGCAGCCGCCCGCGAAGGCGTACTGGTGCGTGTACGGGCGGGCCTGGGTGTCGGTGAAATCCACGTACGAGCTGACCGTGACCGAGGCCGAGAAGCGCGAGCTCGACGAGATGCTCGGCACCTGCGAGTCATGAACGAGCGGCGACTCGTGGCGGATGTGCGGGCCGGGCCCGGCGGTGTCATGACGGACGAAGTCGGTGTTGTCACAGGGGAGTTGACCGTGGCCGCTGACTTGCTGCCGGACGGGGGTGTGGCCGTCACCGTCCAGTACGCCGGGGCGGAGGAGTGGTACACGGTCACCGGTAGTCCGGTGCCGGCGCGGGCGGTTGCAGGGCTTGCTGCCGTGCATGGGGAGGTGCTTGCCAGGGTGCGGGGTGGCGGGGGAGTGACGGTGT
>NZ_JAAAHS010000366.1 GCF_009908195.1 Streptomyces boluensis | reverse complement strand
GAGCCCACCCCGCTTGAGCCCGCTCGGCCAACCGCTCGGCTGACCGATCGGCCAACCGCTCGGCAAAGTGGTATTTGAGATTCGTATTAGTTAGGGTCGCGGCGTGCGACTCACCAAGGCAACCGATCTGGCGCTGCGTATCGCCATGCGCCTCGCGGTCCTGGACGGTCAGGAGCCGACAACCCGCGAGGTGGCCGACGCCGTCGCCGTGCCGTACAGCCACGCCGCGAAGGTGGTCACGCGCCTGCGTGACCTCGGCGTCGTCGAGGCGCGGCGCGGGCGCGGCGGCGGGCTCGCGCTCACCGGGCGCGGGCGGACCGGCTCCCTCGGCCGGCTCGTGCGCGAGCTGGAAGGGGTCGGCGATGTCGTCGGCTGCGAGGATGATCCGCCCTGCCCGCTCCGCTCGGCCTGCCGGCTGCGCGGAGTGCTGCGCGAGGCGCAGGAGGCGTTCTACGCCACCCTCGACCCGGTGACCGTCGAGGACCTGGTCGCAGACCCGACCGGCCCCGTGCTGCTCGCACTGGCCCCGCCGGGACCGCGGCCGACCGGCTGACCGGCTGACCTGCGCGACCGGCCCTTCCCTTCTGCGGAAGCGGGCCGTCACGTCCGGCCAAAAATTGGAATCTCATATACGAATTTGGAGTGCTGATGCTGTCGGAGACGCCTGACCTGCGGGAGACGCCTGAACTTCCGGAGAATCCGGGGCATTTGGAGACCCCGGGGCTCACGGAGACCCCGGCGCTTTCGGAGGGGTCCGCCGCGCTCGTACGCGCGACCCTGCCCGCCGTCGGCGGCGCCCTCGACGCGATCTCCGAGCGGTTCTACGCCCGCCTCTTCGCGGCCCACCCGGAACTGCTGCGCGACCTGTTCAACCGCGGCAACCAGGCCAACGGCGCCCAGCGGCAGGCACTCGCCGGCGCCATCGCGGGATTCGCCACGGCGCTGCTCGACCGGCCGGGACGGCGGCCCGACGCGCTCCTCTCCCGTATCGCGCACAAGCACGCCTCCCTCGGCATCACCCGCGACCAGTACGCGCTCGTGCACACCCACCTCTTCGCCGCGATCGCCGAAGTGCTCGGCGAGGCCGTCACCGCGGAGGTGGCCGCGGCCTGGGGCGAGGTCTACTGGCTGATGGCGGACACCCTCATCGCCGCCGAGGCCCGGCTGTACCAGGAGGCGCGCGTCGCGGACGGCGACGTGTGGCGCCCGTACCGGGTGACCGAGGTCCGGCCGCTCACCGGCGACGCCGCCGCCTTCACCGTACGACCGGACGACGGCGGCCCCGTGCCCGCCTTCCGGCCGGGCCAGTACGTGTCCGTGCGGGTCGAACTCCCCGACGGGGCACGGCAGATACGCCAGTACAGCCTGACCGGAACGGCCGGCGACGGACTCGGCCTCCACTTCGCGGTCAAGCGCGAGCGCGGCGCCGAGGGCGGTCCGCACGGCGAGGTCTCCACCCACCTGCACGACCGGGTACGGCCGGGCGACCTGCTGCGGCTGAGCGCGCCCTTCGGCGACGTCACCCTGGACGCGGGCGAAGGGCCGCTGCTCCTCGCCTCCGCCGGCATCGGCTGCACGCCCATGACCGGCATGCTCCGGCAGCTCGTCGCCACCCGCTCGTGCCGCCCGGTCACCGTCCTGCACGCGGACCGCGCGCCCGGCACGCACGCGTTCCGCGACGAGACCGCGAAGCTCGCCGCCGAACTCGGCACCGTACGCACGCACTTCTTCTACGAGACCCCGGAAGGCGACTGGCCCGACGAGCACACCGGCCGGGCCGACCTGCGCCACGTCGAGCTGCCCGAAGGGCTGACGGCCTACCTGTGCGGACCGCTGCCGTTCATGCGGTCACTGCGCGGGCAGCTCCTGGACCGGGGTGTGCCCGAGGAGCGCATCCGGTACGAGGTGTTCGGCCCGGACGCGTGGCAGGCGGGAGTCTGAAGACAGGGCCTAGCGCGCCGAGCGGGCCTGACGTCGCTGTACGGCGATGGTCCGTAGCACCCCGGCCGCGGCGATGACGAAGCCGACGCCCATCAGCATGCACACCGCGTACGCGATGGACGGGAACGGTTCCGTGCCCAGGAACAGCGGGGCCACGGTGACCAGGGTGGCCAGGGCTCCGACGAAGAAGACGATCGCGCCGAGCCGGACCAGCCGGTCACCCGCGCCTGTAGGTGTGTCACTCACCCGGCCAGGGTAGTTCCCTGCCGATGGTGACCGGCCGGGCGGTCGTCCGAGAAGCAGTGGTGCGGAGACCGAGAAAGCAGTCTTGTCACCCGGCACCGGACCATTAGCCTTGGTGGCGGCGGGTCAGGCGGCCCGCTGTAGTGCTATCCAGAGCCGATTTCCGCCCGACAGGACCCGACAGGACCCGGCGGATCCGGCGGACCCGGCACTCCGAAACCCCGAGTACGAGAACAGACGAGGACGGACAGACGACGTGCCTACCGGCAAGGTCAAGTGGTTCAACAGTGAGAAGGGCTTCGGCTTTCTCTCCCGCGACGACGGCGGTGACGTCTTCGTTCACTCGTCCGTGCTGCCCGGCGGGGTCGAGTCGCTCAAGCCCGGACAGCGCGTCGAGTTCGGCGTCGTCGCAGGCCAGCGCGGGGACCAGGCCCTCTCCGTGACGCTTCTGGACCCGGCGCCCTCGGTCGCGGCCGCGCAGCGCCGCAAGCCCGACGAGCTGGCGTCGATCGTGCAGGACCTGACGACGCTCCTGGAGAACGTCACGCAGCAACTGGAGCGCGGCCGCTACCCGGACAAGGCGCACGGCGCGAAGATCGCCGGAATGCTCCGCGCGGTGGCGGACCAACTCGACGTATAACCACGCGACCCGTTCACGGGAACCGCAGCGCGTCACGGCCGAGGGGCGGAACCAGTCCCTCGGCCGCCGCGCGGGTGAGCAGCCCCCGCACCGCGGCGTAGCCGTCCTCACCGAGGTCGGCGGTGAACTCGTTGACGTACAGGCCGATGTGCTGGTCCGCGACCGCCGGGTCCATCTCCTGCGCGTGCGCGAGGACGTACTCCCGGGAGTTCTCCGGCTCGTCCCAGGCCTTGCGCACCGAGGAACGGGCCGCGTCGGCGAGGGAGTTGAGAACGGTCTCGCCCAGCGAACGCTTGGCGATGATCGCGCCAAGCGGGATCGGCAGGCCCGTCGTCTCCTCCCAGTGCGCGCCCATGTCGGCGAGGCAGTGAAGCCCGTACTCCTGGTACGTGAAGCGCGCCTCGTGGATGACGAGGCCCGCGTCGACCTTGCCGTCCCGCACCGCGGGCATGATCTCGTGGAACGGCAGCACGACGATCTCCGGTGCGCCGTCGCGCAGCGTGTCCGCGGCCCAGAGCCGGAACAGCAGATACGCCGTCGACCGCTCGCTCGGCACCGCCACCGTCTTCCCGGCGAGGTCGGCACCCGGCTCCCGGGTCAGCACGAGCGGCCCGCAGCCCCGGCCGAGCGCACCGCCGCAGGGCAGCAGCGCGTACTCGTCGAGGACGTACGGCAGCACCGCGTACGACACCTTCAGCACGTCGAACTCGCCGCGCTCCGCCATCCCGTTGGTCAGGTCGATGTCCGCGAACGTGACGTCGAGCTCCGGCGCCCCCGGCACCTGTCCGTGCGCCCAGGCGTGGAAGACGAACGTGTCGTTGGGGCAGGGCGAGTACGCGATGCGCAGGGTCACGGCGACTCCTCGTCGGGTTCGGTGGCGAGTACGGGCGCGAGGCGCGTGAACGCCCCGGTGAGCGCGGCGAGGGCGTCCCCGATGCGCCAGGCGGCACGGTCGCGGGGGCCCACGGGGTTGGAGACGGCACGCACTTCGAGGACCGGCACCCCGTGCGCGGCGGCGGCCTCGGCCACCCCGAAGCCCTCCATCGCCTCGGCGACGGCCCCCGGATGACGGCCGCTGAGCTCGGCGGCGCGGCGCGCGGTGCCGGTCACGGTGGAGACGGTGAGGACGGTGCCGGTACGGGCCCCGCAGGCGGCGGCAGCGGCGCGGACGAGCGCGGCGGGCGGGGTGTGGGTGACGGTGCCGAAGCCGAGCTCGGTGACCGGCAGGAATCCCTCGCCGGTCTCGGCGCCCAGATCGGCGGCGACGATCGCGTCGGCGACGACGAGCGAACCGACGGGGGCGGCGGGCTGGAAGCCGCCGCCGATCCCGGCGGACACGACCAGGCCGTACGGCTCACCGCGGAGTGCGGCCGTGGTGAGCGCGGTGGCGGTTCCGGCCGCCGCGGCGGCGGGGCCCACGCCGACAGCGACACAGTCGAGCGCCGGCCGGAACTCCGGCGGCGCTGCGTCGATGGCCCGCGCCACAGCGTCCCGCTCCGCGGCGACGGCCGTGGCGATCAGAACCCGGCGATCAGGAACTCCTACTCACCCTTCTTGAGCTCGAAGTGCCAGATGCCCTTGAGCTTGTTGCCGTCGGTCTCGACGAGCGACACCTGCGCCTTCTTCAGCGGGGCGCCGCCCTGCTGGGAGGAGAAGAACACGTTGCCGGGGATCGAGCGGTACGTCTTCTTGTACGGCTCCTGCTCGGCCGGCTGGCCGCCGATGAACAGGGTCCAGCCGTTCTCGGCGACCTCCGGGTCGACGCCGAAGCGGACCTTGTCGTCCATGCCGACGGTGATGGTCTTCTCGGCTTCCTTCTGCAGGCAGGACTTGATCTCGGACTCGCCGATCGCCTTGCCGTCGCCGTAGCAGGCGGCCTCGGCGTTCACCGTGTCGCCGTTGACCGTCAAGGTCGACAGCGGTGACGGCTTGTCGCAGGCCGAGAGGATGAGAAGTCCGGCGGACACGGCGCCGAGGGCGGCAGCGGTGCGGCGGCCCTTGGCCGACATACGCAGGGAGGTCATGCGCGAAAGGCTATCTGGCGCCCCCACCGGTCCCGCCACGCGGGGTCCGGCGTGCCGCGCGGCCCCTGCGCACCCGCCGTACCCCCTCACCTCACCGCACGTGCGGATCGGGCCCGCCCCGGTGGGCCGCGATGAGCAGCCCCCGTACCGTCGTCAGCCAGCCGAGGGCCACGATGCAGGCGCCCACACCGAGGCCGAGGCCGCCCTCAAGGGGCAGCGCGATGCCGATGCCGCCGCCCAGCACCCACGCCATCTGCAGCAGCGTCTCCGAGCGCGCGAACGCCGAGGTGCGCACCAGCTCCGGTACGTCCCGCTGCATCAGCGCGTCCAGGGACAGCTTCGCCAGCGCCTGCCCGAGCCCCGCCACCGCACCGAGCAGGGCGATCAGGGGCGCCCCGTAGAACACCGCCGTGGTGATCGCGACGAGCAGGACCAGGCCGACGACGGTCACGATGATCAGCTCAGGGGCGCGGTTGCGGAGCGCCGCGCCCACCGCCGTACCCAGGGCGTTGCCCACGCCGGCCGCGATGCCCACGATCGCCAGGGACACCGCGGCGGTCTGCCCGTTCAGCGGCTCCTCCCGCAGCAGGAACGCCAGGAAGAAGATCAGGAAGCCGGACAGGCAGCGCAGCGACGCGTTCGCGGCGAGCCCGTGCGTCACCGCCGGGCCGACCGTGCGAAGCCCCGGCTTCTTGCCGTGCGGCAGGTGCAGATGCTGCTCGTCCGCGGCGAGCAGCGCCCGCCGCTCACCGCGCGCCGAGTCGACCTTGTGCGGCAGCCGGAACGAGAGCACCGCCCCGAGCAGGAACAGCGCGCACGCCCCGTACAGCGGCCACGGTGGTCCGAGCTGGTGCAGCCCGGCGGCGATCGGTGCGGCCACACCGGTGGCGAGCAGCCCGCCGAGCGTCACCCGCGAATTGGCTTTGACCAGCGAGAACGTCGGTGGCAGGAGACGCGGTACGACGGCGCTGCGGACCACTCCGTACGCCTTCGACGTCACCAGGACGCCGAGCGCCGCCGGATACAGCTCGATCGAACCCGTGGCCACCGCGCCCGACAGCGTCAGCGCGAGCAGCGCGCGGGCCAGCATCGAGCCCGCCATCGCGGCCCGCCGCCCGTGCGGGATCCGGTCCAGGAGCGGGCCGATCACCGGGGCGAGCAGCGTGAACGGCGCCATCGTGATCGCCAGGTACAGGGCGACCCGGCCGCGCGCCTCGTCCGTCGGTACGGAGAAGAACACCGTCGAGGCGAGCGCCACCGTGATCATCACGTCGCCGGCGCCGTTCACGGCATGCAGCTCGATCAGCTTGCCGAGACCGGACTCGCCCGCGCCGTGCGCGTGCGTCGCCTTCCTGATGCCCCTCGCCGGTCCGGTGATCGGGAGGTGCAGAGCGCGGCCCACCGCGCGAGCCGCCTTGCGCAGCGGGCTCGCACTCTTCGTCGGCCGTGATCCTGAAGGAAGGGCCACTCAGTCATAGTGCCCCAAGCCGGGCGTTCCGAGCGCGGCAGCGGCCCGCCGCAAGGGGTCCGCCAGGGGACTGCGAGGGCCCTGCACGGGGTCTACGGGAAAGCCCGGTGGCACCACTGAGATCATTTGGAGATGTGCTCGGGGCGGATGCCGTGTGGGCTCGGGCGCTTCGAGGGGGTAGCGTGCGTAGCGCGCCTGCGGCGGTTGTTCTTGGCCGCGCGCCTCTTCGTCATCCCGCAGAATGGATGATGTAGGCGCGCCCGGGAGTGACCGGGCTCGGACGTCGACGCGGCCCCCTGGTCCGCTCCGTTCGTGCCCCGTACCGAGTGGACGGCGCACCCGTGAGACGGCGTAGGAGAGAAGCGATACCTGTGAGCGCAGCGACAACGCGAAGCCGCACCCCTGACCGCCTGTGCGCCGAGGCGATCGACATCGCCAGGGCGGCGGCCGAGGAGGCCGCGGCCCCCGGCGTCGTCGGCGAACACGTCGAGGTGGTCTCCGAGGGCGACCGGGTCGTCACCCACTTCTTCGAGTCCAAGGAGTTCGGGTACCGCGGCTGGCGCTGGGCCGTCACCGTCGCCCGCGCCTCCCGCGCCAAGATCGTCACCCTCGACGAAACGGTGCTGCTGCCCGGACCCGACGCCCTCCTCGCCCCTGAATGGGTGCCGTGGAGCGAGCGGCTGCGCCCCGGCGACCTCGGGCCCGGCGACCTGCTGCCCACCGACGCGGACGACCTGCGCCTGGAGCCCGGGTACTCCGGCGAGGACGAGCCCGCGCCGAACTCGCCGGTCTCCGAGGAGATGGCCGAGCTCGTCGAGTCGGAGGACGCCGAGGTCACCGGCGGTCCGCCGGCCAACCTGCCGCTGGCCCCGCTTCGCGGCTCCATCGCCGCGGTCGCCGAGGAACTCGGCATGCGGCGCGCCCGCGTCCTCTCCCGGTACGGGCTGCACGTTGCCGCCGACCGCTGGGACGAGGGGTACGGCGCGAAGACCCCCATGGCGCAGGCGGCCCCGGCGACCTGCGTGAGCTGTGCGTTCCTCATGCCCATCGCGGGCTCCCTGCGCCAGGCGTTCGGCGTCTGCGCCAACGAGTTCAGCCCCGCCGACGGCCGCGTCGTGTCCCTCGCGTACGGCTGCGGCGGCCACTCCGAGGCAGCGGTCATGCCGAAGCCCCCGCGCCCGGCCCCGCACGCCTTCGACTCGATGAACGTCGACGTCCTCCCGTTGCGCCCGGCCCCGGAGGGTTCCGTCCCGGCGGAGCCTTCGGGGGACGGTACGGAGGATCTGGGGCACTCGTAGGTTCTGGGCGCCCGGTACGTGGGGGGTGCGCACTCGGTACGTGGGGGTGCTGTAGGTCGAGGTTGCGCACTCGGCACGTGCGGGGCGCTCCGGGCTGAAGCTGTTCACCCGGTACGTGCAGGGTGCTCCACGTCGAGGCCGTTCA
>NZ_JAAAHS010000365.1 GCF_009908195.1 Streptomyces boluensis | reverse complement strand
GGGCGGGGGTCTGGGGCATGTGCGACTCCGGAATGCGTGAGGCGACAGCGTCGTCGCTTCTCTCGGCGGGGGCGATCCGACAATGGAGTGTTGTGGGACACAGCAACACCTCCACATGGAGAGGGAGTGTGTTTCTGAATTGTTCAGGGCCTCTCCAACTGGGGGAACTCCGCTCTTTTCTCATGGAGCCGAGTGCAATACGTTGCCTTTCTCCTTCGCGTCCGCATTCGGCGGATCTCGAAAAACCGAAGAGAGTGAGCATCGTGTTTTACGCACGAGTAGCTACAAAGGAGCCGGCGTCACGGCCCGAGCGGTCCGCCCAGGACGGGGGCGGCGCGGCGGAACTCTTCTACCAGCGCTGTTCCTGGTGTCGCAGCACGACCTTCCGGCGGCTCCTCTGCCCGGTCTGCTGGTCCCCTGAACTGATGCCGGTGCGCAGCGAGGGCGTGGGCGTGGTGGCGCCCCGTCGATACGGCCCCACGGTGCTGGACGCCGTGTGGCCCGTACGCATGGCGGAAGGCTTCGTCGTACGGTGCCGGGTCGACGGCCCGCCGCAGGCCGTACACCCCGGGGTGAGGGTCCGGCTCGCCGGCCCGACCGAGACGGTCACCCGGGACGACGGCCGCGTCGTCCCGGGCGAGCCCGTGGTCCGGCTCTGTGAGGACGTCCCCATGGACGGCTGGATTCGCGGCGCGGGTTGAGCCGCTGCCGAGGCGGATCCACGCCCACAGACTGGCGGCTAGCTGGGCCTCGCCGAGCGCGCGGCCCAGCGGCCACCGCGCCGCTCGACCTCGACGGGCCGTCCGAAGCAGGCCGTCAGACGACCGCTGGTCAGCACCTCGTCGACCGTGCCGCAGGCCTGCACCCGGCCCTCGCGCAGCAGCAGCGAGTGGCCCGTGCTGTTGGGCAGCTCCTCCAGATAGTGCGTGACCGTGACGGTCGCCAACTCCGGCCGCGCCCACGCCAGTTCCTGCATCGCGTCGATCACGTCCTCCCGCGACGGCAGGTCGAGCGCGTTGTACGGCTCGTCGAGCAGGAGGAGCGCCGGATCGCACATCAGGGCCCGTGCGATGAGGATCCGGGCACGCTGGCCGCCGGAACACACACCGTAGGGTCGATCCGCGAGGTCCTTGCAGTTCAGCTCGGCCAGCAGCTCGTGGGCCCGCTCGCGCGCGGCCGCGTCGTACTCCCGCCAGAGCGGCTGCACCGTCCCGGTCGCCCCGGTCAGGACGACCGTGTGCGCCGTCGCTCTGTGCGGAACCTCCTGCATCGGCGAGACGAAGCCGATACGGGAGCGCAGCTCGCGCAGGTCGACGCGGCCGACCCGGTGGCCGAGCACGTCCACGGTGCCGCTGCTGGGGTGCCCCTGCGCGCCGAGCAGCCGCAACAGGGTCGTCTTGCCGGCGCCGTTGGGCCCGAGCAGTGCCCAGTGCTCACCGGCCCGGACCCGCCAGTCCACGCGGTCCAGGACGACCTGGCCTGTGGGGTGGCGCAGCACGCTCACGTCGGCCACGTCGGCCACGATCCGGCTCGTACTCATGCGGGCACCCCGCCGCCGACATACGCCCTGACCCAGTCCACGACGTCGTGCGTCGCCGTCCCGGGGGTGAAGACGCGGGCGACGCCCATCCGCTCCAGCGGGGCGATGTCCGCCTCGGGGATGATGCCACCGCCGAAGACCGTGATGTCGGCCGCGTCCCGCTGCTCAAGCAGCTCGATGACCTTGGCGAAGAGGGTGAGATGGGCGCCTGACAGGACGGACAGGCCGATCCCGGCGGCGTCCTCCTGGAGGGTGGCCTCCACGATCTGCTCGGGCGACTGGTGCAGACCGGTGTAGATCACCTCGATGCCCGCGTCCCGCAGCGCGCGGGCGATCACCTTGGCCCCGCGGTCGTGTCCGTCCAGGCCGGGTTTGGCCACAAGTATCCGAAGAGGGTGGGGAGTTGTCGTCATGTGTGTCACCTGTTCCGGCATCTCGGTCAGAAGGCGTCGGTCGGGACGTACGTGCCCCAGACCTCGCGCAGCGCGTTGCAGACCTCGCCGACCGTGGCCCGTGCCTTGAGCGCGTCCCGCATCGGGTGGAGCACGTTGTCGGCGCCCTCCGCGGCCTTCTTCAGCGCGGCCAGCGCCGCGTCCACGGCGGCCTGGTCACGGTCGGCGCGGAGCTCGGCCAGGCGCGCGGCCTGCTGGGCCTCGATCGCCGGGTCGACGCGCAGCGGCTCGTACGGCTCCTCGACGTCGATCGTGTAGCGGTTGACGCCGACGACGACCCGTTCGCCGCTGTCCGTCTCCTGCGCGATCCGGTAGGCGGAGCGCTCGATCTCGCCCTTCTGGAAGCCGCGCTCGATCGCGTCGACCGCGCCGCCCATCTCCTCCACCTTGGCCATCAGCTCCAGGGCGGCGGCCTCGACGTCGTCGGTCATCTTCTCGACCACGTACGAACCGGCGAACGGGTCGACGGTCGCGGTGACATCGGTCTCGTACGCCAGGACCTGCTGGGTGCGCAGCGCGAGCCGGGCGGACTTGTCCGTCGGCAGCGCGATCGCCTCGTCGAAGGAGTTGGTGTGCAGCGACTGGGTGCCGCCGAGCACCGCGGCCAGGCCCTGCACGGCGACGCGGACGAGGTTGACCTCGGGCTGCTGCGCGGTGAGCTGCACGCCGGCGGTCTGGGTGTGGAAGCGGAGCATCAGCGACTTGGGGTTCTCCGCGCCGAACTCCTCCCTCATCACCCGGGCCCAAATCCGCCGCGCGGCACGGAACTTGGCGACCTCCTCCAGGATCGTCGTACGCGCCACGAAGAAGAACGACAGCCGGGGCGCGAAATCGTCCACGTCCATCCCGGCGGCGACCGCGGTGCGGACGTACTCGATGCCGTCGGCGAGAGTGAACGCGATCTCCTGCGCGGGCGAGGCACCGGCCTCGGCCATGTGGTAGCCGGAGATCGAGATCGTGTTCCACTTCGGAATCTCGGCCTTGCAGTACTTGAAGATGTCCGCGATCAGCCGCAGCGAGGGCTTCGGCGGGAAGATGTACGTCCCGCGGGCGATGTACTCCTTGAGCACGTCGTTCTGGATCGTGCCGGTCAGCTTCTCCGCCGGGACGCCCTGCTCCTCGCCGACGAGTTGGTAGAGGAGCAGCAGGAGCGCGCCGGGGGCGTTGATCGTCATCGACGTGGAGACCTGGTCCAGCGGGATGCCGTCGAACAGCACCCGCATGTCGTCGATCGAGTCGATCGCCACGCCGACCTTGCCGACCTCGCCGTGCGCGATGGGCGCGTCGGAGTCGTGCCCCATCTGCGTGGGCAGGTCGAACGCGACGGACAGGCCCATCGTGCCGTTGGCGATCAGCTGCTTGTACCTGGCGTTGGACTCCACCGCGGTGCCGAAGCCCGCGTACTGCCGCATCGTCCACGGCCGGCCGGTGTACATGGACGGGTAGACACCGCGTGTGAAGGGGTACGAGCCCGGCTCGCCCAGCTTCTCGTCGGGATCCCACCCGTCCAGGGCGTCCGGCCCGTAGACGGGCTCGATGGGCAGCCCGGATTCGGACGGACGAGGTGTTGCTGTCATGTGCGTTCTTCCCTTGCGTCTTTCTCCACGCCGTTGCTCAGGTGTCCAGGCCATGCAGCCAGGCGCGGACGCTCTCGTTGTGTTCGCCGAGCCGGGGCGGGGCGATGTGTCGCGCCCGGCCTCCTTCGTCGAACCGGACGGCAGGGCCAGGGAGTTCGATGGTGCCGAGCGACGGGTGGTCGACCTCGATGACCAGGCCCTGCGAGCGGGTCTGCGGGCAGTCGTAGACCTGGTCGAGCGTGCGGACCTCGCCGGCCGGCACTCCGGCGGCATCGAGCAGCGGCAGCCAGTGCGCGGCCGGCTGCTCCAGGAGCACCTTCTCGATGTCGGCGACGAGTTCGTCCCGGTGGGCCACGCGCCGCACAGTGCTGTCGTAGCGGGGGTCGGCGGTGTCCAGGCCGAGGACCTCCGCGAACCTGACCCACTGGGCGTCGTTGGCGGCCGCGACCTGGATCGCCCCTCCCTCGCAGCGGAACAGCCCGTACGGGGCGATCGCCACGTGGTGGTTCCCGGACGCCCGGCCCACCTCGCCGGCCACCGTGTACCGGGTGCCCTGGAAGGCGTGGACACCGACGATCGAGGCGAGCAGCGAGGTGCGCACGACCTTGCCGCGCCCGGTGCGCTCGCGCTCGTACAGCGCGGACACCACTCCGTACGCGCCGTTCATCCCGGCCAGTACGTCGCCGATGGGCACCCCGACCTTCGTCGGGCTGTGCGGGTCCGGCCCGGTGAGGCTCATCAGGCCGGCCTCGCCCTGGGCTATCTGGTCGTAGCCGGCGCGTCCGCCCTGCGGTCCGTCGTGGCCGAAGCCGCTGATGGAGAGGATCACCAGGCGTGGGTTGAGTTCGTGGAGGCGAGCGGCGGAGAAGCCGAGCCGGTCCATGACGCCGGGCCGGAAGTTCTCCACGAGGACGTCGGCCTGCCGGACCAGCCGGGTCAACAGGTCGACGCCCTCAAGGGACTTGAGGTCGGCGGTCACCGACTCCTTGTTCCGGTTGCAGGACAGGAAGTACGTCGACTCCGGCGCGTCCTCGGGACCGACGAACGGAGGTCCCCAGCCGCGCGACTCGTCACCGGTGCGAGGGGCCTCGACCTTGATGACCCTGGCCCCCATGTCGCCGAGCATCATGGCGGTCTGGGGTCCGGCCAGGGCGCGGGAGAGGTCGACCACGACCACGCCTGCCAGTGGACCTGAGACGGTGGTGGTCATGGCTCAGCGCTCCAGGTGGACGGAGACGTGCTTGCGCTGGGTGTAGCTGTCGAGCATGCCCTCCAGGGAGAACTCCCGGCCGATGCCGCTCTGCTTGAACCCGCCGTACGACTGGCCCAGCACCTGGCCGCCGCCCTGGTTGACCTGGACCCAGCCGGCCTCCAGGGCGTGCGCGGTGCGCAGCGCGGCGCCCAGGTCGTGGGTCCAGACGTATCCGGCGAGGCCGTAGTGGGTGTCGTTGGCCATGCGGATCACGTCCGTCTCGTCCCGCCACGGGATGGCGCACACCACCGGGCCGAAGATCTCCTCGGCGGCGATCCGCCACGAGTTGGAGACGTTGGCGAAGACCGTGGGCCGGTGGTACCAGCCCTGGGCGAGCGGTCCCTCCGCGGGCGGCAGGCCACCGAGCGCGAGGTCCACGCCGGGCTGCTCGATCCCGTCGGCGATGTATTCGCCGACCCGGTCGAACTGGCGGGCGTTGACGATCGTCCCCAGGTCGCTGGCTTCGTCGACCGGGTCGCCGACGACCAGCTCGGACAGCTTGTCCACGAGCTTGCCGACGAAGGAGTCGAAGACGGACTCGTGGATGAACAGCCGGGAGCCGGCGGTGCAGGACTGGCCCTGGCGGAAGAACCGCATTCCGCTGATCGTGCCGTCCACCACCCAGTCCTCATCGGCGTCGGGGAACACGATCTGCGGGCTCTTGCCGCCCAGTTCGAGCGACACGGGGACGATCCGCTCGGCGCCCTTCTCCATCACCCGGCGGCCGACGGCCGTGGAGCCGGTGAAGGACAGCTTGGCGACCGCGGGGTGGGAGGTGAGGGCCTCGCCGGCCTCGGAGCCGTATCCGGTGATCACGTTCAGCACGCCGGCCGGCAGGAACTCCTGGCAGACCCGTGCGACGGCAAGGACGGCAAGGGGCGCGTCCTCGGCCAGCTTGAGGACCAGGGTGTTGCCCGTGACCAGGGCGGGGGCGATCTTCAGCGCGGAGAGCATGAGCGGCGCGTTCCAGGGCACGATGGCGCCGACGACGCCGAGTGGTTCGCGCCGCGAGTAGTCCAGGACCTGGGGGTTGAGCGGGATGCTCTCGCCCTTGGCCTCGCCGGCGACTCCGGCGAAGTAGCGGAAGGCGTCGACGACGAACTGCATTTCGCCGCGCGACTGGGTGCGGATCGCGTTGCCGTTCTCCAGCGAGAGCAGCCGGGCGATGCGTTCCTGCTCGGGCTCCAGGGCGTCGGCGATCCGGCGGAAGAGTTCGCCGCGGTCGCGGGGCCGCAGATCCCGCCACGCGGGGAAGGCACGGGACGCGGCGTCCACCGCCCTGCGGACGTCCTCGGCCCCGCCGCGCGGGACCCGGCCGAGGATCGTTCGGTCACGGGGGCTCTCGACGTCGATCCACCAGCCGTCCGCGGCCTCGGTCCACTCACCGGCGATCAGCATGAGCGCGTCACCGACGTGGTGCTCGGACAGGGGGGTGGTGTGCTGCTCGATGGTCATGGCGGTCGGGTCCTTCGGTATCTGAGGGGTGAAGGGGGGAGGGTGCGCCGCGTTCGGTCAGCCGAGGGGCGAGGCGATGGTTCGGGGCGCCTGCTCGGTGCCGTCGACGTGCTGACGGGCGGGCTCCTCCAGGTCGCTGCCGCGCGTCTCCCGGGCGAGCAGGACGCCGAGGGTCGAGACGACCGCGGCCGCGGCGAGGTAGACGGCGATCGGCTGCCAGGAGCCGAAGCGGTCGAGGAGGTAGAGGGCGATGATCGGCGCGAGGCCGCCGCCGACGATGTTGGTGACCTGGTACGTGAACGAGGCGCCGGAGTAGCGGATCCGGGTGCTGAACATCTCGGCGAAGAACGCTGCCTGCGGTCCGAACATCAGGGCGTGCACGACCATGCCGGCCGCCAGGGTCGCGGTCACCACGACGGCGTCGCGGGTCTCCAGGAGCGGGAACATCACGAACCCGAAGGCGCCCATCAGCACCGTGCCCGTGAGGTAGACGGGCCGCCGTCCGAGCCGGTCGGACAGGGCGCCGAACGCCGGGATGGCCAGCAGATGACAGGCGTTGGCCACGATGAGCCCGCTGAGGACCAGATCGCGCCGCATTCCGAGGGCGTCGGTGGCGTAGGCGAGGGCGAACGCGGTGAGCATGTAGTACGAGATGTTCTCGACCAGCCGGGCGGCCATCCCGCACAGCACCTCGCGGCGGTGCCGGGTCAGCACCTGGAGCAGGGGTGCGCGCTCCGTCCGGCCGGCGTCGGCGGCCCGCTCGGCCTCGGCGCGGGCCTGGGCCTCGCGGAAGGCGGGGGACTCGTCGACCGAGACCCGGATCCAGTACCCGACCGCCACGAGCACCGCGGACAGGAGGAAGGGCAGACGCCAGCCCCAGGACAGGAAAGCCTCCTGACTGAGCGTCAGTGACAGGGTCCAAAGGACCAGCGTCGCCAGCAGGTTGCCCGCCGGCGCGCCGGCCTGCGGCATGCTCGCCCACAGGCCGCGCCGCCGCTGCCCGCCGTGCTCGGCGACGAGGAGCACGGCGCCGCCCCACTCCCCGCCGATCGCGAAGCCCTGCACGAACCGCAGAGTGACAAGGGCCGCGGCGGCGCCGGCGCCGAGGGTGGCGTAGGTCGGCAGCAGGCCGATGAGGAACGTGGAGCCGCCCATCAGGATCAGGCTCAGGGTGAGCAGCTTCTTACGGCCGATCCGGTCCCCGAAGTGACCGAAGACGATTCCGCCGACGGGGCGGGCCACGAATCCGACCGAGAAGGTGAGGAAGGCGAGCATGGTGCCGACCAGGGGGTCGGTCGCGGGGAAGAACAGCTTGTTGAAGACCAGCGCGGCGGCGGAGCCGTAGAGGAAGAAGTCGTACCACTCGATGGTGGTGCCGACGACTCCGGCGCCGATGACCTTGGCCAGAGGGGCGGAGCGGCGCGTGGGGCTGGGGGATCGGGGCATGGCGGAACACCTCGCGGAGGCGGAGCGGGGGAGTGGGGCC
>NZ_JAAAHS010000364.1 GCF_009908195.1 Streptomyces boluensis | reverse complement strand
GTGGCGGGGTCGGGACGGCGGGTCCGCGCCGGGCTCCTCGGGTGGCCCGCTCCGGTGTCAGTGCGGTCACGCTTCCCCCTTCGGTGCGGCTGGTCCGCCCGCTCGCCCGCGGATCAGGCGCAGAGCGTAGTCGCGTCGCGGGGGCGGGTCCCGGCAGCCGGGGCGACACGTCGGCCGCGGCGGGGGCGGTCCCCCGTTCGGCCTCGCGGGTCCGCTCCGTGCCCGCCGTACCCGAGGGGCAGAGCGGGATGAACTGGCAGATACTCGGCGCGAGGAGCGGCGGGTGGCCGCTCTCGATGCGGCACAGCGGAGCAGAGGGTGGTGCACCCATGCAGTTCGACGACGACGCCGGTCTGGACACGTCCGAGGTACGGGACGTGCGCGGCAGCCGGATCCCCGGCGGCAAGGCGACCGTCGGCGGTGGCATCGCGGGCCTGATCGCGTTGTTCCTCGGCCTGTTCTTCGGGGTCGGCCCGGACAGCCTGGGTCTGGCTTCCGACAGCGACGAGCCCGCCGTGTCCGCGTCGAGCGCGTCCCAGGTGCAGGAGTCGTGCCGGACCGGGCGGGACGCCAACAGCAAGGCGGACTGCCGCACCGTCGCGGTGGTCAACAGCGTCCAGGACTTCTGGAGCCAGGAGTTCCAGCGCCGCGACGCCCGCTACGGCGACGCCCAGACGGTGCTGTTCACCAGCCGGGTGGGCACGGCCTGCGGGAACGCCACGTCGGCGGTCGGGCCGTTCTACTGCCCCGGTGACCGCAGGGTCTACCTGGACCTGGGCTTCTTCGACGAGCTGCGGTCCAAGTTCGGCTCCAGCGGCGGGCCGTTCGCGGAGGCTTACGTGGTGGCGCACGAGTACGGGCATCACGTGCAGAACCAGATGGGCACGCTGCAGCGCTCGCAGGACGGGCGCACCGGCGCGAACAGCAACGCCGTGAAGGTCGAGCTGCAGGCCGACTGCTACGCCGGTGTGTGGGCGCGGCAGGCGACGCGGACGCCCGACCCGCGTACCGGCAGGCCGCTCATCACCGAGCTGACCGACGCCGACATCCGGGACGGCCTGGACGCGGCGGCGGCGGTCGGCGACGACCGGATCCAGGAGAGGTTCCAGGGCCGGGTGACCCCGGAGTCCTGGACGCACGGCTCGGCGCAGCAGCGGCAGCAGTGGTTCTACCAGGGCTTCCGCTCGGGCGACATGGCGCGGTGCAACACGTTCCGCTGAGCCCGTGGCCGTACGTCGTCGAGCGGGTCAGGCGCCGCCGGTGTGGACCTGGAAGGCGGCGCGGCGGACCGCCTTGGCGAGTGCCGGGTCCGGGTGGGCGGCGGCCAGGGCGACCAGGACCTGCACGGTGCGGGGGTGCCCCACCGCGCGTACCTCCCGCAGAAGGCTCGGCACGGAGGGCTGGACCGCCGACTCCAGGTGGCGCACGAGGAGTTCGGACTCGCCGTGGTCGGCGACCGCCGCGGCGGTGTCCACCCACAGCCAGGTCGACTCCTGGCGGGTGAGGGCGGTGTGCACGTCCTCCGGGTCGGCGCCCTCGTGCTCGGCGAGCCACATCAGGACGTAGGGGCGCAGCGGGGGTTCGTCGGCGGCGGCCCTGACATCCGGTTCGGCGGGGGCGCCGACGACGCGGAGCGCCTCGAAGGCGAGGCCGCGCAGCAGCGCGTCGTCGCCGCGGGCGGCCTCCAGGAGTTCGGTGACGGCGCTGCCGATCGGGCGGGCGGCGAGCCAGGCGCGGTACTCGGCGCGGGCGGCGTTCGGCCGCAGCCGGGCGCAGCCGCGGAGCATCTCCTCGGCGGCGTGCTCGATGTTCCCCGCGGGGCTCTGCGCGGCGACGATGATCTGCTCCAGCTTGACCCAGACCGCCCAACTGCCCAGCGGCGTAAGGGTGGCGTGGCCGTCGGCGAGGGTGAGCGCGCCGACCGCGGCGAGGCCGTCGAGGGCCCAGTCGAGCAGCGGGGGCAGCGCGGTGCCGGGCACGGACACCGGTTCGGGCTGCGGGCCGAAGGGGATCTCGCAGCGCTCGTCGCGGAGTTCGGTGACGCGCTGGCCGAGCAGGTCGAGCAGCTGCGGTACGGGGACGGGGCCCGCGGACAGCTGGAGCAGGGAGAGCACCTGCGGCATCGCCTCGACGACCTCGGCCACGGCGGCGGGGGCGAGCGCGGCGGGCGCCGGGTGCGCAAGGGACCAGGCGTCGAACAGTGCGACCCAGCCGCGCAGCACCGCGGAGTCGTCGCGGTCCCAGGCGCGCAGCCGCCAGCCGGGGCGGGCGGCGCCGCCGTGCACCTCGACCAGGCCGGCCAGGCGGGCGGTGTCCCAGTCGGCGCGGGCCTGGTGCGGGGTCAGGTCCAGATCGGCGGCGGCGCGTTCGGCGGCGTCGTCGGTCAGGGTGCCGCCGCAGCCGGCGCGGGTGCTGTCACGGCCGGGCGCGGCGTCGGCCCAGCGGGCGATCCTGGCCGCGCCCGCGAGCCCGGCGCGTGCCATCCGGGCGAGCACGGCGGGTGCGGGGGTGCCCTCGGGAGGGCGCGGCGCGGGACGCCGTGTGCGCCGCTCGGTCACGGCCCGTGGGGCGGTGGCGAGCGTGCGGGGGCGGACGATGCGGAGCCTGGAGTCGCGCGGGGTACGGGACGTCACGGGGGCAGTCTTCCCGCTCGGGGCTCGAAAGCCCAAACGGAATCCCGAGTTGAGCACCGAGTACGGGCGGTGTGCCCGCTATGGCCCCTGTTGCCACGGAGCTACGGGTCCCGCTCTCACATAAGCGGAGTGAGGAACCGGCGCAGGCTCTCCTCGTAGCGGGCGGGGTCCCTGTTCCACATCGCGGCGTGCGGGGCGTCCGGGACCGTGTGCAGGGTGACCAAGTCCGGGCGGCGGGCGGCGAGTTCACGGGAGGGGCCCCAGGGCGCGAGGGTGTCGTCCGGGCCGTGCATGAGCAGGGTGGGGACGCGGAGGGTGCCGGCGTCGCCGGCCTCGGGGAAGTGGTCGCGGAGCCCGGCGCGGCCCTGGGCGGCGCGGACCGCGAGCGGAAGCAGCGCCGACGGGGTGCGGCGGGCGGAGGCGAGGGCGCGAAGGGTGACCTCCCAGTCGAGCACCGGTGAGTCGAGGACGAGTCCGGCGACGCGGTCGCGCAGCGCCGAGCGGGCGGCCGCGCGCAGCGCCATGGTGGCGCCGGTGGACCAGCCGTACAGGACGACGCGTTCGGCGCCGTAGCGGACGGCGTAGCGGATCGCGGCGTCCAGGTCGCGCCACTCTGTCTCGCCGAGGTGGCCGATGCCGTCGGGCGCGCGCGGGGCGCCGAGGTCGCCGCGGTAGGCGAGGTCGAGCACGGGCAGCTGGAGCCGGTGCAGGAAGTCCATGACCACCATCGGGTGCTCCCGGGTGGTGCCGAGTCCGTGCACGGCGATGACCCAGGTGTCCCGGTCGGCGGGCACGAACCAGGCGGGCAGTCCGCCCAGCTCGCCGGGCACGTCGACGTCGGCGTGGTCGAGGCCGAGGGCGTCGCGCGGGTTGCCGATGTGCACCTGCGGGGTGAGCCGGACCCGGGCGCCGGGGTCGAGGGTGCCGTGGGTGACGCGGTCGAGCCGGCGGACGACGGTGTCGGCGGCTCGGGAGGTGCCGTCGAGCACCGGGCCGACGATCGCGTGGCTGCCGGCGCCGCCGAGGCCGTACGTGCCGGGGCGCAGCGAGGCGAGGGCGCGGGTCAGGGTGATGCGGTCGGCGGTGGTGGCGTGCACGGTGAGGCGGGGGTCGCCGGGCAGCGGGCGGCCCGGGGGCGCCTTGAGCGCGACGTCGCTGGCGTACCTCCCGGCCGCGACGGCGGCGGCACCGGCACCGAGGACGGCGGTGAGGGCCGCGGCGGCGGCCGATACGGGGCGCATGCGGTCCAGTGTCGACGCGGAGCGGAGGTCGGGCCACTCGGCGTGCGCCGCCCGTCGGCACCCGGCGTGCGCCACTCACCGGCACTCGGCGTGCGCCACTCACCGGCACTTGGCGCGTGCCGCCCGCCGCGCCTGCCGGAGAGCGCTCAGCGCCCCTGCCCGTACCCCCTCAGCTGCTCGCCCGCCGCCGCGAGCTCGACCGGGGAGAGGACGCTCGGGGTGTGGCCGGGGACGGCGTGCGCGGTGAGCCAGAGGCGGCACATCCACTCCAGCTGGGCGGTGCGGTCGTAGGCCTGGTCGAGGGTGTCGCCGTAGCTGACCGCGCCGTGGTTCTGGAGCAGGCAGGCGGTGCGCCCGCGCAGGGCACGGAGCATGCCCTCGGCGAGTTCGGGCGTTCCGAAGAGGGCGTACGGGGCGACGCGGACCGGGCCGCCGAGGTCCGCGGCCATGTAGTGGACCGGCGGCAGCTCCGGGACCAGCGTGGAGACCGCCGTGGCGTGCAGGGCGTGGGTGTGGACGACCGCGGCGGCCGGAGTGGCCCGGTACGCAGCGAGGTGCAGCGGGAGTTCGCTGGTCGGCTTCAGGGTGCCGACGACCTGGCGGCCTTCGAGGTCGACGGCGACCGTGTCGTCGGGGCCGAGCCGGTGGTACGGGACGCCGCTCGGGGTGATCAGGACCAGCTCGCCGACGCGTACCGACACATTGCCCGAGGTGCCGACGACCAGGCCTTCGGCGGCGGTCCTGCGGGCGGTCGCCACCAGGTCCGCCCAGGCCGCCGCCAACTGCCGTGCGCCGCTCGTCCGTTCCGTCATGCGGCGATCCTGCCAGGGGCCACGCGCTGTGGCCGTGGCGCTACGGTCGGCTGCCGTACGGAGAGGTGCCCAGGAGAGGTGTCCAGAAGGGGTGTCGGGCAGGGGCTGCGGCTCCGGGTGATCAAGCTCTCCTCCGGATCGCCGCCCGGGTTCGCGCGCTCCTCCGACGAGTGCCCGAAAACCCGTTCCCAGGCCCGGTTTCAGGGGCGTGCAGCCGGGTCGCGCGCGCCGCGGAACGCGCCCTGCCAGATGCTCGCCCACTAGCCACCCAACCGGGTCACCGCGCGGCCTGCCTCAGTTCACTTTCCGTTCACCCAGGTTGCCTACGTTCCACGAGCCAATGACGTCGAGCGATTGCCTGGGTAAATGGAACACATCACGCTGCTGCTCGCGATCGTGATCGTGACAGCCCTCGTGTTCGATTTCACGAACGGTTTCCACGACACCGCCAACGCGATGGCGACGACCATCTCGACCGGCGCTATGAAGCCCAAGGCTGCGGTGGCCATGTCCGCCGTGCTGAATCTTGTCGGAGCCTTCCTGTCCATCGAGGTCGCCAAGACGATCTCCAGCGGACTGGTCAGAGAGGACGGCATCCAGCCCGAAGTGATCCTTGCGGCGCTGGTCGGAGCCATCCTCTGGAACCTGCTCACCTGGCTGGTCGGCCTGCCCTCCAGCTCCTCGCACGCCCTCATGGGTGGTCTGATCGGCGCGACCATCGCCTCCATCGGCGTCAGCGGCGTCGACGGCGGCGTCGTCGTCACCAAGGTCCTGATCCCCGCGGTCGCCGCGCCGCTGGTCGCCGGTATCGCCGCGTTCCTCGCCGCGAGGCTGACGTACAAGCTCGGCAAGAACGTCGGCGAGCAGTCGAGCGCCAAGGGCTACAAGGCCGGGCAGATCGCCTCCGCCGGTCTTGTCTCGCTCGCGCACGGCACCAACGACGCGCAGAAGACGATGGGCATCATCACCCTCGCCCTGGTCGCCGGTGGCGCCCTGGCGCCGGGCTCGAACCCGCCGGTCTGGGTCATCGTCTCCGCCGGTACGGCCATCGCCCTCGGCACCTACCTCGGTGGCTGGCGCATCATCCGCACCATGGGCAAGGGCCTCACCGACCTGCAGCCGCAGCAGGGCTTCGCCGCCCAGACCTCCGCGGCCGCGGTCATCCTGTCCTCGTCCAACCTGGGCTTCTCGCTCTCCACCACGCACTCCTGCTCCGGCGCCGTCATGGGCTCGGGCCTCGGCCGCAAGGGCGGTGTGGTGCGCTGGTCGACCGCGACCCGGATGTTCGTCGCGTGGGGTCTGACCCTGCCGGCCGCCGGACTCGTCGCCGCCGGTGCCGAGTTCGTGGCCCGCCAGGGCGACTGGGGCATCGCCGCCGTCGCCGTCTTCCTGGTCGCCTCGTGCGCCGCGATCTGGCTGATCTCGCGCCGCCAGGTCGTCGACCACAACAACGTCGTCGCCGACGAAGACGCCGGCACCCCGGTGGACCCGGAGCCCGCGGGCGTCGTGACCACCGCCATCGCCGCCGTCACCCCGCCCCCGGCCGGCACCGCGAACGAGGAAGCGGAACTGGACGTCAAGCCCACCCTCCCGGCCAAGGCCGGCGCCGTCGCGGACCCCGCGCGGCCCGCCGGTGCGACCGTCTGATCCGGCGCCCGGACCAGCGAGCTAAGGAACACGCATGATCGACATCGACTGGGCGGCGCTCGGCTCCGTCTTCGGCGTCAGCCTCGTGGCGACGGTCGCCCTGGTGGGACTGTTCACCCTCGGCGTCGTCGGCCTCTCCAAGCAGGAGGCGGCCACCGCGCAGGGCGGCACCGCGCCGCTCGCCCGCTCCGGCGCGTACGCCTGCTTCGCTCTCTGCGCCGCCGCGGTGGCGTACGGGATCTACCTGATCGTCGCCTGACGGCCGCCGCCACAGCGGCTGCCGCACGCGCGTCGAACCGCCCCGCCGAGGCCCTTCCGAGGGCCCCGGCGGGGCGGTTCTCTGTGTGCCTCCGCACACTCCTGAACCGCAGGTCAAGGCGGAGTTGACGGGCCTCGCCCGCCATGGTGGACTGCCGAGGCCAATACGGCGGCATGGAGAGGAAGCCGGTGCGAATCCGGCGCGGTCCCGCCACTGTCACCGGAGTTCGCGGAACAGCGCGTTCACAGAACAGCGAGTTCACGGAACCCGGAGAGCCAGGAACTCTCGCCGCCGTGCACGTCGAACCAGGGCGCGGACCCTGAGTGAGGACAACTACGCCATGCGCGGCTGCCGTTCGGATCTCTCCGGCCCACCGAGTACGTCCCGTACCACCGGTACGTCATATGTCTGCTCTGCCCCGTTCCGTCGAGGCGTGACGGCGGTCTGAGCGCGTGCGAGCCGATCGCGTCTTCGCGTACGGCGCTGCCGCCGGCCTGCTCGGCGACCTGCTGCTCGGCGATCCCCGCCGAGGCCATCCGGTCGCCGCTTTCGGCCGTGCCGCGGGCGCCGTTGAACGGACCCTCTGGCGTGACCACCGCGGCTGGGGCGCGCTGCACACCGCCGTCTGCGTCGGCGGCGCGGTGGGCGCCGCCGCGCTGTCCGCCGCCGCCGTGCGCCGCTCCCCCGCCGCCTCCGTCGCCCTGACCGCCGCCGCCACCTGGGCCGTGGTGGGCGGGACTTCGCTCGGCCGTGAGGCCCGCGCGATCGGCGACGCGCTCGCGGCGGATGATGTCGACACCGCCCGTGAACGCCTCCCGCACCTGTGCGGCCGCGACCCTGCCGCGCTCGACGCGGACGGGATCGCGCGTGCCGTCGTCGAGTCCGTCGCCGAGAACACCTCGGACGCGGTGGTCGGCGCCCTGGTCTGGGGTGCGGTCGGCGGTGTGCCGGGCCTCGTCGCGTTCCGCGCCGTGAACACCCTGGACGCGATGGTCGGCCACAAGTCACCGCGCTACCGACGGTACGGCTGGGCCTCCGCGCGGCTCGACGATGTCGCCGGGTGGGCCGGGGCGCGGCTGACCGCGGTGCTCGCGGTGCTCTCCGGGGGGTCTCCTCGCGCTGCCGTGCGGGCGTGGCGCTCGGATGCGTCGCTGCACCCGAGCCCCAACGCCGGGCC
>NZ_JAAAHS010000363.1 GCF_009908195.1 Streptomyces boluensis | reverse complement strand
GGGGGGGGACACCGCTCCCCAGTCAGGCCGAAGTCGCCAGGGCCGCCTGGTGCACGGCGTGGGCGAACGGTCTCTGGGAGCAGTAGCGCACGACTTCGTCGATGGCACTGCTGGTGATGCGCCGGAGCTCGCCGCCTAGCGAGCCCGCGATGTGGGGGGTGAGAAGGACGTTGGGCAGGGAGTAGAGCGGTGAGGTGGCGGGCAGCACCTCCGGTTCGGTGACGTCGATGACCGCGTGGATGCGCCCGGTCGCGGCCTCGGCGGTGAGCGCGGCGGTGTCGACGAGGGAGCCGCGGGCCGTGTTGACGAGCGTGGCGCCGTCCCGCATCGCCGCCAGCCTGCGGGCGTCGATGAGGTGGCGGGTCTCCGGCAGTTCGGGCGCGTGCAGCGAGACGACGTCTGATTCCGCGACGAGTTCGTCCAGGCCGACGTGCCGGGCGCCGAGCTCCGCGGCCTGTGCCGCGTCGACGTGCGGGTCGGCGAGCAGCAGGTCGAGGTCGTAGGGCCGCAGCAGTTCGAGCACCTTGCGGCCGATGAGCGAGGCGCCGACGATGCCCACGGTTCTGCGGTAGTTGCCGAACCCGGGGAAACGCCGCGACCAGTCGTACACGTCACGGTGCTCGCGGTAGAGCCCGCCGATCTCCAGGACCCGCTTGTTGGCGAAGAGGATCGCGGCGACGGTGTACTCGGCGACGGGTACGGCGTTGGCCGCGGCCGCCGATGACACCACGATCCCGCGGTCCCAACAGGCTTGTGTCACATGGTGCTTGACGCTGCCCGCGGCGTGCACGATCGCCTTCAGGGCCGGTGCGCGCGCCAGCACGTCCTCGTCGAGGACCGGGCAGCCCCAGGAGGTGATCAGTATCTCCGCGTCGTTCAGGGCCTGTTCGTCGTCGAAGTCCTCGGCCACATGGTCCGGGTCGATGTCGACGTACTGCGCCAGGCGCAGCCTCTCGGCGGGCGGGAACAGCGCGTCCCGGTGCCGGCGGCCCATGGCGAGCAGGGCGCGGGGTCGGGGGGCCACGGTCGGGTGCATACGGGGTTTCCTCACGGTGGTCGCTTGCTCGTGGCCTACTTGACGGCGCCGGCGGTCATGCCGGACTTCCAGAACCGCTGCAGCATCAGGAAGACGACGATCAGCGGGACGACGGACACCAGCGAGCCGACGACGGCCAGCAGGTAGTCCTCGGGGTGGCCTTGGGAGAGCGCGGACGAATACCACACGTACAGACCGAGGTTGACCGGGTAGAGCTCCTTGTCGGACAGCATCACCAGAGGCAGGAAGAAACTGTTCCAGATCTGGGTGAACTGGAAGAGGAAGATGGTCACGAAGCCGGGCGCCATCATCGGCAAGGCGATGCGGCAGAAGGTCTTGAACTCCCCGGCGCCGTCCATCCGCGCCGCTTCAAGGACCTCGTCGGGCACATAGGCGGCGCTGAAGACGCGGGCCAGATACACGCCGAACGGGAAGACCAGACCGGGCACGAACACGCTCCAGAACGTGTTCACCACACCCGCTTCGGCGGCGAGCAGGTACAGCGGGATCGCCATGGCCGTGCCGGGCACCATCACGCCGAGCAGCACGAGGGAGAACAGGCGCTCCTTGCCGGGGAACGCGAGCTTGTCGAACGCGTACCCGGCGGCGACGCTGAACAGCGACGCCAACAGGGCGCCGATACCGGCGTACTCCACGGTGTTGATCACCCAGCGGAGGTAGACGCCGCCGTCGGCCGCGAACAGCTGGTCCAGGTTCTCGGCGAGGTGGATCTCGTCGCCGAGCGCGAAGCCGTTCGTGCCGAACAGATCCTCACGGCTCTTGGTGGAGGACAGCAGCAGCCAGGTGAGGGGCAGCAGGGTGTAGAGGGTGGCGAGACCAAGGAGCGCGGTGACGCCTGCCTTGGACAGCAAGACCGACGGCGGCTTCGGGGAGCGCCGGCACTTTGCGGGCCGTGGAGCGGGGGCGCTCGCCGGTGGCGACGCGGCAGCGGGGGCCTCGGGGTCGATCGTGGAGGACTGGGTCACAGCTTGCTCCCGCGGCGTGAGATACGGGTGACGACGAACGAAAGCACGGCCGCGAACAGGGCGATGAGCAGCGAAGCGGCTGCCGCCAGGCCGAAGTCGTTGTTCTGGAAGGCGGCCGTCTGGACGTACATGTTCGGCGTCCAGGTGCTGCCGATCGCGCTGGAGGCGCTGTAGATGACCTTCGGCTCGGTGAACAGCTGGATCGACCCGATGACGGTGAACAGGACGGCCAGCGCGATCGACGGGCGGATCATCGGGACCTTGATGGACAGCGCCGTGCGGATGGCACCCGCGCCGTCGACCTTCGCCGCGTCCAGCGTCTCGCGGGGCACGGCCTGCAGGGCGGCGTAGAAGATGACCATGTTGTAGCCCATCCACTCCCACACGGCGATGTTGGCCGCGGAGAACACCGCGTTGTCGGCCGACAGGAAGCTGATGTCGATGCCGCCGGACCGCAGGAGGTCGATCACCGGGCTCAGGCCCGGCGTGTAGAGGTACACCCAGATCAGCGCGGCGATGAGACCCGGCACCGCGTGCGGCAGGAACAGCGCCAGCTGGAAGAACGACCGGGCCTTCGCCAGGCCGGTGTCGAGCAGCAGGGCGAGGGCGAGCGCGCCGCCGATCATCACCGGGATGTAGATGGCGCAGTACGCGGCGATGACGAGGAAGCCGTCGCGGAACTGCGGGTCGGCCATCGCCTCCGCGTAGTTGCCCAGGCCGGAGAAGACGCTCTCCGTACCGCCGAACCCGAGGCCGGAGGTCTCGGTGGTGAACAGGCTCAGCCAGGCCGCGTACAGCAGCGGGGCGAGGGTGACGACCGCGAACAGGACGAAGAACGGCGACAGGAGCAACGTTGCGGTGCGGCGCTGTCCACGCGTGGATGGGGATGCCATGACGGCCTTTCTGGGTGAGGCGGGTGCGCGGTTCGCTTACGGAGCGGTGACCTTCATGCCGCGCTGCCTCATGTGCTCGACGGTGGTCCGCTCGGCGTCCGAGAGCACCTCGGGCAGGTCCGCCTTGCCCTCGGCGACCTTGGGGAGTTCGTCCACGATGGCGGTGTTGGTGGTGCCCATGACGGGGCCCCAAGTCCAGCCGCTCGGGATCGACTTGTACGAGTCGGCCCCGACGGCGTAGACGTCCTGTCCGCCGAAGTACTCCGTCCCGTACGCCTTCTTGGTGACCGGCACGAGCTTCGGATCGGCGGGGAACATGCTGCTGGTGCCGGACTTCACCCAGGCCTTCATGCCCTCGGGATCAGTGGTGATCCACTTGATGAACTCGGCGGCGGCACCACTGTTGTCGGACCCCTTCGGGATCACGAAGGACGAGCCTCCGTACATGCCCGAGGCCGGCTTGCCGTCCCAGGTGGGCACGGGCGCCACGGCCCACTTGCCCTTCTGGTCGGGGACGGTCGCCTGGTGCGCCCCGGCGCACCAGCTTGCGCAGACGTAGGCGACGGTCTCGGACTTCTGAACGCTCGTCCAGAACGGGTCCAGGGTGCTCAGGGAGCGGACGAGGTCCTTGCCGGCGAGGTCGCCCCAGTAACCGGCGACCTTCTTGGACGGGCCGTCGTCGACGGTGGCCTTCCAGGAGTCCTTCCCGGCCTTGAACCACTGCCCGCCGGCCTGCCAGCTGAGCGCGGTCAGGAGGCCGGGATTGTCGGTGTAGAGAACCCCGCCGCGGGCGTCGGGGTCGGCCTTCTTCACCTTCTCGGTCATGGTCCGGTAGGCGTTCCAGGTCTTGGGTACGCCGATCTTGTGCTGCTTGAAGAAGTCCTTGCGGTACATCATCATCAGCGGCGCCGCGTCACGCGGGACGCCCCAGGTCTTGCCGCCGAGGTCGACCAACTGGCGCGTAGCTTTGGGGAATCGGTCCTTCACCAGGGGGCCGAGCGATCCGCTCAGATCCTCGATCTTCCCCTGGGACGCGAACTCCGGCAGGTTCGGGTACTCGACGACCGCGACGTCCGGGGCAGTGCCTGCCTTCACGGCGTTGGTGAGCTTGGAGTAGTACTCCTGGCCCGACGGGACCGTTTCGAACTTCACCTTGATGTCCGGGTGGCTGCGGTTGAAAGCCTTGGCCACCTCGTCCGAGCCCTTGACGAAGGACCAGAAGGTGACATCTCCGGTCTTCCCGGCCGGGGACGCGCCCTGGTCCGTCCCGCCACCGCACGCGGTGGCGAGCAGAGCGAGAACTGTGACGGAACCGGCCAGGGCGACCGTGGTTCTGCGAAGCATGATGTGCACCGATCGTTCGCGGGGGCGTTGACCGGAATCATTAGCCAGTAAATTCGCTTCGTCAATGCTTTTGGCTTCATTCGACGCGATATGAAAGCAAGTGAAGCCACCTGACGCCGGTCCCCCGCCCCCGCTCTACGTGCGCGTGCCCGGCGAAGGAGCGGCCCCGCTGGACTCCCGCACGCGCAGCTCCGGGCGGAGCAGCAACTCGGCCAGGGGCGCGGCCGGATCGGCGATCCGCCGCAGCAGCAGGTCGACCGCCCACGCCCCCACAGCCCGCTTGGGCGGCGCCACAGCGGTGAGCGGCACATCGCTCAGCTCCGCGACCTCGTCGTCATACGTCACGATGGCCAGGTCCTCCGGAACACGCAGGTCGCGCGCCTGCAGGAGGCCGACGAGGGCGACGGCGTCGAGATCGTTATGGACCAGGGCGGCCCGGAGGTCGCCCGACTCGACCGCTCGTACGAGCTCCTCGAACCACTCGGTCGACGTCGGCCCGTCGGCCGGATCGATGCCGTACTCCGGGCCCGCCGTCAGCTTCAGGTCCTGGCATGCGGCCGCGTAACCCTCGCGGATCAAAGGCGTGTTGGGGCTCTCCGCCCGCGCGACCAGAGCGATCCTCTCGTGCCCGAGCCCGGCGAGATGCCGGACCGCAAGGCCCGCGCCATGGGCATGGTCGGATGCCACCTGTTCAAGGCGCCCGACCTGGGTGCCGGCCCTGCGGTCCACGAGCACGACCGGTACGTCGAGGCCGGCCAGCCACTGCTCGGCCACGTCGACGGGCTCGAGTCCGGCGCGCGGCATCAGCAGCAGGCCTTCGACGCCCGTCGCGATCAGCCGTCGCACCTGCTCACGGTTCTCCGTCAGCGTCTCGCCGGAGACCGCGAGCACGATGCGCACTCCGTGCGTGCGCGCCGCGTCCTGCACCCCTCGGATGATCTCGGGGTAGTAGTAATCCCCAGGCGGAACGATCAGCCCGAAGGTGTCCCCTTGCCGCATTGCGGGCCGGGGGACGGAAGGTCCGGCGGCCTTGTCGGCCGACTGCGCCGCGGCCGGCGACATGACACCTCCGTGCACACGGACGACCAGCCCCCGGGCCGCCAGATCCCGGACGTCCTGGCGCACGGTTACGGCGGAGACGCCCATCTCCTCCGCCACGTCCTTCACCTTGATCGCCCCCCGGCGCTCGACCAAGCGAAGTAGGGCCTCGCGCCTCTCTTCAGTCAGCACTCACGTGCCCCCTCTCATCGTGAGCGAAGCCATTTGCTTTCACTCGACAAGTGAAAGGTACCAATCAAGGCGTGGCGCCTGACTGGTTCTGACCTGAGCCGCCGGCCCTGGAGCCTGGCGCCGGCGGTGACTTGCCGCTAGGCGGTGACTTGCCGCTAGAAGGATCCGATGGCTAGGGTCGGGTCGCCAGAAAGCGCTTTCCACGGAAGTGAGCCGCATGCCGACCTCGGACGTCCTGGTCTACACACGTACCGCGGGCTACCGCCACGACTCCATTCCGGCGGGCGCGGAGGCGTTCGTCGAGATGAGCCGGGAAGGTGGGCTCGCGGCGAAGCCGACGGACGACCCTGGGGTGTTCACGGAGGACCGGCTCGAACGGTGTGCGGCCGTGGTCCTGTTGTCCACCACCGGGTCGGTCCTCACCGACCCGGGCCGAGCGGCCCTGGAGGCATACGTACGGCGCGGCGGCGGACTCCTCGCCGTACACGCGGCCGCCAACGCCGAGCCCGACTGGCCGTTCTACGGCGACCTCCTCGGCACCCGCTTCGCGGGCCACCCCCCTCTGCAGCCCGGCCTGGTCCGCGTGGAGGACACCACGCACCCCGCAACCGCGCACCTGCCTGCGGAGTGGGCCTGGACCGACGAGTGGTACGACTTCACCTCTCCCCCGCGCGACGCAGACGTCCACGTCCTGCTGCGCGCCGACGAGTCCACGTACACCGGCGGCACACACGGCGCGGACCACCCGCTGTCCTGGTGGCACGAGAAGGCCGGCGGCCGGTTCTTCTTCACGGCCCTCGGCCACACCTCGGAGTCGTACGCGGCCCCCGCCTTCCGGGCGCACCTCTCCGGCGCACTCCGCTGGGCAGCGGGCCGCTAGGCCGTGTCCGTAAGTCTCGCCTGCTCAAGGCGGCGTTGGGGCTACCGCTCCCTCCGTTCCGCCCGGCGTTCAAGGGCAGCCGCCTCGCGACGGCGCTCCTCCTGCTCCCACAGTGCCTTCAACTCTCGGCCGTTCTCGTCGAGTTCAATCGGAGCGTCCTCGTCGTCCTGCCACAGCCCCTGCTCCTTCAGCTGACGCACCTGGACTTCCACCGGGGGCTCCGGATCGTGGTCGCTCGGCCGGGGCCCCTCCGGTCCGTCGGGGCCGATACGGACGAGCCGCTCCACGCGGGTGATACGGAACCGACTCCCGTCCACGCTGAGGCTGTTGCCGCGCTTCGTGTCCAACCGCTCAGCCGCCTGCATGTACTCGGCCCGCTTCTCGTCCGACAGCCGCATCTCGAACGGTGCCATGACCCGCAGCCACACCGCCAGACTGTCGCGCGCCCCCTGCGGTGTGCTGTGCGACGCCGCGGGGTTGTGCGGCCTCCAGCGCCCGTCCACCCGCTCAGAGGTAATGAAGACCGCCGGCAGCAGCACCCCGCCCGGATGCCGCTCGGCGGCACGCGCCGCGTCGTCCCGTACTTCCGCCGGAGCTCCGGGGGACGTTCCGACGAACCGCACGAGGTCCAGTTTCAGGATGCTGTCCGACAGCCCGGTGCTGACGTACGGATCGACGATGAACCCCTTTGTACGAGACCGCACTTGGTGGCTCTCACCGACCTCCGCCGGGTCTGGATCGGAAGGACGCGGCGGCTCGGGTCCCGTGCTCCCCATGCGGATGAACCTCGCGGCACGCACGACCCGGAACCGCTCACCGCGGACGCGGACCTCGTCGACGACCTCCCGGTCCATCCGCAGCGCCGCCGACATCCACGCCTTCGCCGCCTTCGCGTCCCCGGCGTCCTCCGCCTCCTTCGCCCGCCTGCGGAAGTGCGACCCCAACGAATCCCGCGCCCCCTGCGGCGCGTCGGCCCCGTACTCGGACAGCTCCCAGCCGCCGGTATCACTCTCGCGCGCATGGAAGAACTCCGCGAGGCCCAGTCCCATCAGGTCGGGGTACCTCTCCCGCGCCCGCCATGCCTCCTGATCGGCGAAGGCCGCGATGGGGCCCTCCTGCGGGGCGACACGGAACGTGAGATAGCTGGGCACCCTGTCCTCGAAACCGGTCATGTACCGAATGTGCCCGACCGCACCGCAGGTCCACCGGGAAACCCCGAAATCGAGGTCGAGCTTCCGGGGCACACCTGCACGGTCTGTCGCGGAGGCGGCCTTCGCCGCGCCCTCACGTACTACGAAGCGCTCAGCCCATCGGCCCCGGTGCCGGTTCGGGTTGCGGTGGCGGTTCGGGTTCCGGGACCGGGCCCGGCGGCTTCGGCGACGGGGACGGGGGCGGTGAGGGTTCGGGTCCCGGCCGG
>NZ_JAAAHS010000362.1 GCF_009908195.1 Streptomyces boluensis | reverse complement strand
GGTGGGTTGTTGGACCTTTCCACCCGCCCCTCCCGGGCGTTCGGCCGCGGCTTACGCGCCTTCCTTGAGCACCCTGGTGATCAGGTGCCGCTGCCGGTCCGTGAGCCGTGGGTCGGAGCAGTAGACGGTGCGGTCGTCGACGGTGATCTGGTAGCAGAACCCGTCCGGGACCCCGACCGGAGGTTCGCCCGCGCCCTCGGTCACGGCCTGCTCGGCCAGGATCCGCCAGTCCTCGGCGTCGGGCAGGCCTGCCGTGTCGACCGCGGCGTTCCGCTCGATGCCGCCGAAGCCGCCGGTGCGCTTGACGTGGATACGCATGGCTTCTGTCTACTCCCTGAGCCCTGTCTGCGAAAGGCGAGCCGCGTCAGGCGGTGGGCACGCCGACCTGGGACCAGGCCTTGAGGACCGCCTCGTGCTCGTCGCCCTGGCCGTACCGCTCGGCGGTCTTCTCGGCCGTGGCCTTGGCGAAGTCGGCGAAGGTGCAGTCCGTCGCGAGCTCGCCGCCGGTCAGCACGTCGTACCAGATCTGCCCGGCGCGCTCCCAGGCGTTGCCGCCGAGGCGGGTGGCGAGCAGGTAGAAGGCGTGGTTCGGGATGCCGGAGTTGATGTGCACGCCGCCGTTGTCCTGCTCGGTGTCGACGTAGTCGTCCATGTGTCCCGGCTGCGGGTCCTTGCCGAGCACATCGTCGTCGTACGCGGTGCCGGGGGCCTTCATGGAGCGCAGGGCGACGCCCTGGACGTTCTCGTGCAGCAGGCCCGCGCCGATCAGCCAGTCGGCCTGCTCGGCGGTCTGGCCGAGCGTGTACTGCTTGACCAGCGAGCCGAAGACGTCGGAGACGGACTCGTTGAGCGCGCCGGACTGGCCGGAGTAGGCGAGGTTCGCGGTGTACTGCGTGACGCCGTGGGTGAGTTCGTGGGCCATGACGTCGACCGGGATCGTGAAGTCGAGGAAGATCTCGCCGTCGCCGTCGCCGAACACCATCTGGTTGCCGTCCCAGAAGGCGTTTCCGTACTTCTCGTCGTAGTGGACGCTCGCGATCAGCGGGAGGCCGTTGCCGTCGATGGAGTTGCGCTTGAAGCCCTTCAGGAACAGCTCGAAGGTGGCGCCGAGCCCTGCGTAGGCGCGGTTGACGGTGGCGTCCTGGCCGGGCTCCTCGCCCTCCGAGCGGACCTTCGTGCCGGGCAGTTCCGTGCCGTTCTGCGCGTCGTGGATCGTGCGGTCCGGCTTCTCGGCGGCTTCCCCGGCGATGGTGGGGCGGGTGGTGCCGGCGGCCGCGGTCAGGCGCCTGGTGCGGTTCGCCTCGTCCTGGACGAGGGTGCGGCGGGCGGGCTCGGCGACGGCCGGGTTCTCGGCCTGCGAGAGCCGGTCGAGGAGGTGGGGCGGGACGATGGTGCAGAAGACGGGCTCAAGGCCCGATCGCGTGATGTCCATACCCCAACCGTGGCATTGCGTGATCGGTGTGTCACTACCCGCTACCAGGATTGACGAAATAGAGGGAATCGTCACGTTCAGGCCGTTACCTCATGGTGGTCCCGCATACTGATACGGCTGTTCGTTCACCGCGTCCCCTCGGTTACTCTCCCTCCATCATGCGTTTCGGGCTGCTTCTCCTTAGCTGCCGCGGCGAGGGCCTGTAGTCGTAGGCCGACCCCCTCCCCGCGGAGTCGAGTGGTGCACGCACGACCGTCGGCCGTCCCCCGCGGACCCTCGAGGAGCCCTACGCAATGCCGAACTTCCAGCAGCCCTCCGCCATGCCGATCCACAAGTACCGCGGCTACGACGCGGTGGACATCGCGGACCGCACCTGGCCGGACAACCGGATCACCAAGGCCCCCCGCTGGCTCTCCACGGATCTGCGTGACGGCAACCAGGCCCTGATCGACCCGATGTCGCCCGCCCGCAAGCGCGAGATGTTCGACCTGCTCGTACGCATGGGCTACAAGGAGATCGAGGTCGGCTTCCCCTCCTCGGGCCAGACCGACTTCGACTTCGTGCGCTCCATCATCGAAGACGGCGCGATCCCGGACGACGTGACGATCTCCGTCCTGACGCAGGCCCGCGAGGAGCTGATCGAGCGGACCGTCGAGTCCCTGGTCGGCGCCAAGCGCGCCACCGTCCACCTGTACAACGCCACCGCCCCCGTCTGGCGCGAGGTCGTCTTCCGCGGCTCCAAGGACGCGGTCAAGCAGATCGCCGTCGACGGCACCCGCCTGGTCATGGAGTACGCGGAGAAGCTGCTGGGCCCGGAGACCACCTTCGGCTACCAGTACAGCCCCGAGATCTTCACGGACACCGAGCTGGACTTCGCCCTGGAGGTCTGCGAGGCCGTCATGGACGTCTGGCAGCCCGGCCCGGACCGCGAGATCATCCTCAACCTGCCCGCCACGGTGGAGCGTTCAACCCCGTCGACGCACGCGGACCGCTTCGAGTGGATGAGCCGCAACCTCTCCCGCCGTGAGTACGTCTGCCTGTCCATCCACCCGCACAACGACCGCGGCACCGCCGTCGCCGCCGCCGAGCTGGCCGTGATGGCCGGTGGCGACCGGGTCGAGGGCTGCCTGTTCGGCCAGGGCGAGCGCACCGGCAACGTCGACCTGGTCACCCTGGGCATGAACCTGTTCTCGCAGGGCGTCGACCCGCAGATCGACTTCTCGGACATCGACGAGATCCGTCGTACGACCGAGTACTGCAACCAGATGGAGGTCCACCCGCGCCACCCCTACGCGGGCGACCTGGTCTACACCGCCTTCTCCGGCTCCCACCAGGACGCCATCAAGAAGGGCTTCGACGCGATGGAGTCCCGCGCGGCCGGTCAGGGCAAGACGGTCGACGAGATCGAGTGGGCCGTGCCGTACCTGCCCATCGACCCGAAGGACGTCGGCCGCTCCTACGAGGCCGTGATCCGGGTCAACTCCCAGTCCGGCAAGGGCGGTATCGCGTACGTCCTGAAGAACGACCACAAGCTGGACCTGCCGCGCCGTATGCAGGTCGAGTTCTCCAAGGCCATCCAGGCCAAGACCGACGCCGAGGGCGGCGAGGTCACGCCGGCCGCGATCTGGGCCGCCTTCGAGGACGAGTACCTGCCCAACCCCGAGAACCCGTGGGGCCGTATCCAGCTGCGTTCCGGCCAGACCACCACCGACACGGACGGCGCGGACACGCTGACCGCCGAGGCGGTCGTGGACGGCTCGGACACCGTGCTGACCGGCACCGGAAACGGCCCGATCTCGGCGTTCTTCCAGGCGCTGCAGGGCATCGGCATCGACGTACGGCTGCTCGACTACCAGGAGCACACGATGAGCGAGGGCGCCTCCGCGCAGGCCGCCTCGTACATCGAGTGCGCCATCGGCGACAAGGTCCTGTGGGGCATCGGCATCGACGCCAACACCACGCGCGCCTCGCTGAAGGCCGTCATCTCCGCGGTCAACCGCGCGGCCCGCTGACGCCTGGCGCGTACTGCGCGCACTCAGGCCCCGCTCATCTGTCCGATGAGCGGGGCCTTTTCCGTTCCGTGCCTGTTCGGGTGCGACTGGTCTTGGCCATGTGCTGCTCAAGGTGCTGACGACGCATCATCGGTGTGGCTAACATCACGTAAATACGGCAACGTTGCCGGAGCGTTACGGAGGTGCGGCGTGCTGACAGGCCAGGGTCGACGTGTCGGAGAACCGCGTATCTGGGGCATCCGCACCTCGTGGACCACCGTGGGCGACGGGGAGTTCTTCTGCCCCGGCTGCGGCGGTGACCGCAACTACCAGCGCCGCACGGGCCGTCGGCGTTTCCTCGTGCTCGGCTTCCCGCTGCTCTCGCGCGGCGCCGCCGGGCCCGTCGTCGAATGCGCCGCCTGCGCCCGGCACTTCGGCACCGACTGCCTCGACCACCCGACGACGGTGCGGTTCTCCGCGATGCTCAGGGACGCCGTGCACACCGTCGCGCTCGCCCTGCTCACCGCGGGCGGCACCGCCTCCCGCACGGCCCTCGACATCGCTGTCGGCGCGGTCCGCTCCGCCGGGTACGAGGACTGCACGGGCGACCAGTTGACCACCCTGGTCGACGCGCTCGCCGCGGACACTGGGCGGCTCACCACCGACCACAGCCCCGTCGACGACACGGGCGTCACGCTCGCCATAGAGCTGCACGAGGCCCTCGACCCGCTCGCCCCCCACCTCGCCCCCGCGGGCCGCGAGTCCATCCTGCTCCAGGCCGCCCGCATCGCCCTCGCGGACGGGCCCTACACACCCGCAGAGCGGGACGTCCTGGCGACGGTCGGGAACGCGCTGACGCTCGGGGTGGATGAGGTGGCGCGGTTGCTGGAATCGGCGCGCACGCCGTCCTGAGAGTCCTTGCTCCAGTACGGGCGGACCCGGTGAAGGGCGCGAAAAACCCCTGTCGACCGGGGCGATACGGGGCAACCTTGATCCCGTGAGCCGACTTCCGCAGCACATTCGACGGCGCCGGGCGCGCCTGCTCCTCTTCGGCCTGCTCGCCCTCGCGTCCCTGGCCCTCGCCTGGCGGCTGCTGCGTCTGGACGACGACGAGGCCGCCGGTCAACTCATCGGCGCGGCAAGTTTGTTGACGGCCCTCGTCGCCCTGGCCGTGTCGCTGGCCCAGCTGCTGCCACCCCAACCGGAGCCCCGCGATCCTGAGAGCCTCGCCGACGATCTCGCCGCCACCGTACGCATGCAGTGGCAGGAGGAAGTCAGGGCGCGGCAGTTGCGCGATCCCCGGGTGATTCCGCTGAGTTGGGCCGCCACCGAGCGCGCCGTGGCAGAGGCGCCGGAAGAGCTGGCTGGTCCGCAGGTCGGCGGGCGGGTGCTGCGGCTCTCCCTCGACGGGCGGCTCGACGGGTCCTTCGACGACGCGGCGGCCCGACTGGCCGACGGCTACCGGCAGATCCCCAGCGGACGCCTGGTGATCCTGGGCGAACCCGGCGCGGGCAAGACCGTACTCGCAGCGATGCTCACCCTCGGCCTGCTCACCCGCCGCGAACAGGGGCCCGTACCAGTCCTGTTGCCCGTCTCCACCTGGGACCCGGTCAGCGAATCCTTCAACGACTGGACGGTACGCACCCTCGCCACGGCCTACTACGGCGGGCAGCCGGAACTGCCCCGACGGCTTCTCGACGAACGGATGCTCCTGCCCGTGCTCGACGGGCTCGACGAGATGCCCGAGTCCAGCCGCCGCAGCGCCGTCCGAGCCCTCAACTCGGCCCTCGGGCACGGCCTCGGCGTGGTGCTGACCTGCCGCTCGGCCGAGTACCAGGACGTCATCGAAGGCGGCTCGCCCATGCTGCGGCGCGCCCCCGTGGTCGAGGTGGCGCCGGTGGCCGCGGCGGACGCCGTCACATACCTGACTGAGGTGAGCTGGCCGGAGGGCGTCGAATGGCAGCCCGTTCACGACGCGTTGCGCGCCCGGCCCGGCAGCCCCGCGGCCGTGGCCCTCTCGACCCCGCTCGCGCTCTCCCTCGCCCGCACCGTGTATCTGCACCGCGCGACGGGCCCCGCCGAACTCCTCGAACTCGACAGCCCGCACGCGGTCGAGGACCATCTCGTCGACCACGTCCTCACCGCCGCGTACGCGCCTGCCGTGGGCGACCGGAGGGAGTGGCAGGGGCGGGCCGACGAGGCCGAGCGGTATCTGACGTTCCTGGCCACGTATCTGCACCGGCATCGGGAGCGGGACCTGTCGTGGTGGCTGATGAGCCGGCGGCTGCTGTCGAGTTGGGCGGGGATCATTGTGGGGCTTGCGGTGGGGGTGCTCGCCATGGTCGGCGTTTCGGTCACCTTGCCGCTCGTGGACGAGGATGATCCGAGCCCGCTGACCTCGGCGGTGGCACTGGGCGCCGCTTCGGCGGTCCTGACGATGCTGACCTGGTACGCGGTACCGGACCGGGCGCCGAGCACGCTCTCCTTCGCTCTGCGCGGCTCGCTCGACCGGCTGCGCCACGGGGTCCGTACGAGTCTCACGCTCACCGGCATCCTGACGCTGACGGTCCTCGGCTCCTCCCTCGTGGTCACCACCCTCACCGACTCGTGGGACACCAAGACCGCCTACATGTACGTCTCGAACCTCGCGGCCGCCGCGGGGATCGCCGCCGCGATCAGCCTGGCGTTCGCCGTGCACTTCTGGATCGCCGCCTCCTCCGAGGTGTCCAGCGGCTCCGGCCCCCTGGACTTGCTACGGCGGGACCGTACGGCGTCCCTGGTCGGAGCCCTGCTCTTCGGGGGCGTTCTCGGGGTGACGGCCGTTCCGCTGCTGATCCTCGGGCGGACCGGCGGGGAGATGCTGTTCGCCGCGCTCACGGGCTGGGAGCACGAGCCTCCGCCGCTCGACCTGCTCGCCAAGGCCGCGGACGCCACCAACGTCTTCGAGGAAGCACCCCTGGCCTTCGCGACGACCCTGCTGCCCGCACTGGTCTGCACCGTCCTCGTGCTCGTGACCCGGGCGTGGCTGAGGTTCCGGCTGGCCCATGCGGTGCTCGCCGTACGCGGCCAACTGCCGTGGCGGCTCAGCGGGTTCCTCGTCGAGGCCCGGGACCGGCAACTGCTCCGCCAGTCCGCGAGCGCGTACCAGTTCCGCCATGTCCGGCTGCAGGAACGGCTCGCCAACCGGCAGTTGGCCGAGGACCGGACTCCGCGGCCCCGCGCGGAGGTGGCACGGCGCCGCCGCACCCGCGCCGCCCTCGCCACCGCGGTGCTCCTGGCCGGCTTTCTCGTCGTACGCGCGACGCTGCCGCCGGACACCTCGCACGCCGCGATGGCCACGGGCGATGTCGACGCCATGGTCTTCAGCCCGCCCGAGCACCACACGCTCCTGACTCTGAACAACGGCACGCTGCGGCGCTGGGACACCCGTACGGGGGTGGAGACCGGGAGCGCGCGCCTCCCAGTTGTGGACGCGATGTCCGTGGAGCCCCGGCTGGTGGCGCGGCGGGATGCCGCCCTGCTCATCGTGCGCTCGGCACGCCAAACGGGCGGCGAGTCGTTCGTGGTGCCCTGGAAGGGGAAGCCGCGCCCCGACTCCTCCTTCCTGGAGCCGGCCCGGAAGGTGAAGAGGGGCACCCGGTTCGCTCCTGCGGAAGTGGTCCTGAGCGCCGGCGGCAAGTACATGCTCGCCGGCACGGTCGTGGTGGACGGGCGCACCGGGGACAGGAGGAGGATCCCCGAAGACTGGTTGAGCGCCTACGGGCCGTGGTCGGGCCTGAGCGACGACGGCACCCGGCTCGTCCAGTTCGACAGCGAGGGCGAGCTGCAGGTGCGCGACATGCAGAAGAAGCGGTCGGTGTGCACGACGGAGAGCGTGACGTCCTGGGCCATGAATGCCGACGGCACCCGGCTCGCCACCGCCACGGGCGGCAGGGTCAGGATCCGGGACGCGCACTGCCGGGCGACCGACGAGCAGGTCACCGTGCCCTTGGCCGTCGACAGCGTCGCCCTCGACGAGGACGGCCGCAGACTCGCCGTCACCGCCGACGGCATCACTCGCCTCTACGACCTGCTCGCCACCCGGGACGAGGCCGCGAACTCCCGCTAGCCGCAAGGGTATTGCTCCGGTCCCCGCCGCCCGGTAGCTTCACCGGGCATTCGACGTCCTACGTCCCATGTCCGTTACGCGCTCAGGGAGTGCTCATGGCCGGAATGCGTACCAGTCGACTGCTAGTCCTCGTCGTGGCCCTCGCCGCCTCGGCCGTCTCCGGGGCCCCCGCGGCCGCCGTCCCCTCCCATGGGTGCGACGGGTCCGTCCCCTACCGGGCGGGTACAGACGGCTACGACACCTTCCGTATTCCCGCCGCGCTGCGCACCCGTGCCGGGA
>NZ_JAAAHS010000361.1 GCF_009908195.1 Streptomyces boluensis | reverse complement strand
CCCCCGAGGGGACCCGCCCCCGCCCGGAACCGTCAGGAACCGGCGGGGGCCCGCCGTCCGTCCTCCCTGCGACGGCCCGCCGCGGTGGCGGGCTCGTGGACACGGGGGAGAGCGGTATGAGCGAGCACGTCACCATCAGAGGTACGGACGCGGGTACGACCACGAGCTCGGGCCCCTCGACGGACGAAGGCGTCGCCGTCACCGCGGCGACCAGCCGGACGTACACCGTCGTCGCCGACGTCAACGTCCGTTCCGGGCCCGGCACTTCGTACGCCATGGTCGGCCGTGTCCTCGCCGGCACCCGTGTCACCCTGCACTGCCAGCGCCCCGGCGAGACCGTCACCGGCCCGTCCGGCACCTCGCGCATCTGGGACCGGATCGGCACCGGGCGCTACATCTCGGACACGTACCTGCGCACGGGCAGCAACGGGTACGTGGCGCCGCGCTGTTGAGCCGTTCCGCTCCGCTAGGGGGAGCCGCTCACTCGTCGTCCGGTGGCCGTTCCGTGTCGAAGGCGAACACGGTGTTGCCGGCCGCGCTCACGATCACCGCGCGGCCGGCCACCGCCACTCGAGCCGTGGCGCCCGCCTCGTTGCCGAGGCTCTCGACCCGCGGCGACGTCGACCACACCGGGTCGCCGTCCCGCGCGTCGAGGGCCGTGACCCGGCCGCTGGACGAGGCGAGGTAGAGGCGGCCGTCGGCCACCGCCGGGGCCGAGACCCACTCGACGCCGGACTGCCGGGACCACCGCACCCGCCCGGTCGCCGGGTCGACGGAGTACGCCTGGCCGTTCCGCTCGACGAAGTACAGCGCGCCCCCGGCCACCACCGGGTCCGCGCCCTCGGTCACCGACACGGTGTCCCCGGACGCCCCGCGCAGCGGATCGCGGCTCACCTTCCCGGTCCGCGGGTCGAACAGCGCCACCGCGGTGTACCCGGCGAAGTCCAGGTTCTCCTCCCGCTCCTTGGCGAGCACCAGCTTGCCGCCCAGCTCACCGACGGGCCGCCACTGGCCGTCGAGCGGTACGGGCTCGCCGAGCCGGCCGTCGGCGGGGTCGAGCGGCCGGAGCGTGGGCCGGTCGGGCTTCAAGGACCGCAGCTGCGCGTCCGAAGCGCAGAACGCGTACAGCCGGGCGGCGCGCGGACCCGGTGTGTACGGCGCGCACCGGGTGCCCGGCGGGAAGGGTGTGGACCAGCGCACGGAGCCGTCGCCGTCCGCCCGCCGCGCCTCGATCCGGCTGTCGCCGGGGTCCACGGAGAGCACGTCCCCGCGGTACAGCGCCGTGTTCCGGGTGCGCCCGGTGAGCAGCGTCGAACTCCCGCCGACCGGCGCGGACCAGCGCTCCTCGCCGTGCTCGGTCAGCGCGACGGCGCGGGTCGGCGTCCCGTCGTCGGAGATGCGGTACCCGACCACGGTGACCGCGCCCGTACCCGTGCCGTCGGGGGCCTTCCCCGTCACGCCGCCGAAGTGCACCCCGGAGGCCGGCACCCCCGGACTGCGCACCGTCCACAGCGGCTTGCCGTCGGCGGCCCGCAACCGGGTGGCGACGACCCCGCCGCCCCCGCAGTACGCGTCCGCGCCGCGCGTCACACAGCGCAGCTCGTCGGGGATGTCCTTGCCACCGCGTACGGAGGCCTGCCAGGGCGCGAACCCCTCGGGCAGCGCCTTCGCGGCGGGCTCGGGCGCGCCCCCTTCGTCCTCGGTACGCGCCGTGTTCTGCGTGTCAGGGCCGAAGTCGGGCCCGAGCAGCGCGACGCCGCCCCCGACGGCGGCCACCGCGACGGCCGCGGCCACCACGGACCGCCAACGCCTGCGCAGGCCTGTGCCGATACGGGGGAGGGTGCGGTGTCCGGCCACGACGGGTGCACCGCTCGTGGCACCGGCACCGGCGGTCCCCGTGCCGTTCGTCCCTCCCAGCACCCGTGTCGCGGAGTCGATCCCGTCCGCGTCCGGCCGCGCGGGCGCCGGGTCGAAGTCGTCCGGCAGGTCCATGAGCTGGACGAGCAGCTCGGCCACGGAGGGGCGGTGCTCCGGGTCCTTGTCGAGGCACGGCTCGACCAGCGCGCGCAGCGCCTGCGGCACGGCACTCAACTTCGGTGCCTCATGGACCACTTGATACGCCGTCAGGTACGGGGAGTCGGCATCGAACGGCCCCTGCCCGGTCGCCGCGTACACAAGCAGCGTGGCGAGCGAGAACACATCCGACTCGGGCCCCACCTCGCGCGGCGCCTGCAACTGCTCGGGCGACATGAACGGCGGCGTACCGATGACCCGCCCCGTCATGGTGAGCGTCTGCTGCCCGGTGGCCCGCGAGATGCCGAAGTCGATCACCCGGGGGCCCTCGGCGGAGAGCACGACGTTGGACGGCTTGAGGTCACGGTGCACCACGCCCGCGCGGTGGATGTCGCGCAGCGCCTCGGCGAGACCCACGGCGAGGGTGCGAAGCCCGGCACCGCTCAGCGGCCCGCCCGCCGAGATCCGCTCGGAGAGGGTCGGCCCCTCGATGTACGTCGTCGCCATCCACGGGTGCGCGCCCTCGGGGTCGGCGTCGACCACGGCGGCCGTGAACGCCCCGCTCACCCGCCGGGCCGCCACGACCTCCTGGCGGAACCGGGACCTGAACTCCTCGTCGTCCGCGAACTGTTGATGGATCAGCTTGATCGCGATGCGCCGCCCCGACGCCGTACGCGCCAGATAGACGGTGCCCATGCCGCCCGCACCGAGGCGCCGCTCCAGCGGGTAGCCGCCGATCGCCTCGGGATCCCCTGACCGCAGTCGCACTGCCGCCGACCTCCCCCTGTCTCCCCGGCCGCTCCGCCACGCCACCGCCCCGGGCGCCGGACCACGGCCGTCGCACCAAACTAGCGCGCCGCGTGGGCGGGGAGTGCGGTGCGGGGGCGGTATCCCACACTCCGTATGCCCGCGCTCCGTACGCCCTGGTCGAGACATGTGGGGCGCGCGTTCAGCACGGGACGGGCGGGACAACGGACGAACGGGATAATCGACGACGTGACCGACGCACCCAAGGCCTCGAAGTCCGCGCGGGCCGCAGAGCCCCCGAAGTCCGCGAAGTCCGAGCACGGCCAACCGGCTCTGTCCGGCGGCCCCGAGCCCGAGCCGCTCCGCTTCTTCGGTACGACCTGGCTCGACCACTCCGGCGGGTACGGGCCGCGCCGCGCGGGCGTCGCCGTCGGCTCGCTCGCCGCCGCGTTCGTGGGCTGCCTGGCGCTGCGCTTCGCGTACCAGGGGCTGCAGATCGCGAAGGTCGGCTCGTTCGTCGATGTCCTCGTGGTGGCCGTCTTCGGCGTCTGCAGCGCGCTCGCGTTCCGCCGCGCCTGGGACGCGTACAGCAGCCGCCCCGACCCGCGCACCCACCAGGCGCTGCGCTCCACCATGGCGATCGGCTTCATCGGCGTGCTGCTCGCGTACTTCCTCCGCTCCCTGACCGAGGCCCCCGGCGAGAAGCTCCGCCGCGCGGAGTACGAGACCGCCCGCGAGCAGTACGAACGGCGCGCGTCCCGCAGGGCTGGCAACCCGGCGCACCGCGGGAAGAAGCGCGCGTAGCGGACCGGCGCCGCCCGCGTCTTGACGGCCGGGCGCACCCGGGAGGACTATTCATCACGTGATGAATTACGCGTCCGGAGGCGACCCCGCCACCCCCGCCGCCATCCATGCCACCGCCCTCACCGTCGTACGCGGCGGCCGCACCGTCCTGCGCGACCTCGCCTTCGACGTGCCCCGCGGCCAGATCACCGGCCTCCTCGGCCCCTCCGGCTGCGGCAAGACCACCCTGATGCGTGCCGTCGTCGGCACCCAGGCCAAGGTCACCGGCACGCTCCAGGTCCTGGACCGCCCGGCCGGCGCCGCCGAACTCCGCTCCCGCATCGGGTACGTCACCCAGGACCCGTCCGTCTACGACGACCTGACGGTCCGCCAGAACCTCGACTACTTCGCCGCGATCCTCGACCCGGGCCGCGCGGCCGCCGCCCGCCGCCGCGCCGACGTCGCCCGGGTGATCGACGACGTGGACCTCGCCTCGCACACCGACGCCCTCGCCCGCACCCTCTCCGGCGGCCAGCGCAGCCGGGTCTCGCTCGGGGTCGCGCTCCTCGGCGACCCCGAACTCCTCGTCCTCGACGAACCCACCGTCGGCCTCGACCCGGTGCTCCGCCGCGACCTGTGGAACCTCTTCCACACCATCGCCGACCGCGGCACCACCCTGCTCATCTCCTCGCACGTCATGGACGAGGCCGAGCGCTGCCACCGCCTCCTGCTCATGCGCGAGGGCGCGATCCTCGCCGACGACACCCCGGACGCCCTCCGCGGCACCTCCGGAACCGTCGAGTCCGCCTTCCTCCACCTGGTCGACGAGGCCAACGCCCGCGCGGCCACCGACCGACAGGAGGCGCGATGACCAGCACCGCTTCGACGGAAGCCGTGCCGCCGCGCGCCGCCTCCTTCTCCCCGTCCCGCACCCTCGCCACCACGGCCCGCGTACTGCGCCAACTCCGCCACGACCCGCGCTCGATCGCCCTGATGCTGCTCGTCCCGTGCGTGATGCTGCTCCTGCTCCGCTACGTCTTCGACGGCAGCCCCGGCACGTTCGACACCATCGGCGCCTCACTGCTCGGCATCTTCCCGCTGATCACGATGTTCCTGGTGACCTCCATCGCCACCCTCCGCGAACGCACCTCGGGCACCCTGGAACGCCTCCTCGCCCTGCCCCTCGGCAGAGCCGACCTGATCCTCGGGTACGCCCTCGCCTTCGGCCTGCTCGCCGTGATCCAGTCGGCCCTCGCCACCGGCCTCGCCCTGTGGGCCCTCGGCCTCGACGTGATCGGCTCGCCCTGGCTGCTCCTCCTTGTGGCACTCCTGGACGCACTGCTCGGCACCGCACTCGGACTCTTCGTCTCCGCTTTCGCGGCCTCCGAGTTCCAGGCGGTCCAGTTCATGCCGGCCGTGATCTTCCCGCAGCTGCTCCTCTGCGGCCTCTTCGCCCCGCGCGACACCATGCACCCGGTCCTGGAGACGATCTCGAACATCCTGCCCATGTCGTACGCGGTCGACGGCATGAACGAAGTGCTCCGGCACACCGACGTCACCGCCGACTTCCTCCGCGACATCCTGGTCGTCGCCGCCTGCGCCGTCCTGGTCCTGGCCCTCGGCGCCGCCACCCTCCGCCGCCGCACACCCTGAACGCGCCTGCCGTACGAGGGAGCCGCACGAGGGAGCCGTACGAGGGAGCCGTACCGCCCATCGGACACCCGGCCGCGCCACCGGCGGCCGATGCGAGGATGACGGTGGACGACTCACCGGAAGGCACCCGCTCATGACCCAGAAAGTCGCAGTCCTCGGCACCGGCAAGATCGGCGAGGCCCTGCTCAGCGGAATGATCCGGGCCGGCTGGGCCCCCGCCGACCTCCTGGTCACCACCCGCCGCGCGGAACGCGCCGAGGAACTCCGCACCCGCTACGGCGTCGACCCGGTCGGCAACGCCGAGGCCGCCAAGCAGGCCGACACCCTGATCCTCGCCTGCAAGCCGCAGGACATGGGCGCCCTCCTCGACGAGCTGGCCCCGCACGTCGCCCCCGACCGCCTGGTCATCAGCGCGGCGGCGGGCATCACCACCGCGTTCATCGAGGAGCGCCTCGCCGAGAACACCCCGGTCATCCGCGTCATGCCGAACACCCCGGTACTCGTCGACGAGGGCATGTCGGTCATCTCGGCCGGCACCCACGCCTCCCGCGAGCACCTCACCCACGCCGAGGACATCTTCGGCGCCGTCGGCAAGACCCTCCGCGTCCCCGAGACCCAGCAGGACGCCTGCACCGCGCTCTCCGGCTCGGGCCCGGCGTATTTCTACTACCTCGTCGAGGCCATGACCGACGCCGGCATCCTGCTCGGCCTGCCCCGCGACAAGGCCCACGACCTGATCGTCCAGGCCGCCATCGGCGCCGCCGTGATGCTCCGCGACAGCGGCGAACACCCGGTCAAGCTCCGCGAGAACGTCACGTCCCCCGCGGGCACCACCATCAACGCCATCCGTGAGCTGGAGAACCACGGCGTACGCGCGGCCCTCATCGCCGCCCTCGAAGCCGCCCGCGACCGCAGCCGCCAACTCGCCTCCGGCAACGGCTGACAGAGGTGCGGCGCCGTTCCCACGAACGGCGCCGCACCCTCTTCACCCCTCGCCACCCGCGGGCAGCAGCCCGATCGCCCGGTACGCGGCATCCACCGTCGGCCTGGCCACGGCCCGCGCCTTCTCGGCCCCCTCCCGCAGCACCGCGTCGACCCGCCCCGGATCCGCACACAGCTCCATGTGCCGCTCCCGCACCGGCCGCAGCAACGCGACGACCGCCTCGGCGGTGGCCTTCTTCAGCTCCCCGTACGAGCTGAACGCCCCGCTCAACGCCTCCGGCCCCGTCCCCTCACAGGCCGCCAGGATCTCCAGCAGATTCGACACCCCGGGCTTGGCCTCCCGGTCGTACCCGACCTCCCGCCCGCTGTCCGTCACAGCCCGCAGGATCTTCTTCCGTACGACCTCGGGCTCGTCGAGCAGATACACGATCCCGGCACCCGACTCATGGGACTTCCCCATCTTCGACGTCGGGTCCTGCAGATCCATCACCCGCGCGGCCACCTTCGGCGGCGTCGCCCGCGGCACCACGAACGTGTGCCCGTACCGCTGGTTGAACCGCACCGCCAGATCCCGGGTGAGCTCGACATGCTGCGTCTGGTCCTCACCCACCGGCACTTCGTCCGCCCCGTAGGCCAGGATGTCGGCCGCCATCAGTACGGGATAGGTGAGCAGGGACAGCCGCACACTCCCCCCGCGCTCCCGCTCCCGCACGGACTTCTCCTTGTACTGGATCATCCGCCGCATCTCCCCGTCACTGGCGATGCACTCCAGGAGATACGAGAGCCGCGCGTGCTCGTCGACATGGCTCTGCACGAACAAGGTGCACCGCGCGGGATCGAGCCCGGCGGCGAGCATCAGGGTCGCCGCCTGCCGACTGAGCCTGCGCACCCGCGCCGGATCGTGCTCGACGGTCAGCGCGTGCAGGTCGACCACACAGAACACCGAGTCCGCCCGGTGCTGGTCCACCTCCACCCACTGGCGCAGGGCGCCCAGGTAGTTGCCCAAGGTCAGGTGTCCGGTCGGCTTGATGCCGCTGAAGATCCGCGTCACTGCTCGTCCTCCTGAGTCATGGCCACCGCCGTCCGCCGGCCGAGCCGCGGTCCTCAGGAAGGGGATACGCAAACGGCCGCCGAAGCGGCGGCCGTTGATGCATGCGTCGGTACGGCCGCCATCAGGCGGCCCACCACTGTTGGGTGCGCGCATGCGTAGTCATGGGCCGAGAGTACGCCGCCGACCCGCAGGTTGACAGGGCCATCCGGCCTACGTAGAGTCCTGCGAGTTGTCCAGCGTGAGCGCCGACTCCGGTTGGTCCCCGGACAGCCATTCAGCAAGAAACCAACGATCGAACCCGTGCTTCGGCGCGGCTTCTTTTCGTGCGTTATTGCGGAATGTGGAATCCGCGTTCGAAAGGACGCAGCCGATTAGGTTCGGAGCCGAGATTCCGCTAAAGTCTCACTCGTCGGAAGGGCCCAACAGCCCGGAAGACAAACCCACTTGACTGGGAATCAGGCCCGAAAGGATCTGATAGAGTCAACACCGCCGGAAGGGCCGAAAGGGCCGGAAAGCGAATCCCGCCGACAGGGAATCGGACACGAAAGAGTCTGATAGAGTCGGAAACGCAAGACCGAAGGGAAGCGCCCGGAGGAAAGCCCGAGAGGGTGAGTACAAAGGAAGCGTCCGTTCCTTGAGAACTCAACAGTG
>NZ_JAAAHS010000360.1 GCF_009908195.1 Streptomyces boluensis | reverse complement strand
CTGAGGTCCGGTCTCAGGGGTGAGCGTCCGGGGTCGGGGCCGGGGTGGAAGGCGACGGTCCGGGGTGGTCGGCGCGCCCCGTTATCCTTGAGCGTTCCCCTTTCGTCCCGTCAGAGCCTGGAGTACGCGTCGTGCGCATCGACCTGCACACCCACTCCACCGCATCCGACGGCACGGACACCCCGGCCGAGCTGGTCCGTAACGCGGCCGCTGCTGGGCTCGACGTGGTGGCGCTGACCGACCACGACACCACCCGCGGCCACGCCGAAGCCGTCGCCGCGCTGCCCGCGGACCTCACGCTGGTCACCGGCGCCGAACTCTCCTGCCGCCTCGACGGCACCCCGCTGCACCTGCTCGCGTACCTCTTCGACCCCGAGGAGCCGGAGCTGCTGAGCGAGCGGGAGCTGGTCCGCGACGACCGGGTGCCGCGCGCCCGCGGCATGGTCGGCAAGCTCCGTGAACTCGGCGTACCGATCACCTGGGAGCAGGTCGCGCGGATCGCCGGCGACGGTTCGGTGGGCCGCCCGCACATCGCCGAGGCGCTCGTCGAACTCGATGTCGTACGCACCGTCTCCGACGCCTTCACGCCCGAGTGGCTGGCCAACGACGGCCGGGCGTACGTGGAGAAGCACGAGCTCGACCCCTTCGACGCGATCCGCCTGGTCAAGGCCGCGGGCGGGGTCACCGTCTTCGCGCATCCGCTGGCGGTCAAGCGCGGCCAGTGCGTGCCCGAGTCCGCCATCGCCGCGCTCGCCGCCGCCGGGCTCGACGGCATCGAGGCCGACCACATGGACCACGCCCCGGCGACCCGCGACCGGGTGCGCGGCCTCGCCGCCGACCTCGGCCTCCTCGCCACCGGCTCCAGCGACTACCACGGCAGCCGCAAGACCTGCGTACTCGGAGAGTTCACCACCGACCCCGAGATCTACGGCGAGATCACCCGCCGCGCGACGGGCGCGTTCCCCGTGCCGGGCGCCGGGGGAGCGGGCGTCTAGCCCCTTCCGGGCACGCCCACTTCACCTGTTCACTTTCTCCGCAAGGCCTCACCGTGTTCGACGTTGCCATTTTTGGATCCCTCTTTCTCACCCTTTTTGTGATCATGGACCCGCCCGGGATCACCCCGATCTTCCTCGGGCTCACCGCGGGCCGCCCTGCCAAAATGCAGCGGCGGATGGCCTTCCAGGCCGTGTGTGTCGCCTTCGGCGTGATCGCGCTGTTCGGCGTGGTCGGCCACCAGATCCTCGACTACCTGCACGTGTCCGTGCCCGCCCTGATGATCGCGGGCGGACTGCTGCTGCTCCTCGTCGCGCTCGACCTGCTCACCGGCAAGACCGACGAGCCGAAGCAGACCAAGGACGTCAACGTCGCCCTCGTACCCCTCGGCATGCCGCTGCTCGCCGGGCCCGGTGCGATCGTCGCCGTGATCCTCGCGGTGCAGAACGCGGACGGCCTCGGCGGGCAGTTGTCGGTGTGGAGCGCGATCGTCGCCATGCACGTGGTGCTCTGGCTGGTCATGCGGTACTCGCTGGTGATCATCCGCGTGATCAAGGACGGCGGCGTCGTCCTGGTGACCCGGCTCGCGGGCATGATGCTCTCCGCGATCGCCGTGCAGCAGATCATCAACGGCGTCACCCAGGTGATCCAGGCCAGCTGAGCCCTCTCGTACAAGCAGCAAGCAATACGAGCAGGACACGCGAAGGCCCCCGTGCGATGTCGCACGGGGGCCTTCGAAGCTGTTGCGGCGCTACGGGGCCGCAGTTGCCGCTACGCCGCTATGAAGCCGCGCTGTCGGTCGGGCGGATGTAGATGCGCTGGCCGATCTGGGCGGCCTGCTGCACGATCCGGTTGACGGAGGCGGCGTCCACGACGGTGCTGTCCACGGCGGTGCCGTCGACGTCGTCCAGGCGCATGATTTCGAAGCGCATAAGGCTTCTCCCTTCGTCTGGTCATCCTCCTGAAGGAGAACTACTGGTGCGAGGTGAGGCTGATGTCAGTCTTGCCCCGCTTTGCGGCCAGGCGATTGCCTGGCCGTTACGTGTGGATTGCGCGGCTTCGCTGCCGCGCGCTCCTTATGGTCCAACGGCTTGCCCCCTGCAAACATTCCCTACGCTAAAGAAATTTTTCGACGACCTAACTACCCATGGGTAGCGCAGCCGCTTGTACTCGCTGCGTGACGGGTCGGACAATGGGTTGCATATGAACGAGGACCTGGATCTTGGCGCCCGTATCGACCGCACCAACGAGCTGCTGCACCGCATGCTCGCCGAGGTGGCGAAGACCCCTTCCACGCACGCGATCTTCGTGGACGCCGGCTACCTGTACGCGGCCGCCGGCTGCCTGGTCGCCGGGACCGAGGACCGTCGCGCCTTCGACCTGGACGCCGAGGGTCTCATCGACGCCCTGATCGACAAGGCCCGCACGGTCTTCGCGGACAGCCGACTGCTCCGCGTGTACTGGTACGACGGTGCCCGGCGCCGTATCCACACCGCCGAGCAGCAGTCCATCGCCGAGCTCCCGGACGTCAAGGTCCGCCTCGGCAACCTCAACGCCAGCAACCAGCAGAAGGGCGTCGACTCGCTGATCCGCTCCGACCTGGAGTCACTCGCCCGGCACCGTGCCATCAGCGACGCCGCCCTGATCGGCGGCGACGAGGACCTGGTCTCCGCGGTCGAGGCGGCGCAGGGGTACGGGGCGCGAGTGCACCTCTGGGGCATCGAGGCGTCCGAGGGGCGCAACCAGGCCGAGCCGCTGCTGTGGGAGGTCGACAGCCAGCGCACCCTCGAACTCGACTTCTTCAAGCCGTACGTCGCCCGCCGCACCGGCACCGCGTACGACCCGGCGACGCCCCGCCCCACGCGCGAGCAGGTGCGGTTCGTCGGGGCCCAGGTCGCCGCGGGCTGGCTCGCCACCCGGGGCCGCGACACCCTCGGCGAGCTGCTGCCCGGCCACCCCTACCTGCCGGGGTCGGTCGACCAGGACCTGCTGGTCGAGGCGGAACGGCTGCTGCAGTACTCGCTGCGAGGCCAGGCCGACCTGCGCCGGGCCCTGCGTGACGGCTTCTGGAACCATCTGCGCGCGCAGTTCTAGCGCGCGCGTATGCGTCTGGCGGGACGGGCCCAGCGCGCGTACGGGTCTAGCGCGCGTACGGGTCTGGCGGGTCTAGCGGGAACGCGGTTCCTGCGTGCTCTCGACGCTCTCCCAGAACGCGATCAGCGCGGCGGCCGTCCCGGCGGGTCGGTCGGTGTTGGGGGAGTGCTCGGCGCCCGCGATCACCGTGCGGCGCGCGCCGAGGCGACCCGCCATGGTGTCGAGCAGCGGCACCGGCCAGGTGTCGTCCCGTTCGCCGGAGAGCACGTGCACCGGCAGCGAGCGTGCCGCCAGCTCGTCCACCCGGTCCGGCTCGGTCCTCAACTGCTCGCCGGTAGCGGTGAGTTGGGCCGGGCTGTGGCGCAGCCAGCGCTCCCGCAGCGGACCGTTGCCGTCGCCGGTGTCGGCCTCCTCGGGCGGGTCGAGCGCCCGCATCGCCTCCCACACCTGCGCCATGTCCAGGGCGGCGAGCCCGTCCTGCAGCAGCTTCACCCGCTCCTGCTGGGACGCGGTGACGGCGGCGGGGCCCGAGGACATCAGGGTCAGGGAGCGGAACGGCGCGGCGTCCAGGAGCGCGGCGGCACGGGCGATCTGGCCGCCGAGCGAGTGCCCGAGCAGATGCACGTCCCCGCCGAGCGCCTCGGCCTGCGCCAGTACGTCCCGCGCCAACTCGCCCTGTGCGTAAGGGAATTGGTCGTCGACCGGACCGGCCGACTCGTACTGTCCGCGTCCGTCCACGGCGACCGCGCGGAACCCGGCCTCCGCGATCGGCGCGAGCAGCGCGATGAAGTCCTCCTTGCTGCCCGTGAACCCCGGCAGCAACAGCGCGGTGCCCTTCGGCTCGATGCCGTTCGGCGCGAGGTCGTGCACGGCGAACGTGCCGCGCCCGGTGGCCAGCTGGTACGCCCTGGTGCCGGGCGGGGGCGTGAAGGTGGGGGGCCTGCTCATGAGGTCGAATCTAGCGGCACGCTTCGCGCGATGAACGGGCCGTACCCGCACAGCACGGCGGCCCGGCTCCCCGAAGGGAACCGGGCCGGCCGTGAAAGGCGATGCCGTGCGGGCGATCAGGCCTCGGTGGTCTCCACCTCGACCGTCTTGCGGGCGCGACGGCGACGCGGCTTGGCCTCGGCCTCGACAGCCTCAGCGGCCTCGGCCACGACCGGCGCCTCGGCGGCCTTGCGCGTACGACGACGCGGCTTGGCCTCCGGCTCGGCCTGCTCGACGACGACCGCAGTGGCCTCGACAGGCTCCGCCTCAACGGCCTTGCGGGTGCGGCGGCGACGCGGCTTGGCCTCGGCCTCAGCGGCCTCCGTGCCCTCGGCGGTCGCCACAGCTGCCTCGGCCTGCTCGGCCGGAGCGGCCACGGCGGCCTTGCGGGTACGGCGACGGGGCTTGGCCTCGGGCTCGGCCTGCTCGGTCACAGCCACGGTCGCGACGGCAGCCTCGACAGGCTCCGCCTCGACGGCCTTGCGGGTGCGGCGGCGACGCGGCTTGGCGTCGGCCTCAGCGGTCTCCGTGCCCTCAGCGGTCGCGACGGCTGCCTCGGCCTGCTCGGCCGGAGCGGCCACGGTCTCGGCGCCGACGCGGGTACGACGACGGCGGCGCGGGGTGCGCGGCTTGTCGGCCTCGTCGGTGCTGTCCTTGGCGGTCGCCTCCGGCGCCTCGGCGGCACCGTCCGTCGGCGTACCGCTGCGGGTGCGACGACGCTGACGCGGCGTACGGGTGCGCTGGGGGCGCTCCTCCTCGACCTCACGGCGACCGCCACGGCCACCGCGGGCGCCACGGCCACCGGTCTCGCCGAGGTCCTCGATCTCCTCGGCACCGAGACCCTCGCGGGTGCGCTCGGTACGCGGCAGCACACCCTTGGTGCCCTGCGGGATGTTCAGCTCCTCGTACAGGTGCGGGGAGCTGGAGTACGTCTCGACCGGGTCGTTGAAGTCCAGCTCGAGCGCCTTGTTGATCAGCTGCCAGCGCGGGATGTCGTCCCAGTCGACCAGCGTGATCGCGATGCCCTTGGCACCCGCGCGGCCGGTGCGGCCGACGCGGTGGAGGAACGTCTTCTCGTCCTCCGGCGACTGGTAGTTGATGACGTGCGTGACGCCCTCGACATCGATGCCGCGCGCGGCGACGTCGGTGCACACGAGCACATCGACCTTGCCGTTGCGGAACGCGCGCAGCGCCTGCTCGCGCGCGCCCTGGCCGAGGTCACCGTGGACCGCGCCGGACGCGAAGCCGCGGCGCTCCAGCTGCTCGGCGATGTCGGCCGCCGTGCGCTTCGTACGGCAGAAGATCATCGCGAGCCCGCGGCCGTCGGCCTGCAGGATGCGGGAGACCATCTCCGGCTTGTCCATGTTGTGCGCGCGGTACACGTGCTGCTTGATGTTCGCGACGGTCACGCCCTCGCCGTCGGGCGAGGTGGCGCGGATGTGCGTGGGCTGCGACATGTAGCGACGCGCGAGACCGATGACCGCGCCCGGCATGGTGGCCGAGAACAGCATGGTCTGCCGCTTCACCGGAAGCATGTTCATGATCTTCTCGACGTCGGGCAGGAAGCCCAGGTCGAGCATCTCGTCGGCCTCGTCGAGGACGAGGGCGCGCACGTGCTTGAGGTTCAGCAGCTTCTTGCCCGCGAGGTCGAGCAGCCGGCCGGGGGTGCCGACGACGATGTCGACGCCCTTCGTGAGGGCCTCGACCTGCGGCTCGTAGGCGCGACCGCCATATATGGCGAGGACGCGCACATTGCGCACCTTGCCGGCGGTCTGCAGGTCATTGGTGACCTGCTGGCACAGCTCGCGGGTGGGGACGACGACGAGCGCCTGCGGAGCGTCGGTGAGCTCCTCGGGCTTGGCGCGCCCGGACTCGACGTCGGCGGGAACGGTGACGCGCTCCAGGAGCGGCAGACCGAAGCCGAGCGTCTTGCCGGTGCCGGTCTTGGCCTGGCCGATGACGTCGGTGCCGGAGAGCGCGACGGGGAGCGTCATCTCCTGGATGGGGAAGGGGGACGTGATGCCGACGGCCTCAAGGGCTTCGGCGGTCTCGGGAAGAATCCCGAGCTCTCGGAACGTAGTCAGGGTGCTGCCTCTTCTGTGAGACGCGGCGCGAGGCGAACGCTGGGGGTCGTGACCGAGCCAGGGGGTGCATCCGGCCGCTGTATCGCGAGGCCGGGTGGCACGGGACCACTGCCATCACTCGAGCGTCACGCCGCTGAGGGCCCCTCCTGCGTACGCACTGCATGCATACGGCCCGGAGGGCTGTCGGGTCGGAGCCGATCGGGCCACCGACCGGGCATCCTCATTCGGATGGCCCGCCGAATACTCGGCAGGCGCATTACCACTGTACCCCGGATACTCGCAGGCGTGTCGGCCGAATTCGTCCTCCGGCACGCGTCCGGGCAGCTCAACGGGGGGCTCCGCGGGTCCGAGAAATATTTTCGTAGCTGTTGTCACACAGACTGACCAGGGACTTCCGCGCGCCGGTCGGCGAGCTATTGTGCGCTGCATGGAGACGCCTGACAACGCCACGGACGCTGCCGCCGCAGCGGACTCCGCCACCGAAGCGCCCACCGGGATCGCCGCCCAGGACTGGGCCACCGCCGCCGCCGAGCCGACCTACCGCGCAGCGGTCGTCGACCTGCTCGGCGCCCTCGCGTACGGCGAGCTCGCGGCCTTCGAGCGGCTCGCCGAGGACGCGAAGCTCGCGCCGACGCTGGCCGACAAGGCCGAGCTGGCGAAGATGGCGTCGGCCGAGTTCCACCACTTCGAGCAGCTCACCGGGCGGCTCGCGGAGATCGGCGCCGAGCCGACCGAGGCGATGGAGCCGTTCGTCGCCGCGCTCGACGGCTTCCACCGCCAGACTGCGCCGTCGGACTGGCTGGAGGGCCTGGTCAAGGCGTACGTGGGTGACTCCATCGCCAGCGACTTCTACCGCGAGGTGGCGGCCCGCCTGGACTCCGACACCCGCGAACTGGTGCTCGCCGTCCTCGACGACACCGGGCACGCGAGCTTCGCGGTGGAGAAGGTGCGCGCCGCGATCGAGGCCGACCCGCGCGTCGGCGGACGGCTCGCGCTGTGGGCGCGGCGGCTGATGGGCGAGGCCCTGTCGCAGTCGCAGCGCGTGGTCGCGGACCGGGACGCGCTGTCGACGATGCTGGTCGGCGGCGTGGCCGACGGGTTCGACCTGGCCGAGGTCGGCCGGATGTTCTCGCGGATCACCGAGGCGCACACCAAGCGCATGGCCGCCCTGGGCCTCGCCGCCTGAGCGGTGCGCCCCGGCGCTTCGCCTCAGGCCGCCGAGGCCGGCCTGCGGACTCGGACCTCCGGGCGAAGCAGTAGCGACAGCAGGGCCGTGGCGAGGACGACGGAGCCGAGCAGCGTCGCCAGGACATGGCCGGGGCCGAGTGCCGAGTGCGTGATGAAGGCGCCGAGCAGGGCGCCCGCGACACCGGTGGCGAACACCAGGGTGCGGGTCGGCAGGCGGTGCGCGAGTCGGTGCGCCGCTGCCCAGGCCAGAGCCAGGCCGAGCACTGCGGAGCCGAGCGTCTCCAAGATCACGTGTCCTCCCGTGCGGCTGCGTCCCGATCGGTCGTAGCCGGTCTTACCCGGGGGCGCCGGAATGCAATCCTCCTGTTCGCGGCCGGCCGTGGCACTCGGCACGGCACGAGTGGCCGAGGTGCGCGGGCCGGTATAGAGGGGCAGGTCCGGGCCCGGATTCAGGGAGTACGTACAAAGGGCGCGGCCCGGTGGATCCGATCCAC
>NZ_JAAAHS010000036.1 GCF_009908195.1 Streptomyces boluensis | reverse complement strand
GGCCGCGCGGCCGGGCGAGGCGGGGGGCGCGCCGGGACGTGCCGGTCGCGGCCTGGCCGTACACCCGTACCTTCAGCAGGCCCCAGATCCCGGCGGCCACCGCGAGGAGCAGCGGGGTCGCGGCGAACGGGCCCAGGGCGCCGCGGTGTACGAGGACCCCGACGACCGTGCCCGCGAAGGCGACCGCGCCGAGCACCACCGCCGCGCCGGGCACCGTGAAGCCGATGCGGCGCAGCCGGTGGGCGATGTGGTCGGTGCCGCCGAGCAGCAGCGGGCGCCCGGCGCGGTGCCGGGCCACGGCGACCAGGACGGTGTCGGCGAGGCCCACCACGGTGAGCGCGACCAGGCCGAAGGCGCCGGGCAGCGGGTCGTGGCCGGTGTGCACCAGGACGGCGGCGGAGGCGAGCACGAAGCCGGTGAAGAGGGAGCCGCAGTCGCCGAGGAAGATCCGGGCGGGGTGCCAGTTCTGGGTGAGGAAGCCGGTCAGGGCGGCGGCCAGGACGCAGAGCAGCAGGGCGAGACCGGTGAGCTCGTCGGCGGCGGCGCAGAGCGCGAGCCCGAGCGCGGTGATCACGCCGACGAGGCCCATCGCGCCGTCCGCGTTGTCGATGAGGTTGAAGGAGTTGGTGATCAGCACGATCCAGCCGACGGCGAGGATCCCGGCGGCCGGGGTGAGGCCGCTGGCGTGCACCACGGCGATGGCCGCGCCGGTCTCCACGAGCAGCCGGGGCCCGACGCCGAGGGGGCGGAGGTCGTCGACGAGGCCGAGCAGTGCGACCGCTCCGGCGGCGCCGAGCAGCACGGCGATGCCGGGGCCGAGCGGCGCGTACCCGGTGCAGACCACGGTGACGGTGCCCGCGACGACGGCGATGCCTCCGGTGTGCGGGGTCGGCCGGGCGTGCGTCTTGCGGCCGCCGGGGCGGTCGACAAGCCCGGCCCGCAGACCGAGCGCGCGTACCAGGGTGGTGAGCGCGGTGGTCAGGAGCAGGGCCACGACGCTGGCCACGATTCCGTAGAGCATGGGCGTCCTCTCGTCGGACCCCGCCGTGCCGTCCGCCGCAGGGTGAGCGGGCAACAAGCTAGTTCGCTATAACCAAATTTGTCGCGAATAACACGATTTGCTGCCTACGGAAAGCCGACAGTTCCCCGACCACCCCCGGGCGGCCCAATGCCGCCGGGACCCGGGGCGCCACTCAGGGTTGCCTGAGCGACACAGATCACCGCACCCCTGGCTACAGTGCGGCTCAAGAAGTGGGTAGTCTCAGACGGACTGCATAAGTTACCGCTTAGTAATCTCCCCTCGCAGGCCCGAGGAGCCCCCAAATGCAACTCGCCGCGATCATCGTGTCGCTGGTTCTGATCGTGGTCGGCGTGGCCCTTTTCGCCCGCGCCCTCCTGCAGATCTACACCTTCATGCGGCTCGGCCAGAACGTGCCCGCGGGCACCCGCACCGACGAGCCCGTACAGCGCACCGTCACCGTGGCCAAGGAATTCCTCGGCCATACCCGGATGAACCGCTGGGGCATCGTCGGTGTCGCGCACTGGTTCGTGGCGGTGGGCTTCTTCTCGCTGCTGCTGACGATCGTCAACGCCATCGGCCAGCTGTTCCAGGCCGACTGGCTGCTGCCGATCATCGGTGAGTGGGCGCCGTACAACGTCTTCGTCGAGTTCCTCGGCACGATGACGGTGCTCGGCATCCTGACGCTGATCGTGATCCGGCAGCTGAGCCGTCCGGGCAAGGCGGGCCGCAAGTCCCGCTTCGCCGGGTCCAACATCGGCCAGGCGTACTTCGTCGAGGCCGTCATCCTCATCGTCGGCGTCTGCATCTTCATGCTGCACGCGCTTGAGGGCGCCCAGCACCACGTGGACAGCTACGAGGCGTCGTTCTTCATCTCGTACCCGGTCGTCCACGCGCTCGAGGGGATCGACCTCGGCACGCTGCAGAACCTCACCTACTTCTTCGCCGGTCTGAAGATCGCGACCTCCTTCATCTGGATGATCACGGTCGCCCTGAAGACCGACATGGGCGTCGCCTGGCACCGGTTCCTCGCCTTCCCGAACATCTGGTTCAAGCGGAACGCGACCGGTGAGACCTCGCTCGGCGCCCTGCTTCCGATGACCTCGGGCGGCAAGGAGATCAACTTCGAGGACCCGGGCGAGGACGACACCTTCGGTGTCTCGCAGGTCGAGCAGTTCTCCTGGAAGGGCCTGCTCGACTTCTCCACCTGCACCGAGTGCGGTCGCTGCCAGTCGCAGTGCCCCGCCTGGAACACCGGCAAGCCGCTCTCCCCGAAGCTGCTGATCATGTCGCTGCGCGACCACGCGCACGCCAAGGCCCCGTACCTGCTCGCCGGTGGCGGCAAGGACATGGAGGGCAACGAGAAGGCTTCCGAGGAGCAGCTCAAGGACGTTCCCGCCGCCGCTCTCGCCGAGGCCGAGCGTCCGCTCATCGGTACCGCCGAGGAGAACGGCGTCATCGACCCGGACGTGCTGTGGTCCTGCACCTCCTGCGGTGCCTGTGTCGAGCAGTGCCCGGTCGACATCGAGCACATCGACCACATCGTCGACATGCGCCGCTACCAGGTGATGATCGAGTCCGCGTTCCCGTCCGAGGCGGGCACGATGCTCAAGAACCTGGAGAAGAAGGGCAACCCCTGGGGTCTCGCCAAGAAGCAGCGCCTCGAGTGGACCAAGGAGGTCGACTTCGAGGTGCCGGTCGTCGGCAAGACGATCGACGACCTCACCGAGGTCGAGTACCTGTACTGGGTCGGCTGCGCCGGCGCCCTTGAGGACCGGGCGAAGAAGACCACCAAGGCCTTCGCCGAGCTGCTGCACATCGCGGGCGTCAAGTTCGCGATCATGGGCGGCGACGAGAAGTGCACCGGTGACTCCGCCCGCCGTCTCGGCAACGAGCCCCTGTTCCAGGAGCTCGGCATGGAGAACGTCGCCACGCTGAACGCCGCGTTCGGTGAGGATGACGAGGACGAGAGCACCAAGAAGCCGAAGGCCGCGAAGAAGATCGTCGCGACCTGCCCGCACTGCCTCAACACCCTCGGCAACGAGTACCCGCAGCTCGGCGGTGACTACGAGGTCATCCACCACACCCAGCTGCTGCAGCACCTCATCGACGAGGGCAAGCTCATCCCCGTCACCCCGGTCGAGGGTCTGATCACGTACCACGACCCCTGCTACCTGGGCCGCCACAACAAGATCTACACGCCGCCGCGCGAGATCATCGGCAAGGTCCCGGGCCTGCGCAACGAGGAGATGCACCGCCACAAGGAGCGCGGCTTCTGCTGTGGCGCCGGTGGTGCCCGGATGTGGATGGAGGAGCGGATCGGCAAGCGCATCAACAACGAGCGCGTCGACGAGGCCCTGTCCCTCAACCCGGACATCGTCTCCACCGCCTGCCCGTTCTGCCTCGTCATGCTCACCGACTCGGTGAACGGCAAGAAGAACGACGGCAAGGCCAAGGAGTCCCTCCAGGTCGTCGACGTATCGCAGCTGCTTCTCGAATCGGTCAAGACCCCGGCCGAGGAGCCGCCGGCGGGCGAGGCCGAGTCCGAGGACGCGCCGGAGCCCGAGCCGGTGAAGTAGCCGGTACGGCAGTACGTACGCAGTGACTGAGGGGGCCACCCGGCGGGTGGCCCCCTCAGTCGTTCCCGTACGGGCCGTTCGGCTCAGGCTGAGGGGCGGCGGCGCAGCACCGCGAAGGCGAGGGAGGCCGAGCCGAGCGCCGCCATGCCGCCACCGGCCGCGACCAGCGGCGCGCTGCCGATCCGCCGCTCCGTGCCGCTGTCCTCCGCACCCGCGCGTACCCCGCCACGGTCCATGAGCCGGGCTATCCGCCCCTCGGGGAGCGTGACCTTGGCCGCGGAGGTCTGTGCGGAGGTCTGCGCGGAGGTCTCCGGGGCGGACGTGGGCGCGGCCGCGAGCGCCGTGCCCGTCGGCAGCGCGAGGGCAGCGACGGCCCCGGTCACGGCCGCCACGGTGGCCGTACGGATGGTGCGTCGGGTGGCGCGCATGCGGTGTCCCTCGTCGTGGGTGTGGGTGCCTTTCGAAGGTAGGAGGGCGATGTCCGGGTGAGCCGTAGGGGACGTAACGGCCGGGCTCAGGCTGGGCGGCGAGCACGTAAAGCCGTTGAGGCGTGTACCGACTCTCGACATCGGGTGGCAATGCGGACACCCCTGGTGACGTGGGGCGCGGCAGCGAGGACCATAGGGAGCTTGTTGCCGGTGGTGGCGGAGGGCGGGGCGGGACGTGCAAGACGGCTGGGCGGGCGGAGCGAGACGTAGGGCCCGTACGACGGGCGTGCTGGTGGTCGGCTGCGCGCTGCTGCTGACCGGCTGCAGCGGCGAGGGCGAGGGCGAGGACCGTCCGGCCACCGCGGCACACAGGACGGGCGAGCAGGTGCCGGCGCTGCCCGTACCGCGCGGCGACGGCAGCCAACTCGCCGCGCGGGGCGACGACTTCAACGGCGACGGGCTGCGCGACCTGGTCCTCGACGACCTCGTGCACGACGGGCACGGCGACGACGCGGGCATCGGCATCGCGTACGGCACCCGGCGCGGCATCGGCGCGGGCGCCCGCCACCTGCTCGTACCGGCCGAGCGGGCCGCGCCCACGAAGGGCGAGCGGCCCGCCGCGTTCGACGCGGCGGCGAGCTGCGACCTCGACGGTGACGGCTTCACCGACCTCGTCGTCGCCACCGACCCGCCGTACGACGGGATCGGGCAGCCGCCCGTCCCCGTCCAGCTCCTCTTCGGCTCCCCCGGCGGCCTCACCGGCAAGGCCGTGAAGCTGGCCATCCCGGCCACGGCCCGGTACGGCAACGAGTGGCCGGACCAGCCGGTGTGCGGGGACTTCGACGGCGACGGCGCGAACGACCTGGTGGTGCATGCCAGCAACGCCCAGATCGGCTTCCTGCGCGGCCCGTTCAGCAGCGGCAAGTCCAAGCGCGGCAAGGCCGGGGCGCCGCGCTCCGGCAAGGTCCTGAAGGCGCCGGGCACGGTCCTTCGCGGGCCCGCCCTCGACGTGAACCGGGACGGCTACGACGACTTCGTGGTGCGCGCCTCCGGCGGCAGGTCACGCAGCGGCCTGGTGCTCGGCGGGCCCGCCGGGCCGACCCGTACGGGTGCGGTGTTCCCGGCCGGTCAGGACCTGGCCTTCGGCGCGTTCGGATGGGGCGCGGCCCGTGACGCCGCCGTCGCCACCGGCCCGAAGGGCCCCGGCATCGTCCTGCGCTACGACCTGCCGGGTACGCGCCGCTCCACCCTCGCCGCGCCCGGCGCCCCGGCCGCCACGGTCCGCGCCACGGTCCGCGCCGGGGACTTCGACGGCGACGGCCGCGCCGAACTCGTCGTCGCCACCGGCAGGTCGGCCGAACTGCGCGTCCACACCGGCCGCACCCGGGGCCCGTCGGCCGCCGCCGTGACCACCGTGTCGCCCCCGGCCGACGGCACCACCGACCTGGTCGCGCTCGCCGACTTCGACGGCGACGACCGGGACGAGCTGGTCGTACGCACGCACCGGGGCGAGACGCGGGACACGGTGGCCGTGTACCGGGGCACGAAGGACGGCCTCGCCCGCAAGCCGGTGACGACCTTCTCGACCTCGCTGTTCGTACCCCGGGGAGTCAGCAAGTGAGCCGGTCTCTGCCCATGGCCGTGTCCGGAAAGTCTCGTCGTTCGCCCGGAGGGCGGGCCCTGCGGCGTCTGGTGCGTGCTCTCGGCGTGCCGGGCAGACGCCCTCGTACTGGGCGTACTTGGGTGTGTGCCCGGTGCGGCGAGTGGGGGTCCCCCCGGCCGAAGGCTGGGGGAGCGTGCCAGGCGTCGCGCGGCTGGGGGCACCTCCCGGCCGGAGGCTGGGGGAGAGACTTTCCGGACACGGCCATGGCCCCGCGCCGCACCGCCCCCGCCCTGCTGCTCACCGGCGCCCTCCTCCTCGCCGGCTGCGGCGGCGGCACGGACCGTGCGGGCGACGGCGCGGGCGGGGGTTCCGGGCCAGGACCCACCGTGCCGCCCTCCGGCCGCCCCGCCGACCCCGCGGACCCGCTCGACCGGGAGGCCCTCAAGGACTTCAACGGCGACGGGTACGACGACTACGCGACCGTCCTGCCCTCCCGGAGCAAGGACGGCGAGCACACCCGGAGCACCCTGGTGGTGATCTACGGCTCCCGCGGCGGACTGCGCCCCGAGACCGCCGTACGCACCTCCGCGGGCGGCGACGGCGACTCCGTGCTCGCGCTGATCCGCGCCGACCTCGACGGCGACGGCTTCACGGACCTCGTCGGGGAGCGCGGCAACAGCATGAAACGCCAGGAGGCGTTCGCGCTGTACGGCGGCCCGCGCGGCCTCTCGAAGGCCCAAGTCCTCGGCGTACCCGAGCAGTTCACCCCGAAGGCCGCCGGTGACTTCGACGGCGACGGCCACACCGACCTGCTCGACGGCGGCAGCGGCGGCGACGGCGACCCCAACGCGCTGCCCGGCCACGAACAGGGTCGGCTGCTCCTCGGCCCCCTCGACCGCTCCGGCCGCTCCGCCCGCCAAGTCACCCTGGACCTGGGGCAGCACGGGTACGCCAGCCCCAGCGGCTTCCTCACCGGCGACTTCGACGGCGACCGGCGCAGCGACGTGATCCTGACGTACTCCTTCGACGCGGAGGAGGACGAGAGCGCGCCCGATGACCTCACGTCGGTCGCGTACTACCGGGGCGGGCCCGACGGGTTGGTGCCGGGGCCGCCGGTCGCGCCCTCGCTCGCCGAGGCCATGGGCGACATCGACGACGGTCCGCGCGGCGGCACCGTGGGTGACGTCGACAAGGACGGCATCGACGACGTGGTGGCCATGGGCGAGAGCCCCGCGCGGGCGGGCCGCCTCACCGTGATCCACGGCGCGCGGTCCGGGCTCGGGCGCGGCAGGGCGGCACAGGTGATCACCGGTACCGGTTCGCAGTGGGGCCTCGGCACCTCCGTCGGCGACATCGACGGCGACCGCACGCCCGACCTGCTGACCGGCAGGCCGGGCTTCCGCCTCGTCGACACCGACCGCCTCGTCGTGCTGCCCGGCGGCCCCGGCGGTCACCGCGCGACGAACGCCCGCACCCTGTCCGGCGACGACCCGGGACTGCCCGGCCGGCCCGCGCGCTTCGACCTGGAGCAGCCCACCCTCCTCGACGTGAACGGCGACCGGCGCCAGGACGCGGTGCTGTTCTCCTCGTACTGGAACAAGGGCAAGGGCGCGATCCTGGTCTTCCCCGGCACCCGCGACGGCCTCGACGCGGGTCACGCGCAGCACATCAGGACCGGGGACGTGGGGGTCCGGTTCAAGAGCGGCGGCTGACGGGACCGGCGACGGCGACAGGGCCTCGGAGGGAGCCTCGGACGGGGCCTCGGACGGGGCCTTGGCCGGGGCCAGGACAACCCCTCGGGGGTGGCCCCTAGGGGTTGTCACAGCTCGGCAGCAAACCGGCCATGATGCGACCGCCGCCACACACCACCCCCTGAGACCAGGTACGTTCGAATACGTGGCTGGATTCAGGATCGGACGCGGCCGGGACAACCCCTCCCAGGGCCCCCGCCCGCAACAACACCCGCAGCAGCAGCCGTACGGAGCGCAGAACCCGCCGTACGGCGGCCCGCCCGCGCCCCCGTACCCGCAGCAGCAGTGGCCCCCCGCGGGCGGCGCTCCGCACGGCGGCGCACCCCGTGGCGGCGGCGCGCACGGCGAGCCGGAGTACTTCGGCGACCCGCAGCAGCAGTACGGCCAGCAGGGCGCCCCGCACGACCCGTACGCGGCGAACAACCCCGGGCACACGCAGTCCTTCTCCCTCGGCGACGACCCGTACAACCAGGGCGACACCTACCGCGCGGGCGCGGCGCCCGCACCGATCGGGCCCCGGCTGCACTGGAAGGAGCTGCTCCGCGGCATCGTCCTGCGCCCCGGCCCGACGTTCCTGCAGATGCGCGACCACTCGATGTGGTCCACGGCCCTGGTCGTCACGTTCATCTACGGCCTGCTCGCGGTCTTCGGCTTCGACGGCGCCCGCGAGGACGCCATCAACGCGACGCTCGCGACGAGCATCCCGATCGTCCTCACCACGGGCGTGGCCATCGTGGTCAGCGCCCTGATGCTCGGCGCGGTCACCCACACCCTGGCCCGCCAGCTCGGCGGCGACGGCGCCTGGCAGCCCACGGTCGGCCTGTCCATGCTGATCATGTCGATCACGGACGCCCCGCGCCTGCTCTTCGCCATGTTCCTCGGCGGCGACGCCCCGCTGGTCCAGATCCTCGGCTGGGCGACCTGGGTGGCGGCGGGCGCACTGCTCACCACGATGGTCAGCAAGTCCCACGACCTGCCGTGGCCGAAGGCACTGGGCGCTTCGGCGATCCAGCTGGTCGCGCTGCTTTCGATCATCAAGTTGGGCACGTTCTGAGCGAGTTGAACGAATGAAGGGCCCCGGCGAATCCGCCGGGGCCCTTCACGTATTCGTATGCACAACTCTCAGGCGTCGAGAACCTGGCCGGCGCGCTGGACCACGGGAGGCTCGACACTCCACGGGAAATTGATCCAGTCGTCCGTGCGCTTCCACACGTACTCGCACTTCACGAGCGAATGCGACTTCTCGTAGATGACCGCGGAACGCACTTCGGCGACATGGTCGAGGCAGAAATCGTGGACCAGCTTCAACGTCTTGCCGGTGTCGGCGACGTCATCGGCGATCAGCACCTTCTTGTTGCTGAAGTCGATCGCGTTGGGGACGGGCGCCAGCATCACCGGCATCTCCAGGGTCGTCCCGACCCCGGTGTAGAACTCCACATTGACCAGGTGGATGTTCTTGCAGTCCAGCGCGTACGCGAGACCGCCCGCCACGAACACCCCGCCACGCGCGATGCTGAGCACGACGTCCGGCTGGTACCCGTCATCGGCGATGGTCTGCGCGAGCTCACGCACCGCCACCCCGAACTTGTCGTACGTCAGATTCTCGCGCACGCCACCGACGTCACTCATACCGCTGCTCACACCTGCGTTCTGTGGAAGTTGAGATAGGAACGCGAAGCCGTCGGGCCCCGCTGTCCCTGATAACGCGACCCGTACCGCTCGCTCCCGTAAGGGAATTCAGCGGGAGAGCTGAGCCGGAACATGCACAACTGCCCGATCTTCATTCCCGGCCACAGCTTGATCGGCAACGTGGCGAGATTGGAGAGTTCGAGCGTCACATGCCCGGAGAAACCGGGGTCGATGAACCCGGCGGTGGAATGCGTGACCAGCCCGAGCCGCCCGAGAGAACTCTTGCCCTCGAGCCGGCTCGCGAGGTCGTCGGGGAGCGAGATGACCTCGTACGTCGAGGCGAGCACGAACTCCCCGGGGTGCAGGATGAACGGCTCGTCACCCTCCGGCTCGACCATCCGCGTCAGGTCGCCCTGCTCGACGGCAGGGTCGATGTGCGGATAGCGATGGTTCTCGAACACCCGGAAGTAGCGGTCCAGCCGCACGTCGATGCTCGATGGCTGCACCATGGTTTCGTCGTACGGGTCGATCCGCACCCGCCCGGCATCGATCTCGGCCCGGATGTCCTTGTCTGAGAGAAGCACGCCCCGAGGATACGCAGAGCGCGCGGGCGCGCCCCAATCGGACGCCGCCCACGCGCTCGCGTGAACCGTTCGCTACGGCCCGTTCGCCTACCGCTTCACCGACCCGTCCACGGGCACGGCATGCCGGAGCCGAGCACAACGCGGACACCGGATGAGCCGCCCGGGGCCGATCCGCTCGGTGCCGAGCTGCTGCATCGGAAACGAAGCGGTGCTGAAAACGTGCCCTTCGGCACAACGGACGACGGTGCGCTCCATCAAGTCCTCGAGTCCCTTCCCCACGTGAGTCACTGGGTCGCTGACTGCAACGAAACCTCACATTACGGGATGAAAGGGACGCCTCTCCAGGCGGCACTCCGCACCGCAACGGTACGCCCCAACTCCCGCCCCCCGCACACACTTCCGCACTCACGAAGGGCACGGCCACGCACCGGGTGAATACACCGGGGGCCGACGATGGGGTAAGGTGACCGAACGATGCGACAGGTCACGGCCTGGCGTCTCGCGGGTGTAGTTTAATGGTAGAACATGAGCTTCCCAAGCTCAGAGCGCGGGTTCGATTCCCGTCACCCGCTCCACGACAAACCCCCAGGTCATCGACCCGGGGGTTGTTTGTTGTCTAGACCGTTCTAAGCGTCTCGTGCCCGTTGCGTGCCCGATGACTGCTCATCTGCCTTGCTGGCAGCCCTCGTTCGCGCGGCGCGGACACGGTCATCGATGCCATCGGCGACCTCTTGCTGTCGCTCCAGGTTGGAGTGCTGGTAGATCATTGCGGCCTTCTCGGAGGACTGGCCGGCGCGGACCATCGTGTCCTTGAGGGTCGCGCCGGACTGGGTCGACAAGGTGTGTCCCGTGTGCCGGAGGTCATAGAAGCGGAAGCCGTCCGGCAGTCCGACCTTGGCACGCGCCTTGCGCCACTTCCGCCCGAAGGTCGAGCGCCGGAACGGAGCTCCCATCTCCCCGACGAAGATCAGCCCGTCCGGCTTCTTCTCGGCGTACCAGGCCAGGTGCCGCTTCACGCCCTTCTCCATGAACGCGGGCAGCACGATGAATCGCTTCCCTGCACGGGACTTGGTGTCGCCGGGGACACGACGGCCGGTGTTCAACTCAGGCTCGGCGCTGCGGATCCAGAGGCCGAGGGGTTCGAGGCTGACGTCCGGGCGGCGGAGAGCGGCTTGCTCTTCGGGGCGGGCCGGACCGTACGCGCCGATGTAGACCATGAGGCGCCAGCGCGGGCCGAGCAGGTCTGCAAGGGCGTCGACTTGGGCGACGGTGGCGGTCGGGCGTTCGTCCGGGTTCTCTTGCCCAGCACCCTTGATCCGGCAGGGGTTTCGGCGGATCAGCTCGTCATCGACGGCCGTCTCCATGATGGCCTTGAGCAGGCGGTAGCACTTGGCGACGGTGCTGTCCGCGCCTGTGGTGTCGAGGCGCTCGGATCGCCAGGCGCGGACGATGGGCGGGGTGATCTCGTCCAGGTCGAGGTCCTCGAAGGTGGGCAGGATGTGCAGCCGCAGGTTGCGGCGGTACAGCTCCTCAGTGGTCGGAGAGAGTCGCCGGTCCTTGATCCAACGGAGGGCGTACTCCTCGAAGTTCACCGCGCCGACGTCCGGGTCCACCCAGTCGCCACGACGGACTTCGGACTGCCGCTCGGCGAGCCAGTCGTCCGCTTCGCCCTTGGTCGCGAAGGTGTGCGGCGCCGGACGGTCGACGCCGTCGGGGCCCAAGTAGCGGGCCTGGTAACGCCCGGAGGCGAGCTTCCGGATGCGGCCGAAGCGGCGCTTCTTGCCCCTCCCGGCCATCAGGCAGCCCTCCCGTAGCGCGAGCGGCGACGGCGTACGGGCTCCACGGTGTGGCTCTCGATGTAGTCGCGCACGGCGCTCTCGGGGATACGGACGTGGCGGCCGACCTTGACGTACTTGATGCGGCGTTCCTCGATGAGGCGGCGGGGGAAGCGCACCGACGTGCCGAGTACTTCGGCGACTTGGGTGACGCTCAGGTACCGGTCATTCATGGTGGTGCGCTCCTTCCAGGGCGAGTTGGTCGTGCAGGGCTTCGCGGGCGGTGTCTCGGTTGAGTTCCAGGCCGCGGGCGATGGTTGCGGCTAGGGCGGATTCGCCGGGGGTGTGGCCGTGGCCGGCGTACTGCCAGTCGGAGAGGACGAGGACGGTTTCCGGTTCGCGGGTGTCGAGGTTGAGGGCTTCGCGTTCTTGGGCGGCGCGGAAGTCGGCGCGGGCTTGGCGGAGTTCGCCGAGAGTCGTTGAGTAGCGGCGAGACTTGGAGCTGAAGTGGCCGCGGAAGCCGAGCATGTGGGCCCAGGCCCAGAGGCGGCGGTCCGGATAGAGCGGGTCGAGGTGCTTGCAGGCTTCGATGAGGCGGCGGGTGTGGTCGGGGATGTCGTGGCGGTCGAGTTCGGCGAGTTCGCCGATGCGGCGGTCGAGGGTGCCGGTGTTCTCTGCCGCCTTGGTCGAGTACTTCGCGACGTACGAGGCGACGGCCTGTTCTGTGATGTCGGATCCGTCGCCGAAGGCCTTGACCGGGCGGACGTCGAGCTGCCGACCCCAGCGGAAGGTTCGGGCCGGTTCGTTCTCGACGGCCGGGACAGAGACGGACGTGTAGCTGTGCGATGCGGCGGCGTGGATTGCGTCCGTGAGCAGGGAGACCGTTGCCCAGGACGGGGATGGGGTCTCAGGGCCGTCCGGGCCGTCGACGCGGATCACGGCGTGGAAGTGGAGTGCGCCGCGCTTCTGGAACTCGGCGACCTTGCCGTAGGAGAGGCGAGCCGTGTCCTTCAGTTCGCGTTGGGTGAGTCCGGCGCGGGCGGCGATCTCTCGACGGAGGCGGGTCGTGAAGCGCATCCACAGGTCGCCAGCGTGGTTGTTGAAGAGGACGGCTGTGGCGTAGTCGTACGTCGTCGGGTCCAGGGCCGTGCCCAGGACTTCGTCGTCCGGGGCGTGGCGGGTGCCGCAGCGGCAGACGCCTCGGTCGGGACGGTTGTGGACTGGGCCGAAGGACGGGGCCGTGAGCGTGGCGAAGACCCGAGGGTGCTCGCGGACCGTGGCGGGAACGTCGCGGCGGTCGTCGCCCGCCAGGCCTGCGCGGATGAGGTGGTAGGTGTCGCCCGCGTACGTCCAGGCGCAGGAGGGGCAGCGGGAGGCGCGGCGGTTGCCGCAGGCGACGCGGAGACGGCCGCCCGGCTCGGACTCGGTCGAGTAGTGGTGCAGCGTCTCGCCGGTCGTCTTGTCCTTGGTGAGAGTCCAGCCGGTGAGGTGGATCGGATCGGCACAGCCGCCAGTGCGGCGGATCTGGTCCTGCCAGCGGTCGAAGTCGTTGGCCGAGGCCACCCTCAGCAGGTCGCCGAGGGTGGTCGGGTCGAGGAGAGCGGCGTTAGACATGGGCACCCTCCCGTACGCGGGAGGCGCGATCGGTGCCCGTGCCGTCGCAAGACGTGCAGTGGGCCGTGACCGTACGAAGGTGACCGTGGCGGTCGCGGCCGCCGAGGGTAATGGCCGCGGAGGCGAAGCCGCAGCAGGATGCGCAGGTCCGGGATGGAGTGCGGGTGCTGTGGGTCATGCTGGGGGTTCCTTCCGGTTCTTGGATCGGTTGGGCGCGGCTCCCGGGCGGCGGAGACTTGGCGGTTTCAGGGCCGCCCGGGGGCCGGTCAGCGGCGCTTGGTGTTCTCGTTCATGAGCGAGCGGATGACCAGGGCCGTGATGGCGGTCGACGCAGCGGTGATGGCGACCGCGAGGAGCAGCGAGACCAGGACAGCGCCCAGGACCAGGACGGCGGTCGTACCGCCGGCGACGAGGGTGACCAGGGCGCCGGGCGTGAGCTGGACCGTGGGGCGGTTGGGCTGTGCCGTTGCCGGGGCTACCGGGTAGTGCCGGGCGACGGTGGTCGGCTCGATGACGGTCGGCGGTGTGACCCTGGCGGTGGGCTGGAGGTTCGTCGGGATCTTGGGGCGGAGCATTGCGGTCGTCTCCCTTCCGTGGGTGGTCACTTGTTGATGGCCGTATCGATGACCGGGGTGAGCAGGCTGTCCGCCAGGAGGTAGCCGCCGAGGAGCAGTACGGCGACGAGCCACCAGGGCGGGCGGATGAGCTTCACGCCGAGTACGCCGACGGCGAGCAAGGCGAGCCAGAGCGGGACGTCCATGGGTTCTCCTCAGCGGACCTTGCAGCGGTGAGTACGGGCGGCGAGCTGGGCGGCGGACTGGCTGGAGTAGTCGGAGGACCAGCCGCAGCGGTCGGCGGTGCAGACGGCGGCGTGCTTGGTGCGTCCGCGGCGGTCGCGGTGGGTGCCGATCTGGACCGGGCCTATCTGCATGACCGAGTGGAAGTGGTTGTGTGCGGGCATGGGTCGTACTCCCTTGTTTGTCAGGTGAGTTGGGCTGCGATGGCGTTGGCGAGCTGGGGCGGGATGCCGAGGCGGGCGCGGAGGGTGTCGGGGTCGATGGCCGTACCGGTCCGGGCCTGGTGGGTTTCGGCGACCTTGCGGGCGTGGGCTACGAGGGCTGCGGGGACGGGCGGGGCCACGTCCGTGGCAGGGGACTCTTCGGGGACGGGAGCCTCGATGTCGACGGGCGCCAGGGCCTCGGATTCCGAAGTGGCGAGGGCTGCAGGCGCCGGCTGAACCGCGACCAGCTCTTCGTCCGCCGTCCTCCCCGGTGTGTGAGCGAGAAGCGTGCCGCCGAGGAACGCGAGCGCGGGCCACCCGGCGACGCCGAACCGCAGCCAAGCCGGAGGGTGCTCAAGGTCGAGGAATCCAGCGGTGGCGACGTTCGCGCCGAGCGACGCGACCAGCGCGATCAGGAACCAGCACCAGGCCAGCCGGGACGGCCCGTCGCTGCGAAGCCGCCGCCAGGCCGCGACCAGCAGCAGATCGACGCTGATCGGGTAGGCCCACGCCTTCCAGCCGTCCTGACCGGCAGCCGCGGCGAGGTCATGCAGGTGAGCGAAGGACAGGGCCCCGGCGATGACCGCCTGGACGAGTACTGCGTCCGCCTTGACCGAGGCCCGAGGCATCACCACCACCGCTCCCCCGGATCCTCATCGCGCGGAGGCATGAGCGGGAGGAAGCCCGGAGGCAGGGACAGAGCAAGGGCGGGCGCGAGCACCGCGACAAACTCGGCGTCGGTCTCGTAGCGACGCTCGTACAAGTCGAGGGCGCCGAGAAGTGATGCGGTACGAGCGAAGTCCTCGTCGGCATCCATGAGTTGACCTCCTGTTTTGGACATGGGAGGGGTAGGGACTTGGCGCGGAGCAGTCGCGCCGACCGTGGTGCGGGAGATGCGTCAGGCGGTAGCGGACGCGGACTTGGTGAGCGGCACGGAGGCCGAGGAAGGCACAGTGGCGACCGGCCGGAAGGGCGCGAGAGCGGGGAGGTCCGGCGTGCGGTGGGCGTGCTCGTTGCAGAGGTTCACGGCGTCGCGCAGCGAAGTATGCGGGGCGCGGATACGGGCCCAGCCGCCGGTCGTGTCACCGGCGACGGCGATGCCCGGGGTGTCGGGCGAGATCTGGATGGCGGCCAGTACGGCGTCGGGGGCGATGTCACCGAAGGCCATGTTGGCGCTGGACTCGTCATTGACGCGGTGAGCGGTACGGCCGGTTAGCTGGGCTCGGAGCATCGTGATGCCCTTGCCGAGCTCCGAGCCGAAGCGCTGACCGCAGATCTCCAAGTAGATGCCGGCGGCGCGACCGAGCTGGGCGAGGCGTACGAGGGCGGTGATGATGCGGTCGCGGCGCTTCTCCTCATCCTTGGTGGCGAAGAGGGCGAGCTCGGCTACCTCGTCGACCAGGACCACGACCGGGGTCGGTCGGAGGCCGGCAGGCAGATCCCAGATGTCGGCGGCAATCTCCGCGTCTGGGACGGCGACGCTGGTGCGCTGTTCGGCGCGTATGAGCAGGTAGACGTCTTCCATGTGCGACACCAGGGCTTCGAGGAGTTCGAGCGCGGTGTCCGGGTCGTCGGCAAGAGCTGAGAAGCGACGAGCGAGCGGGAAGAGTTCCACACCTTGCTTGCAGTCGATGCCGACCAGGGCGACGTCGAGCGGGGCGAGACCACAAACAAGAGTCCGCTGGTAGACGGACTTACCGGACTCGGTGGCACCGAGGGTGAGCCCGTGCGGGACGGACCGATAGTCGCGGTAGTGAACCGCACCGTCTTCGCGGAGCGCAACCGGGATACGAAGCGGCGAAGCGCTGTCGGCAGAAGCCTCAGCAGGCATCCGTACGCGATCAAGAACGTCGTACCCCGTCATCCTCAACTCGACGATGGTGGAGCGGACTTCGCGAGAACTGACGGCGTACATCCCGAAGGAGTGCCGCAGGCGATCCGTCGCCGCGGAGAAGTCGAAAGCGTCCTGACCGGGGCGAAGCTTGAGCCGTAAGACGAGGCCGGTGCGGGTCGGCCGCAGACACAGAATCCGGGGCGAACGAGCCTCCGGAAACGGCCTGTTGGCCATCCGAGCCAGAGTGAGCCGCCAGCGCGGCGGAGGGACGGTCAGCCCGCAGGCTTCCATGACCGAGGTGTAGCGGACCAGGACCCGCACCGAGGCGAACGCAGCACCGAAGCAGACCCAGTACCAGGCGGGACGCCGCCACCGCAGAAGACCTGCGGCAGCAGCGACCACCACGAGAACGATCACCAACTCGGCCATGATCAGGCCGCCTTGGCCTCGGCGGCACCGGCCACCAGCGAGGTGACGGCGACGGCCCGGAAGGCGATGCCGTGCCGCTTCTGCCCGTTGAACTCGTTCTCCCACGGGCGGGCGATGAGGCCGGTCAGCCCGACCGGGGTACCCATGGCCAGCTCACCGGAGATACCGGGCTGCGGGACGGCGACGGACAGGATCTCCACCTCGTCGTTGGCCGCGAACATCACGTCCACGGTCATCAACTGGGCACCGGTCTCGGCGTCTTGGGCAATCTCGCCCGTACGGCGGTCCTTGACCTTGGGCTGCGGGGCCTTGGCGACCATCACGGTCGCAGTGGAGGTGTCGACGGGAATCTGACGCACAGTGGATCACTCCTATGTAGAGGCTGAACTCGGTCACTCATGTACATGAGTGACATGAAGAAGAGTGCAGCACTCCTATACATGAGTCAACCCGCCGCGACGAATAAGTCGGGGCGGGTTGTGGGGAGTTGAGCGAGCGTCAGTCGGCGGCGGGGATCCTGTACTCGAAAACGAACTGGTCAGCGGCCATGAGGGTGTCGCACACCTCAACCACACGCCCCTCAGTCGTACGAGCCTCACGAACCAGATGCACGACAGGCGCTCCGGGACTCAGCGCCAGCTCGGATGCCTCCGCCTTCGCGGCCGGCCGCGCCTGCAACGTCTCGACGAACTCGGCGAACTCAAGCCCCTGCTCTTCGAGTCGGGCATAGATGCCACCACCGCCGGGATTCTCGGCGAAGAGCTCGGGGATGTCCTTCACGACGTCCCACGGGAGGTACGAGGTCGCGATCTCGACCGGGGTGCCGTTGCGGAAGTAGAGCCGCCGACGAGCGAGGACCTGGGTGCCGGCGGATACGCCAAGCCGTTGAGCCGCATCCTCCGGAGCCTCCATGGGCCCGATGTAGAGCACGCTCACCTTGGCCTCAGCGCCGGATTGGGCGGACTCGGCGAGGTAGGCCGCCTTGCCTCCCTGCCGGTGCGAACGTCGGAAGCGATCGGAGGAACGGTGCCGTACAGGCGGCCGGTCCTTCACGATGGACCCCTTGCCGTGCCGAGTCTCCACGAGCCCACTGGCCCTCACCTCGACCATGGCCTTACGAATAGTCCCGCCGGAGACTCCGTACCGATCGACGAGCTCGGACTCACTCGGCACCATGTCTCCCGGCGCGAGGACACCACCGCGGATCTGCTGAACGATCTCTTCGGCGATCTGGACGTACCGAGGTACGGACCTCTCACCTCCTACCGCTGTTCCCATAGTCCTTCTTCTCCTCCTATGCTCCTGTACATGAGTAACAGCGCCCAGGAAGCCCAGTCAACGCCGCTGCACTCCGTGTCCGTGGCTGGAGTGGTCGTACGCGAAGACGGCCGACTGCTGGCGATCCGCCGAGCGGACAACGGCACTTGGGAACTTCCCGGCGGCGTGCTCGAACTCGACGAGACTCCGGAGGCCGGCGTACGACGCGAGGTCCTGGAGGAGACGGGCATCCACGTCGAGGTGGACGAGCTCACCGGGGTCTACAAGAACACGACCCGAGGCATCGTGGCCCTGGTCTTCCGCTGCAAGCCCGCGGGCGGCGAGGAACGAACGTCCAGCGAATCGACCGCCGTTGACTGGCTCACGCCCGACCAGGTCTCGGAGTACATGTCCGAGGTCTACGCAATCCGGCTCCTGGACGCCCTCGACGGCGCCGGGCCGCATGTACGGAGCCACGACGGCAAGCGCCTGACCTCAGCGCGATAGAACTTCCCCTACTTCATCAAGGCCCGCGCACGGCGCGGGCGCGCGCCGCCTGTGCGGCGCGGCCTGCCTCCTGTCTCCGCCCCGGCTTGCCGCGCCCGGCGACGCGCTCGCGTGCCCGCGGGCGAAGGTCAGAGAAAACCCGCTGTGGCTGGGGCGGTCGGCTCCACGGCTTTAGGCAGCCACTTTGGGGCGAGCCTCGAAGATCTTGGCCCCAACGTCGTGCTTTAACGGGCAGGTCCACAGACTGCCCGACTCGCCGGAAGCTTACGGGGCCAAGATCACTCACCCCAAAGCAGCTCCAGCCCAAAGCCGCTCCACCGACCTTGAATGCCGCAATCCGCACTCATTTACTCAGAATTCCATCTCGTCAATCCGAGTCTCGAGCTGCGCGCAAAGCGCATCGATGCTGCTTGAGCGCCTAGGATGCAAAGCAGCGCCAGGATTCGCAACCACAAGTTTCGACACGAGGATCTTCACCTGTGTACCCACATTGACGTCATACACCTTCCCCTGCGACCGAAAAGCGGCAGCCATCCGACCACTCCATTTACTCTTCTCCCGCTTGAATTCCGGCACGTTCAAGGAAATTCCAAACGTTTTCGAGATTTCACTCTTATACAGTTCCACGTCCAGAGTGTCCTCGAATTCAGATTCCTTCATGGAGGACACTATGGTGTAGGTCGCCTCCTTAGATGAGAGCAAACCGGCATCGCGCGCTTTACTTCCGGCCATCAACCCAGAGTCGTCGTGATCCAAAAGAACGTGATACTGGCAAAGCTGCTGACGCAATCCGTCCAGCTTGGGCAGCAAGTTGGTGGCCCCTTTCAGATAATCCAAGGCAAGTCCGCCGCTGGCAATGAGCGCACTAAGCTTTGGGCTCTTACTGGCTATCACCGCCTCAACGGAATCGCGATCCGTGAGCCCTTCCACAATCAGCACGAGGTTAGCTTGCGAAAGATTGTCTGAAGTTCGCACCCCCAGAACATCCCGGAGTTCATTCAGAGTTTTCGCTGGTGCAGCCTTACTGCCGCGCACGATGACATTATTGGATAGCTTGAACCTGTCCACCAGAAGCGGGCTGTGGGTCGTGTAGATCACCTGCTGCTTCGACGCGATTTCGTTCACCACCTGGCGGACCCTGTGCACGGCGCTCGGATGCAGATGCGCCTCAGGCTCCTCAATTGCCAAGATCAACGAACGCCGTCCACTGTTGGCGGCTTTCCTCGCTATAGCCAAGGCCGCCAAGCTTTGAACACCGTCACCCTTGTGCCTCAGGTCAGTTTCAGCACCATCATCGATAAGCACCCTGGTCTCATCGATTAACCCATCAAGAATGTCGCCTTCCGTCATTTGGATCCGAACGTCAGAAATGTCGGGGATAAAATCTCTCAGCGTCTCACCCAACTCGATTGCTAGCGGCTTCAAAGCGTCAGTCACTGCGACCGAAAGTTGCCTGACCAGACTCTCATACTGTTCGGCATCGAGAGCTTCCGTAATGCGGTCACGCAGCATCTCACGGATCATCTCTGTGGCATCAGCTGCAGTTCTTACCGAGCCGACATATTCGATATGAAGGCGGCGGCCAACAAAGCTTGCAACTTGCCCAGATTTCCGGTTCAGCGTTTCCTTGCCCGGCCCTTGCTTGCGGACGGTGAAATCCGCATACTTGTTCACTGTGAGGCGGATTGGAAGTTCCGTTTTAAGGCTAACTCCAATCTGGCTCCTAAAGAGGGCCTTTTCGGCATCATCTAGCTCAAACCAAAAATCAATAATCGTGCTTCCGTTCGGAGTCTTCTCCTGAAGGTCTTTTGGATAGTCCTCGAACCAGTCATAATGCTGCCTGATCGAAAGACGTATGCCTGGATTACTGGTTCTAGCGGACCCCATCATGCCGTATCGGCGGAGCAGCCGCATACCCATCACGGCCGCTCGAAGGATATTGGACTTTCCCTCATTGTTGGGTCCTACCAGAACTCCCAAATCCCCGAAATTGAGACGCGGCGTCTGTTTAATGGATCGGTAATTCTTCACCGACAGACCCGAAAGTTGCATTGCCATAGCCCCTCTCATGCGACGGTTGCTAATCTTGAGCTTATATCCGTCCTACGAGCCGTGCGATGCTTTTCTCCCGGGGCGTTACCCGTCGGCTACGTCGCGCGAAGCTGTGGTGCCGGGCACCGCTTCAAGAGCCGTGCAACCGCCGCGGGCCGCCCCGCGCATGCCGAGCGCCCTCCCGGGCCGTCCTCGGGCCGTGGAAGGGCGCTCAGCGATGACATAGATCTACGGATCAGAAGGTCGCGGGAAGGAGTCCCTGACGGGATTGGCCATGGCCCCAAGCAGTGGAGCCTCAGACTTAGTCTGGGGCTCCACTGTCTCTCGGGAATCGCGTTGCTGCTAGCCGAAGATGGCCGTTGGCAACTGCGGGCCGCCCTCATCGCCTCCTTCGCACGCGGAGAGAGAAGGTTTCGGTAGACGGTGACCACGGCTCGTCGCGACGCGGAGTGCGTCGTGCAGGGACTCAGTCAGATCCGTTGCCAGGAGGCGCAGCTCCTCCAGATCTGTCTCCTCGTCGCCGATCACTTCCCACGCGTGCTCCAGGAGTTCGGCAGCCATGCCGAGCTGTCCCGCTTCGGTGTCGTCAGCCAAGCGGGACAGGTGGCCGCCGCTGTCGTCGGTGCTCAGGAAGCAGGGCTTGTCGTCCGGACCCGACCACGGGAGGAGTCGCAGTTCGTTGTGGGCGGTCATTCTTCCGTCCCCCTCACTTCGGTCGTGTGGTGCGTGGTGAACAGAGCGTCGGCGCGGTCGCCCGGAAGTACCAGGAGTGCTGCTTCGACCACACGGCCCGCGGCGTCTGCCGCAACACGTGTGATCGCGAGAACGGCCAGGGCTGAGCTGATCCGAAGGGTCGAGGCTTCCTCGGGTGTCGGGAGGCGGGCGCTGACCGTCTCCCGGATGTCGAACATTGGCGGGCGAAGCTCTGCCAGCCGTGCCTCCACCCGCCCACTCCAGGGCGCCTCATGGGTCCCGCCGGCCGACGCCAGGTCGAGTGGGACATAGATGCGGGCCAGGCTGTGCGGCCGCTTCCCCTCGTAACTGAGGCACACGAATTCGGTCAGCGGGCTTCTTGCCGAGACCCCCAGCAAGGCCGCCAGGTCGCCTCGGGCCTTGAAGTTGGTGGTGATAGTGACGCGTAGAGCTTCCGCCGCCCCGATCCAGGCTTCTGTCATGGGGCCACCGCCGACGTACGTGACTCTGCTGAGTTTGTGGCGAACGTAGTTCCCTTTGCCGTGGATCTTCTCGACAAGCCCTTCGGCTTGGAGGACCGCGAGGGCGTTCCGGAGCGTCGGCGTGCTGACCCTGTAGCGGGAGGCAAGTTCCGACTCTGAGGGCAGTCGTTCACCGGGCTGGATTCGACCTGTCGTGATCTGGTTCCTCAGGTCGTCGGCGATGGCGTGCCGGCGGGAAGCCACAGATTGAATCACCACTTCCTCAACATCCGTAGGGCGATGAGGCGGGTTCGGGTGTGCATGGTCAGCAGTTCGCCCGACTCGAAGCGAAGCCGCTTGGCCCCACCGGGTAGTTGGAAGAGGTCGGCCACGCGGCACGGCTGACCACCGATCTGGATGACGTCGCCGCGCTGCACATTGATCGACGTGATCTCGACGTTGGCGACTGCTGCGCCGCCGGGTGCCCAACCTTTCACCGGGACACCTCCCGCGGTGCCGCTTGGTCAGCCGCCAGGTGGCAGGAGCAGGCGCACGCCTCGTACACAACGGGAACGCCAATCGGTGCCGAGACGGGCGAGGACTGTGCGCACTCGCGGTGGGTGCCGATCCGGCATGAGCTCGACTGGTAGTGGTCCGGGACGGTCTGGTTGGACGCCATCAGTGGGCCTCCCCCGACATGGACCAGGTGCGGGCGAGCTGCCTCGTACGCTCCTCGCCGACGAGGCCGTACGTGTGGTCTTGGTGAGGCCCCATGAGGAACGCCGGCCAAGGGGTGTGCTCGAAGTGAACGACCGCCGACTGGGTGGGTGTTAAGCCTCGGCCGCTCCTCCCCTTCGGGCGGTATCGATTGCTGGTGCGCGCGATGGCGCGGCAGATACGGTTGAACACGCTGATCAGCTCCTATCGCTGATGGCCAGGTCCCCGGACATCGCCCGTCGCGGGGACCGCTCTGCGTATGGCGGCCCATAAGGTGCGGCCGTTCAACTTGCTGGCGACGAGCCCGAATTGGTCGGCCTCTGCCACCACTTCCAAGACCTCCCGCCATGTCTCGGCGGGGAGGGGTTCCGGGACCTCCGCTTCGATCGATGTGTGTCGGGCGTGCTGTTCGGTGCGCGTCGTGAGGCCGAGGGCTGATAACCGGGCGGCGATGTCCTCGGCGCTCGTCTCCGAAACGGGCACAGGGGAACCTCCGTCGCCAGATGATCACTTTACGTAAAGCTAGTTAACTAGATTAGAGCTAGTGGACTAGATTTTCCATATGCCTGAGCAGCCTCCGTACCTCCGCATCGCCGACGTCCTCCGGCAGCGCATCGCGGAGCGCGAGTGGACGCCCGGAGATCGGCTCCCTTCCCGTGCCCAGATCGCTCAGGAATGCGGTGTCGGCGAGAACGTGGTGCGCCGAGCGCAGGAACTACTGATCTCTCAGGGCGTGTTGGAGGGTCGTGCGGGTTCCGGTACGTACGTCGCTGAACCTCGCGAGCGCGTACGCATGGTGCGCTCGTCGGCGCGGGAACAGCGCAGTGGGTCCCCGTTCCGCGCTGACATGTCGGCCGTGGGCAGGCAGGGGGATTGGGAGAGCCGGACCGAGGCGAAGGTTCCGGCGCCGGCGGGCATCGCGGCCCGTCTCGGCATCGGCGTGGGCGATCTGTGCGTCCGCACTCAGTACGAGTTCCTCGCCGACGGCAAACCGGTGCAGTTGTCGACGAGTTGGGAGCCGTACGACCTCACCGCCGGCACCCTCATCGTCCTTCCTGAGGGAGGCCCCCACGCTGGGGCGGGCGTCGTGAATCGCATGGCCGAGATCGGCATCACGATCAGCCACGCCGTGGAACAGCCCGAACCGCGGCAGGCGAGCGCCGAGGAGGCATCGCTCCTCGGAATCCAGAAGGCCGCCCTAGTCACGCACATCCGACGTACGTACTACAGCGACCAAAGCCGCCCCGTGGAGACGGCGGACATCGTCGTGCCCGCCACATTGTGCGAGATCGTCTACGAGGTTCCGGTCACTCGTTAACAGTCGGCCCCTGGCCCCGTCACCTCGTAAAGCGTCACCGCCTCCTTGGCACCGTAAGACCCTGGCGCCGAGCACGGCGCTGCAGGGCGAGCCAGCGAGGGGGCGGAACGGATTTGAGACAACCCTTCGCAAACTCAGGCTGCCACGCGGGGCGTTCGGGCAGGATGGAACCGCTCGAAGCGCCAAGTGACGGTCTCCCTTCAACCACCGCCCTTTAGGGGCATGAGTCGAGGGAGACCTAACAGATGGAACCGATGTCGCTGCTTCTGATCGCGATCATCTTCATGATTGTTCGTGAGAGGTCGTAGCGTGCCGGAGAAGAAGGTGTGACGAGCACGCCGGGGGTCCCCGATGGGGGCTCCCGGCCTTCGTTCCCAGGCAGTGGCGTGCCCGATACGTGCCCGCCCGGTCGGGGAGCCCCGGGGAACAGCAGGGAAACAGAAAAGACCGAAGACACTGCCAGTGACGCCATAGCAGCAGGTCAGGGCCACAATCCGCCAAGGTCACCCCGCGATTCCCAAGCTCAGAGCGCGGGTTCGATTCCCGTCACCCGCTCCATACAAAAGCCCCAGGCCAGCGGCCTGGGGCTTAGTTGTTGTCTAGTCCAACTTCGGGGTACCGCACCACTAGACCCCCAAGCGGGCACTTCCGCAACGGCTTTGGACCGCCAATCGGGCTGTCGACCCAAGCAGATATCGAATCTTGAGATCGATCCAATGCGACCTCGGTCATGCCAACTACCTTGTCGGGAACGGCTGCTGAAGATGTCCTGCTGCCTGGCGGAGCGACTAAACCTGCAGGCCAGAGGCGCCTTTCTCTTGTCGTCTCGCGTTGAGCGCGCCTCGGCCGCGGGCAGCACGAAGCCGTCCAGGGGCAGCCGGTTTCTGCTGAATCGGCGTCCCGGGCGGCCCTGTTGAGTGGTTCAGGCCGGGTGCGCCACTAGTGCTTGCGCAGGCCAGGGCGGCATGAACGTCCTGGCCTGCGGCGATGGACACGTCCAGCTGGTCCAGGAAGCCGGTGAAGGTGGCCGCGTCGTTGCGGGTGGTGGTCTCGGTGAGGACTTCTCCGGTGCGCACGTTCAGAGCCGCGACCAGTGAGGCGGTGTCGTGCCGACGGTATTCGAACTCCTGCCGGGCAGGTTCGCCCGCCCTGGCGGGGCTGCCCGGATGGCGCCGGGAGCGGGCGGCGATCGCGGTCTTCTCGCCGATCGACAGCACCACCGAGCCCGGGGGCGGATCGCGATAGAGGCCGCACACGTCCGCGACCCGGTCCCAGAAGCCGGGAGTGTCACGGCGGGTGAGCCAGTGCACCCGGTGCGCCTTGCGGTCCAAGCCGGCCAGGATCCGGCCGACTTGAGAGGCAGAGATCGAGGCGAACGCGGTCCGTGTGACCTCCTCGGCGATCGTACGGTGCGACCAGACGGCTGCTGGATGCGCAGGCTCGCTGGTCGCGGCGGCCACGATCGCCACCCTCACCACGGCTCCGTGGGTCTTGGGGCGGCCGGAGCGGGCCGCGTCCTTACACCCCGTCCGGGCCCAGGCCCCAGCCTCTGAATCAACACCTCTCCAGGAGCTTCTGCGGGGCAGCACTAGGATCTTCGGCATGGCGAAGCGCAGGGTGCAGCGGCGGGCGCGGAAGATCCTGGGCGAGGAACCCGTGGCCTTGGTCTGGTGTGAGATCCACAGGCCCATCCCCGCGCCGCCCAAGGACGTTCACCGTGCCGCGGGCAAAGGACGCCTGAAATCGCGCCACCATTGGTTGTTGTACGCCGGGGCCGTGGTGTTCTTCTTCGTGGTCGTGCCGATGATCTTGATCGACCTGCTCGGCCGCAAACTGGACCAACCGCTGTGGTCGGGACGGAGCCGTAGCCACCAGACCGGACAGCCACAGACGACTTCACCCGACACACAGCACTCCGGCCGAGGCCGCTCCCCTGAGAGCGATCGCGAGCAGGATCCGGCCAACGGCGTCTTCGACGGGGACTGGAACCTGACCGCGGGCCAACTGCTGCTGCGCTGGTACGGCCACTCGCCCAACCCCAAGCGCCTGGTCATGCTGGCCCGCGACCGCATCTGCGTGGCCGCGTCCCCTCGCCGCCGACTGTCGCCGACCAAGGCCGACGACTTCCAGGCCGTCACGGAGTTCACCCTCGACCAAGCGAGGATCGAGGGCGAGGCGGGCCAGCCGCGCGGGTACGCCACCTTCCGGATTTGCTTTACCGACGGTTCCTGGCTGGAAGTGGGCCGACTCGGCGAGCCGGAAGACGCCGATCACTTTCTGCGCACGGTCAGCAGCTGATCACCCCTTCCGGCCCGCCACGGCCGCTCACGCCCTCTTCTCCCTCGTCACCCTCGTCACCCTCGAAGACCCCGACCCGTCGACGACCGACGGAACCGCGCTGAATCCCCGGCCATGCTGGAACACCGCTCCACGAACTTCTGCGGGGCAGCACTGGCCAGGCGGTTTCGTTTGGATCAGCCAGCCGTTGGTCCGGGTGTGTCGTCGACTGACGCGCAGTGGGCCGGATCGAGCCGTTGTGCACGGCTCAGACGCCGAAGCGGGGTAGCTGGTGGCGGGGCCACCGGCAGGTAATCGATGCGATGGCCTTCAAGTTCCAGACCGGATTGCAGTGGGCTCACCTGCCGGCAGTTGAGGGTTCCGCTGCTTCCTCAAGGTGCGCCAACTGCCCTGCGGGCAGGGCGCGTCGGGGCTGCATCTATGTGTCCCGCCCGCGCAGTGCCCAGTGCGACCGTTCCGGCCAGCGCGGAGAGCGTGAGGGCGACCGCGAGGAGTAGGAACGGGCGGCTGTGGGCGACCTGTTGAGCGCTGTGTCCGGTCTCGGCGCGCGCAGGCTGGGCTTTCCGCCAGGGGGCTTTCAGTGCGAGGGCGTGGGCCGGGATCGTGACGGCGGCGAGGATCGCGGCGAGTACGAGATAGGTGGCTCGCCAGGAGAGGTGGTTGGCGAGCACGGCGGTCAGCGGGGCGAAGACGGTTGAGGCCAGGCCGCCGGCGAGGGTGACGATCGTGAGGGCGCGTACGTGGTCGGGGCCCACCAGCGCGTGAGCGCGGCGAAGGCCGGGTGATAGAGGATCGACGCCATGGCGAGCCCTGCGAGCAGCCAACCCGCAACGAAGGCAGGGAGGTTGGGGGCGGTGGCCACGACGACCGAGCTCGCTGTGCCGATGACCGAACCCGTGGTCATGACGGTGCGCGGGCCGCGGTGGTCGAGGATGCGGCCGACGCGGATGCCGGTGATGGCGGAGACGAGGAGCGCGGCGGAGAACGCGGCCGTCGTCGCGGTCGCCGGCCAGCCGGTGTCGACGGTGATCTGCGGGTTCAGGACCGGGAACGCGTAGTAGACGATGCCCCAGCCGGTGATCTGCGTCAGACACAGGGCGGGCAGCGCCGCGCACGGCCGCGACCGGTACGCGGTGCCGGTCGCGGCCCCGCCGGGGCGGGTTTCGACGCCGGTCATCAGCCGCAGCAGCCTCCAGTGGGCGTGGTGTCGCCGGTGGACGCGGTCGCCGCCGGAGTTCCGATCTCGACGAGAGTGGGTTCCGGTGCGCAACAGCCCTCGGCATCGGCTTCGGTATCGGCTTCGGTCTCGGGGGTGGTGAGGAGTCCGCCGCCCTTGCACACACCGGTCTCGGGCAGGGTGAGCTCGACGCGGTCGGCCGAGTCGAGGTCACCGGCGAGTGCGGCGACCACGGAGCGGACCTGCTCGTATCCGGTCAGGGCGAGGAAGGTCGGGGCGCGGCCGTAGGACTTCACGCCGACCAGGTAGACGCCCTGCTCGGGGTGGGACAGCTCGCGGTGGCCGTGCGGGTAGACGGTGCCGCAGGAGTGCTGGTTGGGGTCGATGAGCGGGGCGAGTTCGACGGGGGCCTGGAGGCGTACGTCGAGGTCGAGGCGGAGCTCGGACAGGAAGCTCAGGTCGGGGCGGAAGCCGGTCAGGACGATGACCTCGTCGACCGGTTCGAGGCGCTGTCCGTCCTCGCCCACCAGGACCAGGCGTCCGTCGTCGGCGCGTTCGACGGCGTCGGTGCGGAAGCCGGTGACGGCCTCGGCGTGGCCCTGATCCACCGCGGCCTTCGCGGCGAGACCGAGTGCGCCACGGGCAGGCAGCTGGTCGGCCTCGCCGCCGCCGAAGGTGGAGCCGGAGATGCCGCGACGCAGCACCCATACGGCCTTCGTGCCGGTGCCGTCGTCGGACTTCGCGAGGTCGGCCAGGTAGGCGAGGGCGGTGAACGCGGAGGCGCCGGATCCGACGACGGCGGTGCGCTTGCCCGCGTAACGGGCCCGTACGGACGGGTCGTTGAGGTCGGGGACGCGGTAGGTGATGCGGTCCGCGGCAGCACGCTCGCCGAGTGCGGGCAGTCCGCTCGCGCCGGCGGGGCTCGGAGTGGTCCAGGTGCCGGACGCGTCGATCACCGCGCGGGCGTGGAGGCGCTCCTCGTGGCCGTCGGCGGTGCGGATGTGGACGACGAAGGGCTGGTCCTCGCGGTCGGTGTCGACGACGCGGTCGCGTCCGGCGCGGGAGACGCCGGTGACGGTGGTGCCGAAGCGGACGCGGTCGCGGTCGTGGTCGCCGAGCACGTCCGCGAGGGGCTGGAGGTACTGCTCCGCCCAGTCGCCGCCGGTCGGGTAGGCGGCCCCGTCGGGGCGGGTCCAGCCGGTGGGGGCGAGCAGCTTCTCGGCGGCCTCGTCGGTGACCTCGGCCCAGGGGGAGAAAAGCCGTACGTGCGACCACTCGCGTACGGCCGCTCCGGCGGACGAGCCGCCCTCCAGGACCAGCGGCTCCAGGCCACGCTCGACCAGGTGGGCGGCGGCGGCAAGGCCGATCGGGCCTGCTCCGACGATCACGACGGGGAGTTCGGGGGTGGTGGGCACGTGGTTGACCGGCGCAGTCACGGCGACTCCTCTGATCTCTGTTTCGACGGTCGCTGTTTCGGCCGTCTCGGTTTCGACGGTCGCTGTTTCGGCGGCCTCGGTTTCGACCGTCTCTGTTTCGACCGTCCCTGTTTCGACATCCGTCGATGGCTCGTGCTGCCAGCATCACACCTGTTTCGATGAGCGTCAACATAGGCGTCCATCGAATCAAGGGGGGTGGATCATGGAGTACGTCGATGTCGCGGTCATCGGGGGCGGTCAGTCCGGGCTTGCCGCCGCGCACGTTCTGCGCGGGCGGGGTCTGGCGCCGGTCGTCCTGGAGGCGTCCGGCCAGGCGGTCGGCTCATGGCGGGTGGCGCGTGATGCCGAGTACGTGACAGATGCGCTGGTCGCCCACGTCCGCGAGGCTCCGGCCGCCTCCGGCCTCTGAAGCCGTGAGCGCAGCCCCTCGCCCCCTGATTCGACATGTGTCAACATAGACGTATGTCGAACATCAAGGTGTTGCCACTGCTGGAACCGGAGTCGGGGCCGGAGTCGGTGGCGCCCTGCTGCCCGCCGCTCACCGAGAGGCCGTTCACCGCCGAAGAGGCCGAGCGCACGGCGCGGATGTTCAAGGCGCTGGGCGATCCGGTGCGGCTGAGGCTGTTCTCGCTGGTCGCCTCGCACGAGGGCGGCGAGGCCTGCGTGTGCGACATCTCCGATGTCGGTGTCTCCCAGCCGACGGTCTCGCACCACCTGAAGAAGCTCAAAGAGGCCGGTCTGCTGACCTCCGAGCGGCGCGGGACCTGGGTGTACTACCGCGTCGAGCCGTCTGTGCTGGCGTCGATGGGACGGTTGCTCGCCTCCCCCTGAGCTCCGCGTGGTGCGGCCCCGCTAGTGCGGGGACCGGAACCGTTCACCGGGTTGGATGGTCGCGCCGGAGTCGGTCCAGGCCGCAGCCCTGGTGGTGCCATGTGTCAGGTGGTGCGGGCGTGGCGTGGGGCCGATCATGGAGCAGGTGAGCTCACCGGATGCGCATCACACCTCCTACGCCCGTTATCTGCGCCTGTCTGAACTGCTGAGTCTTCAGCAGCCGCGTACGGGCGACACGGGCTCGGCGCAGTGGACTGACGAGCGGTTCTTCATCGCGGTCCACCAGTCCGCCGAGGTGCTGGCAAGCCAGGCCATGGTGGAGCTGAACCACGCGGCGTGCAGCGGTGATGACGGTGCAACGATCTGCGTCGTCCAACGGGTCGGAGCGATCCTTGCCCTGCTGGACGAGCATCTGGCGCTTCTGGACCATCTGGACGCGGAGAGCTTCGCCAACTTTCGCCCGCTGCTTGAGGACGCCAGCGGTGGGCAATCGCATCAGTTTGCCGCGTTGTTCAGCCGGATCGAGATGCCGCACTGCGCGGTGCGCCCGCCGGATGCTGCCGTGTCACGTGAACTCCGTGAGGCGCTGGCGGCGTTGCGGGCCGCGGTGACCAGATGGAGAGTTCGGCATCTGCTTCTGGTCGAGCGGATGATCGGCGACAGTCCGGGAACGGACGGGACGGACGGCCTGGCCTATCTCAAATCCCTGATCGCCCTCCCGCCCCCGTGACCAGGTGGGGATGTGCCCGCGCGCACCGCGGAGTTGGAGGGGTGCTGGGCGGCGGCCAGACCTGCCTGGCCGTCGCCCACGATCACCACATCGGTGCGCCGCACGGTCACGCGGCCGTCGCGAACTTCTTTCGCCAGGCCAGCGCCACGTACACGAGGGCGACCAGGACCGGCACCTCGATCAGCGGGCCGACGACACCGGACAGGGCCTGGCCGGACGTGACGCCGAACGTCGCGATGGCCACGGCGATGGCCAGCTCGAAGTTGTTGCCGGCCGCCGTGAACGCGAGCGTCGTGGTGCGCTCGTACGAGAGGCCGATGACCTTGCCCAGCAGGAACGTGCCGAAGAACATGACGGCGAAGTACACGAGCAGCGGCAGGGCGATGCGGGCCACGTCGAGGGGCTGCGAGGTGATCGTCTTTCCCTGCAGGGCGAAGAGGATGACGATCGTGAACAGCAGGCCGTACAGGGCCCAAGGGCCGATCTTCGGGAGGAAGTTGGACTCGTAACGCTCGCGGCCGAGCTTCTTCTCTCCGATACGGCGGGTCAGGAAGCCGGCGAGGAGCGGGACGCCGAGGAAGATGACGACGTTGAGCGCGATCTGCCACATCGAGATGTCGAGCTGCTCGCCGCTGCCCAGGCCCAGCCAGCCAGGCAGCAGGTCGAGGTAGAACCAGCCGAGCAGGCCGAACGCGATGACCTGGAAGACCGAGTTGAGGGCCACCAGAACGGCCGCGGCTTCGCGGTCGCCGCAGGCCAGGTCGTTCCAGATGATCACCATGGCGATGCAGCGGGCCAGGCCGACGATGATCAAGCCCGTGCGGTACTCGGGCAGGTCCGGCAGGAAGATCCAGGCCAGGGCGAACATCACGGCCGGGCCGAGGACCCAGTTGATCACCAGGGACGACACCATCAGCTTGCGGTCGCCGGTGACGGCGTCGAGCCGGTCGTAGCGGACCTTGGCGAGCACCGGGTACATCATCACGAGCAGGCCGAGCGCGATCGGCAGGGAGATGCCGCCGATCTCCACCTTGGCGAGCGCGTCGTCCATGCCGGGGATCACGCGCCCGAGGCCGAGGCCGATGGCCATGGCGAGCAGGATCCAGACGGCGAGGAAGCGGTCGAGCGTCGACAGCTTCGCGACGACCGAGGAATCCTCGGCCGTCGTGGGGGCGGGTGCTTCGGTGCGGGTCACGGACAGGCCCTCTTGTTGTCGGCTGCGGTACGGGCGCTCTCGGCCAACTCGGCGAACTGGCCCGCAAGTTGGGCGACGACGTCGGGCCGGAGCTTGTAGTACGTGAACCGGCCACACGGCTCCGTGTCCACGAACCCGGCTTCGCGCAGCACTCTCAGGTGGTTGGAGAGGTTGGTCTGCCTGGCACCGGTCTCCTCCACGAGGTGGGTGGTGCACAGCGTCTCGCGGGCGAGCAGGGTCACGATCTGCAGCCTGAGCGGGTCGGCCAGGACCCGGATCAGGTCAGCGTCGACTGACGTCATCATGGGCTGATACTGTCACATCACTCACGGCTGATACCAGTGCGGCCTGATCTATAGGGCCCAGGGCCCGTCGAAAGGGTTCCCATGTCCTCCACCCCCCTGGCCTCCACCCCTCTGGCCTCCGTCCTCTTCGTCTGCGTCCACAACGCGGGCCGCTCGCAGATGGCCGCCGGTTTCCTCTCCCACCTCGCGGGCGACCGCATCGAGGTCCGCTCCGCAGGATCGGTCCCCGGCGACCAGGTCAACCCGGCCGCCGTCGAGGCCATGAAGGAATTCGGCGTCGACATCTCGTCCGCCAAGCCCAAAGTGCTGACCACCGAGGCCGTCCAGGCATCGGACTACGTCATCACCATGGGCTGCGGCGACGCCTGCCCGGTCTTCCCCGGCAAGCACTACCTGGACTGGGCCCTGGAGGACCCGGCGGGCAAGGGCATCGAGTCGGTGCGCCCCATCCGCGACCAGATCCGTACCCGTATCGAGGGCCTCATCGCCGACATCGACTCCCAGAACCAGGCGTGACCAGCGGTCTTCGAGGGTGCTCGGTCTGACGCGGCAGGGCTGCTGGTGCAGATTTGTTTGTTGTCCCGGCCGCGCCCAACTCGTCGTCGTCGCCTGCCCTCAGTCGTCGGCGAGGAGGCGGAGGGTCGTCCCGCGTGGGAGGAGGCGGGCGGCTGCGGCGAAGAGGGTGTTCGCCCGGCCGGAGACGACGGTGGGGCGGCGGCGTTCGCGCAGGGCGGTGACGACGGTGGCGGCGACGGCCTCCGGTGTCTGGACCAGGGCGGGCGGGGTGTCCGCGTGGAGGCCGGGGCGGGTG
>NZ_JAAAHS010000359.1 GCF_009908195.1 Streptomyces boluensis | reverse complement strand
GAAGACCGGTGCGCACCCCGCCGCTCGCTGGAGGCGGGATCAGCCGCCGACGGGCAGCCCCTGGACCGGCAGGCCCTTACCGACGGGCAGGCCGCCGATCAGGCCGGAGACCGGGTCGCTGCCGTCGGTCGGCAGCGCGGCGGGCAGCGTCTTCGTGGCCTGCTCGGGGAGGGCGGAGGTCACGGTGCCGACGGTCGCGGCGGCGTCGGGCAGAGCCGGGGCCACAGCCGACGCGCTGCCCGCACCGGCAGCGGCGAAAGCGGCACCGAGCGCGGCGACACCGAGGGACTTGGCGGCAGAGTGCTTCATGGTGAATACGTCCTTGCGAAGGGGACTTGCTGACTTGCTTGAGCGGTCCCGCAAGCTATCCACGGCCCGTACGCGCCCGCAAATACCGAAACGCAAGGAAAAAGGGCCGAGAAGATACTTCCCGGCCCTTTTCCAAACCCTTGACTCAGTGCGCTGCCGCGACAGAACCGCTGGTCGAAGCGGTCTGCTGGAACAGCCACTCGGATTTCAGCTCGGCATATCCGGGCTTGATCACGTCATTGATCATGGCCAGTCGTTCATCGAAAGGAATGAACGCTGATTTCATCGCATTGACTGTGAACCACTGCATGTCGTCGAGCGTGTAACCGAATGCGTCGACCAGGTGCTCGAACTCGCGGGTCATGCTGGTGCCGGACATCAGGCGGTTGTCCGTGTTGACCGTGGCCCGGAAGTGCAGCCGACGAAGCAGCCCGATGGGGTGCTCGGCGTACGAGGTGGCCGCGCCCGTCTGCAGGTTGGAGGTCGGGCACATCTCCAGCGGGATGCGCTTGTCGCGTACGTAGCTGGCGAGGCGGCCGAGCTTCACCGAGCCGTCCTCGGCGACCTCGATGTCGTCGATGATCCGCACGCCGTGGCCGAGCCGGTCGGCGCCGCACCACTGCAGGGCCTGCCAGATCGACGGCAGGCCGAAGGCCTCGCCCGCGTGGATGGTGAAGTGGTTGTTCTCCCGCTTGAGGTACTCGAACGCGTCGAGGTGCCGGGTGGGCGGGAAGCCGGCCTCGGCGCCCGCGATGTCGAAGCCGACCACTCCGCTCTCGGGGCCGCGGTAGCGGTTGGCGAGTTCGGCGATCTCCAGGGCGCGGGCCGCGTGCCGCATCGCGGTGAGCAGGGCGCCCACGCGGATGCGGTGGCCGTTCGCCTTCGCGCGCCGCTCGCCCTCGCGGAAGCCGTCGTTCACCGCCTCGACGACCTCTTCGAGGCTGAGGCCGCGCTCCAGGTGCTGTTCCGGGGCGTACCGGATCTCGGCGTACACGACGCCGTCCTCGGCCAGGTCCTCGGCACACTCGGCGGCGACCCGGAAGAGGGCCTCCTTCGTCTGCATGACGGCGCAGGTGTGGGCGAACGTCTCCAGGTACCGGGGCAGCGAACCGGAGTCCGCGGCCTCGCGGAACCAGATGCCGAGCTTGTCGGCCTCGGTCTCGGGCAGCGCTTCGTACCCCACCTCGCGGGCCAGGTCGATGATCGTGCCGGGGCGCAGCCCGCCGTCGAGGTGGTCGTGCAGCAGCACCTTGGGGGCCCGGCGGATCTGCTCCGGGGCCGGTGCGGAAGTGATCTGGCTCATCATCTCGGCACTCTAACGCCTACGCGCGTAGATGTCTGCGGTTGTACACATCCCGAGATGCAACCGCGACAGGGGTCGATACCCAACGGTGACCGGTACGCCGGGTTCCGTACATCTGGGCTTCTGAGAGTGTTCTGTCATGGCGCAGCAAGCAACACCCGTACGCAGCACCCGACTTGGCCGCCTCATCGGCGCGGAGAACGCCGCCGTGAGCGGGGTCGTCCTGCTGCTGCCCGGCGGCGACGAGGTCTCCGCGCGGCGCACCTCTCCCCTGGCCACGGCGGCCGCCCGCGCCCTGGGCCGGCGCCTGGTGCGCGCCGGGCGGACGGAGGGCCTGGTCGGGCATGTCGTGCATTACCGGCAGCGCGGCTGGAACGGCACCGACGCGCTGCTCGCCCATGACGCGCGGTGGGCCGCGGAGGAGGTCGTACGGCGCTACGGGGACGTGCCCGTCTGCCTGGCCGGCATCGACATGGGGGGCCGGGCGGCGCTGCACGCCGCGGGGCACCCGGCCGTCAACTCCGTGCTCGCGCTCGCCCCTTGGCTGCCGGAGGACGACATGGCGGTGGCGCCCGAACCGGTGAAGCAGCTCGGGGGGCGGCGGGTGTTGATCGTGCACGGCACGAACGACGAGCGCACCGATCCTGAGTTGTCGTTCCGGTACGCGGAGCGGGTGAAGAAGGCGAATCGGGACACGTGCCGGTTCGAGGTGCACTCCGACGGGCACGGGTTGCATCAGCATCGGGCCGAGGTGGCCGCGCTCTCCGTGGACTTCGTCCTCGGCGCCCTCTTCGAGCGGGCCTTCTCCCGGCCCGTCACCGACGCGTTCGCGGCTCCGCCGCCGTTGGGGTTGCGGATGCCGTTGGCTTCGGGGTTCGGGCGGTCGCTGCGCGGCTGATCTTCCCCAGTCCCGCCCCTTCCCGTAACTGGGGCTCCGCCCCAGGCCCCGCTCCTCAATCGCCGGAGGGGCTAATAGATAGCCCCTCCGGCGATTGAGGAGGCCCGTCCGGCGAGGACTTTCGGGAAGGGGCGGGGAGGGGAAGAAGCCGCCCGCAGGGCAGCCGCACCGGTACCCCCCTACGCCAGCAGCCGCCCCCGGCGTCCCAGCAGGAACTGGCGGAACGCCGTCACCGGGGGCGGCTCCGGGGAGTCGCGGAGCCAGGCCACGCCGATCTCGCGTACCGCTCGCGGCGCCGTCACCGTGAGTTCGACAACTCCCGGGCGGGCGAAGGCCGGTGGAGGCAGGAGGGCCACGCCGAGGCCCGCCGCGACAAGCCCGCGCAGCGTCTCCGCCTCCTCGCCCTCGAACGCGACCCGGGGACGGAACCCCGCCTGCGCGCACAGGTCGTCCGTGATGCGCCGGAGCCCGAAGGGCGCTTCGAGGGTGACGAACGCTTCCTCCGCCGCCTCCGCGAGCCGGACACGCTTGCGCCCGGCCAGGCGGTGGTCCTCGGGGACGACAAGCCGCAGCCGCTGCTCGTCGAGGCGGCGGGCGACCAGGTCGGGCGCGTCCGGCACCGGAGAGGTCAGGCAGAGGTCCAGCTCGCCCGCGCGCATCCGCTCCAGCATCCACTCCCCGTACCCCTGCACCAGCGAGAACCGGATCCGGGGATGGTCGGCGCGGAAGGCGCGGATCAGGGCCGGCACCGTCTCCGTACCCATGGTGTGCAGGAAGCCGAAGGCGACCTTGCCCGCCTCCGGGTCCGCGTCCGCGCGCACCGCCTCCGCCGCCCGCTCCACCTCGCCGAGCGCCCGCTCCACCGAGGCGAGGAACGTACGGCCCGCCGGAGTGAGCGAGAGCGTACGGCCGTGGCGGGCGAACAGGTCGACGCCCAGGTCCTGTTCGAGCCGGACCAGCGCCCGGGACAGCGTCGACTGCGGCACCTGCAGCTCCTGCGCGGCGCGCGTGACGTGCTCGGTGCGGGCGACCCCGGCGAAGTACGCGAGGCGCGGCGCGAGCAGGGCCGGCCAGGAGTCGGGGCTCGATCCGACGGTACGCGCGATGTCTTCTGCGTAACTGTTCTGCGACACCTGCCGCTGTGACCTGCTCTCATGCACCATGGGATCGATTGTCGCCCGTTCATGCATTGGACGCATCAGCCGTGCGTGCCTACTTTCGACGTATGCCACCTGCCAGTAGCGGGGCGTCCGCCCATCCAGCGGTCGCCCTCACCTCAGCGTCTCCTGCTCCTGCTCCCGCTCCCGCCGCCGAGACCGACACACGTCTCGCGCCCGGCGGTCCCGGCTACCGCCGGATGAGCTTCGCCCTGTTCGCCTCGGGGCTCGCCACCTTCGCCCTGCTCTACTCCACGCAGGCCCTGCTCCCCGCGATCTCCGCGGACTTCGGCGTCACCGCCGACACGGCCAGCTGGACCGTCTCCGCCGCGACCGGCGCTCTCGCCCTGTTCGTACTGCCGCTGAGCGCGCTCTCGGAGCGGTTCGGGCGGCGCACGATGATGACCTGGTCCCTGACGGTCGCCGTGCTCGTCGGCCTGCTCGTACCGTTCGCGCCGGACCTCGGCTGGCTGATCGCGCTGCGCGCCGTCCAGGGTGCCGCGCTCGCGGGGCTGCCCGCCTCGGCGATGGCGTACCTGGCGGAGGAGGTACGCCCCAAGGCGCTGATCGCCGCGATCGGCCTGTTCGTGGCGGGCAACTCCATCGGTGGCATGTCAGGCCGGGTCCTGACCGGCTGGGTCGCGCAGGCCTGGGACTGGCGCGCGGCGCTCGCCGCGGTCGGCCTGATGGCCCTGGTGTGCGCGCTCGCCTTCCGGCTCCTGCTGCCCAAGCCCCGCCATTTCAGGGCGGGTTCACTGCGCCCGCGCGTCCTCGCGCGGACCGTGCGCGGGCATCTCTCCAACCCGCTGCTCTGCCGCCTGTACGCGATCGGCGCGCTGTTCATGACGGTCTTCGGCGCCGTGTACACGGTGATCGGCTACCGGCTCGTGGACGCCCCGTTCTCGCTGCCGCAGGGCGTCGTCGGCTCGATCTTCCTGGTCTACCTCGTCGGCACCGTCTCCTCGGCGGCCGCGGGCACCCTCGTGGGCCGGCTCGGGCGGCGCGGCGCGCTGTACCTGGCCGTCGGCACGACCACGGCCGGACTGCTGCTCTCCCTCATGGACAGCCTCGCCGCCGTACTGCTCGGCCTGGTCCTGATCACCGCCGGGTTCTTCGCGGGGCACGCCGTGGCGTCCTCGTCGGTGAGCCGCACGGCGACCGAGGGCCGCGCCCAGGCCTCCGCCCTGTACCAGTCCATGTACTACCTGGGGTCCAGCGTGGGCGGCACCCTCGGCGCCGTCGCCTTCCACTCGGCGGGCTGGGCCGGAACAGTCCTGCTCGGTCTGCTCGCGGTGCTCGGCGTGGTGTCGGTGACGCTGTACGGCTCGCACGCGGCACGTACCGAACGGCGGGTCGCGGGCCGGACCGTGGGCCGGGCCGTCGCGGTGGCGGCCCACCGCTGAGCCCGCGCCGGACCCGCGTCCGACCCGCCCTGTCAAGCCTCAACTACCGCTCCGTACCTGCTTTTCGCTGCTCACAGGCGAGTGTCAGTGGGTTCCTGTAGCTTCCGAAGTACTGGTCGAGGTACCGGTCTGGATGGCCGTACGGAGCGGTGGCTGAGGTGGACCCCATGAGTGATCTGGCAACGACACAGAGCGAACTCGATGCCGGCATGCAGAAGTACCGCACGGAGCTGACGGGCTACTGCTACCGCATGCTCGGCTCCGGCTTCGAGGCCGAGGACGCGGTGCAGGAGACCCTGGTCCGCGCCTGGCGGGCGTACGACCGCTTCGAGGGCCGCTCCTCGCTGCGCTCCTGGCTCTACCGCATCGCGACCAACGTCTGCCTGGACATGCTGAGCGCGGGCAACAAACGCGCCCGCCCCATGGACCTCACCGACCAGGGCCACCAGGCCACGGCCGTGCTCTCCGAGCGCGCCGAGGTGACCTGGCTGGAGCCGGTGCCGGACGGGCGGGTGCTGCCCTCGTCGGCCGACCCCGCGCAGACGGCGCTGGCCCGCGAGTCGGTGCGGCTCGCCTTCATGGCGGCCCTGCAGCACCTGCCCGCCAAGCAGCGCGCCGTACTGATCCTGCGCGAGGTCCTGGCGTGGAAGGCCGCCGAGGTCGCCGAGCTCCTCGGCACCACGGTCGCCTCGGTGAACAGCGCCCTGCAGCGCGCCCGCGCCACCATCGAGGCGCACGGAGTGCGCGAGACGGACCCCTCCGACCCGCTCGACGACGAGCAGCAGAAGCTCCTCGACCGCTACGTCACGGCGTTCGAGGGTTACGACATGAAGGCCCTGGCCGACCTGCTGCACGAGGACGCGGTGCTCTCCATGCCGCCGTACGACCTGTGGCTCAAGGGCGTGCCGGAGATCATCGCCTGGCACACCCACCAGGGTTCGGTCTGCGAGGGCTCACGCCTGGTGCCGACGGTGGCCAACGGCTCCCCCGCCTTCGGGCAGTACCACCCGGTGCCCGGCGGTGGGTACTCACCGTGGGCGCTGCAGGTCATTGAGATCTCCGGGGGCAAGATCGTCGGGCTCAACGCCTTCCTGGACACCAAGCGCTGGTTCCCGATGTTCGGGCTCCCCGAGCATCTCGGGCTCCCCGATCACCTCGGCGGCCTCCCCGAGCATCTCGACGAGGCCGACGAGCAGCAGTAGCTGCCGCAGGCCCGCGCCGGGGTCCCGGATGCGCAGGCTCGCACCCGCGCGGCGGGCGGTGAGGCGCAGTCGGGCGAGGGCTTCCACGGCGGCCAGACCCGGCTCCGCCAGTGCCCCGGCATCACAGATCAACTCGGTGGCCCCGGTGTGTTCGAGCCCGTTCCGCGCCTGCTCGCACAGGCGCGGAACGTCGGCCCTGTCGACCCGGTCACCGAGGGCGACGACAATCGGTCCCTTGGCATTCACACAGGGTGGACCCCGGCGGCCACCGGAACTCATCGCCAGTCGATCGCCTGTCAGACGATGCGGTCCAGGACGATCGGGCGCGGCGCGAAGTCGGTGCCGCCCGGCGCGATGTCGTACGCGGACTCCAGGGACTGCAGGGCGTAGCCGAAGCGGTCCGGGGTGTCGGTGTGCAGGGTGAGCAGCGGGGCGCCCGCGGTCACCTCGTCGCCGGGCTTGGCGTGCAGTTCGACGCCAGCGGCGGCCTGCACCGGGTCCTCCTTGCGGGCCCGGCCCGCGCCGAGCCGCCAGGCGGCGACGCCCACGTCGTACGCGTCGAGGCGGGTCAGGACGCCGCTCGCGGGGGCCGTCACGACGTGCTGTTCGCGGGAGGTGGGCAGGTCCGCGTCCGGGTCGCCGCCCTGCGCGGAGATCATGCGGCGCCATACGTCCATCGCGGAACCGTCCGCGAGGGCCTTCGCCGGGTCGGCGTCCTTCAGGCCCGCCGCGTCCAGCATCTCGCGGGCCAGGGCGAGGGTCAGCTCGATCACGTCGGCGGGGCCGCCACCGGCCAACACCTCGACGGATTCCCGTACTTCGAGGGCGTTGCCCGCGGTCAGGCCGAGCGGGGTCGCCATGTCGGTGAGCAGTGCGACGGTGCGGACGCCGTGGTCGGTGCCCAGGCCGACCATCGTCTCGGCGAGTTCACGCGCGTCCGCCTCGGTCTTCATGAACGCGCCGGAGCCGACCTTCACGTCCAGGACGAGTGAGCCCGTACCCTCGGCGATCTTCTTCGACATGATCGACGAGGCGATCAGCGGGATCGCCTCGACTGTGCCGGTGACGTCGCGCAGCGCGTACAACTTCTTGTCGGCCGGGGCCAGTCCGTCGCCCGCGGCGCAGATCACGGCGCCGGTCGAGTTCAGTACGTCGAGCATCTCCGCGTTGGAGAGCCGGGCCCGCCAGCCCGGGATGGACTCCAGCTTGTCGAGGGTGCCGCCGGTGTGACCGAGCCCGCGACCGCTGAGCTGCGGTACGGCGGCGCCGCAGGCGGCGACGAGGGGGGCGAGGGGGAGGGTGATCTTGTCGCCCACGCCGCCGGTGGAGTGCTTGTCCGCGGTGGGGCGGGAGAGGGTGGAGAAGTCCATCCGCTCACCGGAGTTGATCATTGCTGCGGTCCAGCGGGCGATTTCTGGGCGGGTCATGCCGTTGAGGAGAATCGCCATGGCGAGGGCGGACATCTGCTCGTCTGCGACGGTGCCGCGGGTGTAGGCGTCGATCACCCAGTCGATCTGGTCGTCGGTGAGGGCTTGCTTGTCGCGCTTCGCGCGGATGACGCTGATGACGTCCATGGGTTCACCTTCCAGGTG
>NZ_JAAAHS010000358.1 GCF_009908195.1 Streptomyces boluensis | reverse complement strand
GGGGAGGGTGGGCACAGCACCACGGTGCCGGGCGCCTTGTACGACAAGAGTCAGGTGTAGATGGCCCGCAGTGCCTCCTGCGCTACGGCGAGCGCAGCCGCTCGGTCGAGGCCCAGGCGACGGGCCTCCCTCGCATAGCTCTGCGCGGCGGCAGCCGCATGCCGCTCCGCCGCATCCCCCGCCGCCGCGACGAACGTGCCGTTGCGCCCACGGGTCTCGATCACCCCGTCCGCCTCGAGGGCGCGGTACGCCTTGGCCACGGTGTTGGCGGCGAGGCCTAGCTGCTCCGCGAGGCCGCGCACCGTCGGCAGTTTGTGCCCGACGGGCAGCGCGCCCGACCTGGCCTGTTCGGAGATCTGGGCGCGCACCTGCTCGTAGGGGGCGGCGGCGTCGTGGTCTACGTGGATCTTCAGAGTCACGGCACCGATTCTCGCGTACGGACCCGTAATTCGAAGGCGCGGGCAGCACTTCGCGTCGTACGGTCCGACACCATGACTGTGCTCGTCAGAGAATTCCGCCCCGCCGACGCCGAGGCCACCACCGAGGTGCTGCGCGCGGCCATCCCCTTCCTGGTGACCACGCCCGAGGCCATGATCCGGTCCGTGACGCACGCCAACCCGGCGCGCGCGTTCCGGCTCCTGGTCGCCGAGGTCGACGGCCGGGTCGTCGGCCGCGCCGAGGTCGGACTCGCGTACGAGAGCGACACTCCCGGGCAGGCGTACGCGAACGTGTATGTGCACCCGGAGTTCCGGGGGCGCGGCGCGGGTTCGCTGCTGCTGCGCACCGCCGAGGAGCAGTTGGCGCTCGCGGGCGCGCGTTCCGTCTACAGCTGGGTGCTCGACGAGAGCGCGAACCGGGTCTTCGCCGAGCGGCGCGGCTACGAGGCGCGCCGGTCCGCGCACTTCCTCCGCCTTGACCTGGCCGACGGCACGCTGCCGCCGCTGCCGGAGGTTCCGGCCGGGGTCGAGCTGCGTACGGCGGCGGACTTCGCGGCCGACCCGCGGCCGCTGTTCACGCTCGACGCGGCGACGACCGCGGACGAGCCGGGCGACATCGGTACGGAACTCGACGACTACGAGGACTGGTTGACCACCGCCTGGGGCCACCCCTGCCTGGACCGGGAGCTCACCGTGGTGGCCGTGGTGGACGGGGCGCCCGCGGCGTTCACGGCGGCCCATACCGACGGGGCAGGCCGGTACCTGTCGGGGATGACGGGCGTGCACCGCGCCCACCGGGGCCGTGGCCTGGCGAAACTCGTCAAGGCGCACTCCCTGCACCGCGCCGGGGCGGCGGGCCTCACCGAGGCGTTCACCGGCAACGACGCGGAGAACCAGCCGATGCTGGCGGTCAACAAGTGGTTCGGCTACGACATCTGTGCGACGGAGGTACGCCATGTCAGAGAACTCGGCATCGGCTGAGGCGGACGTGGACTCCAAGGACGACGTGAACTCCAAGGACACGGCCACGGTGCATGTGGTGCTGCGCAAGGCCGGACGGACGAAGATCCGTTATCCGGCGACGCTGCTGCGCGACGACGGCCGCCATGTGGTGGTGCGGGCGCCCTGGGCGGCCGCGGGCATACGGGACTTCGGCTTCGTGCGCTTCGAGCCGGGCGATGTGTTCACCGAGCACTACTGGCGCGACCGCTGGTACGCGGTGAAGGAAGTCCGGGACGGCGAGGGCGGGTTGAAGGGCTGGTACTGCGATGTCACCCGCCCCGCCGAGGTGGACGGGGCCGGTCTCGTCGTCGAGGACCTGGACCTGGACCTGTGGGTCTCCGCGGACCGTACGTCGATCCTGCGCCTGGACGAGGACGAGTTCGCCGAGAGCGGCCTCGCGGAGCGGGACCCGCGGGCCGCGACGGCGGCCCTGGGCGCCCTCGACGAGCTCGAACTCCTCGCCAGGAGCGGCGAGTTGGTGAACCGACTCGCCCACTGACCCCGCTACCCGCCGCTACCCGCCGCTCAACGGCAGCGGCACCGCCCGCCGTGCCGTGGCGTCGTACGCGATGTCGTCGCCGTCCTCGTGCCAGTGGACGACGAAGCGCTCACCCGCGGCGTACGCGTCGAGGCCCGCTCTGCAGTACGCCACCATGTCGTCCGGCAGCTCGGCCAGCGCGTACCAGCCGAGCTCGGAGCACTTGTCGGGCTCGCGGTTGACGGGGGTGCCGCCCGCGCCGTGCGTGACCTCGAAGAACCAGCCGATGCGCGGGGCGCCGCCGGGGCCGCGGTGCTGCATGACGAGGGCGGTCCGCAGGTCGTCGGGGCCGAGGAGGAGGCCGACCTCCTCCTCGGCCTCGCGGATCACCGCCGCCCGTACGTCCTCGCCGTCCTCGGTGTGCCCGGAGGGTGCGTGCAGCAGCCCGTCCGCGTACCCGGTGCCCGCGCGGCGGGCGAGGAGCACTTCGTCGCCGCGGCGCACGATGAGGTGCACGTCGACCACCTCGGTGTGGCGGCGCGGGCCGTCGACGACCGCCACCAGGGCGTACCGCTCGTCGCGTACCGGGCGGCCCCACAGGCGCGGGTCGGACGAGAGCCGCTCGGAGTGGACGCGTCCGGCGAGCGGGGCGAGGGCGGCGGCGAGCCGGGCCTGCGGGATGCCGGCGGGGTTCTGCTCGCCCCAGACGCCCTCGACCAGGACGAGCCGGCCGCCGGGGCGGAGCAGCCCGCACCAGTGCCGCAGCGCCGCGTCCGGGTCGGGCAGCGCCCACAGCACGTGCCGGACCAGGACCACGTCGAAGCGCTGGTCGCCGACCGGGGGTCTGCTCGCGTCGCCCACCCGCACCTCGGCCCCGGTCCCGGCGAGCTTCGCGCGGGCCCGCGCTCCACCATGCGTGGCGCGCTGTCGACGCCGGTGACGCGGTGGCCCCGCTCGGCGGCGAGGAGGGCCAGGCTGCCGGTGCCGCAGCCGAGGTCGAGCACGTCGGAGGGGGCGGCGGGCAGCCAGTCCGCTAGCCGCTCGGCCCAGGCGGCGCGGACGGTGGCGTCCCGCAGGCCGTGGTCGGCGTCGTCGTCGAAGGTGTCGGCGTACGCGTCCCAGTCGATGGTGGTGTGCCGTTCGGTCGTCATGGTCCCGATGGTGACAGGCGTCACTGACAACGCCCGGAACTCGATCCTCGGCCCAGAACATGCCCGGCCGGGCTCGACAGACCGTCCAGGTTCACCGCAGAGCGTGACGCAGGCCACAGACAGGCGGCCGGTGATGGGTGACTCTCCTTCTCCGGGCCCCTCTCCTCAGGAAGGCCCGGACTGCCCCACTCTAGGAGGCCGTCATGCGTCGCCAGACCCTGCAGAAGCCCCTGGCCAGGCCCGCCGCCCGCCGCCGCGCCGAAGATCGCCGCGAAGAGGCCGCCCGCCCGCGCCCCGAAGTCCGCGAGGACATCCGCAGAACATGGTGGCCGGAGAGCTGACCGCCCCTTCCCGTAACTGGGGCTCCGCCCGTAACTGGGGCTCCGCCCCAGACCCCTCGGGGAAGACTCAGACCCCTCGGGGAAGAACTCAGGCCCCGCCGTCCACCCGCTTGCGGTAGTGGATCCGGTCGTACGGCCCGTCCTTGCGGCGCTCCACGATCTCGTACCCGTACCGGGCGTAGATCTTCTGGTTCTCCCACATCAGGGCGTTGGTGAGCAGCCGCACCTCGGGCAGGCCGAGCGCGCGGGCCCGCCGTTCGACGAAGGTGAGCAGAGCGCGGCCCACCCCGTGCCCGTGGGCGTCGGGGTGGACCGCGATCGATTCGAGGTAGAGGTGGTCCTCGTGCGGGACGAGGACCACAAGGCCGGTGACCGGGTCACCGGTGACGGACACCATGCCCGCCGCCACGTCCGCGGCGTGGTCGCGGTCCATCGGCGCGGGACGCAGTCCGATGCGCGCGATGTAGCGGTGGTACGCCGCGTCCGTGACCGCGCGTACGGCGGGCACGTCCGCGCCCGTGGCGGGCCTGATGTCGTCCGTGGGCGTCATGCGTCCACGGTACGGTCCTGATCCTGGTCCTGGTCCTCGCGGTCCGAACTCCCGCGCTTGATCAGCTTGTTGATCAACGGCCAGGCGAGCAGCAGCACCACGACCGCGTAGACCGTCACGGAGAAGGGGGTGTTGACGAGCCCCGTGAAGCTGCCGTCACTGATCTGCAGCGCACGCCGCAGCTGCTGCTCCGCGGCCGGGCCGAGGATGACGCCGATGACGGCGGGCAGGACGGGCAGTCCGTAGCGCCGCATTCCGAAGCCGATCAGGCCGATGACCAGCAGGATCACCAGGTCGAGGGCCTCACCGCCGACCGCGTACGCACCGACCGCGGCGAAGAAGAGGATGCCCGCGTACAGGTACGGCCGCGGGATCCGCAGCAGCTTCGCCCAGAGCGGTGCGAGCGGCAGGTTCAGGGCGAGCAGCAGCACCATGCCGACGAAGAGCGAGGCGATCAGGCCCCACACCAGCTCCGGTTCGCGTTCGAAGAGCAGCGGGCCCGGCTGGATGCCGTACTGCTGGAACGCGGCGAGCATCACGGCGGCGACGGCGGTCGTGGGCAGGCCGAGGGTGAGCATGGAGACGAGGGTTCCGGCGGCCGAGGCGGAGGCCGCGGACTCGGGCCCCGCGACGCCCTCGATGGCGCCCTTGCCGAACTCGTCCTTGTGCTTGGAGAGCCGCTTCTCGGTGACGTACGAGAGGAACGTGGGGATCTCCGCGCCGCCGGCCGGGATCGCGCCGAACGGGAAGCCGATGACGGGGCCGCGCAGCCAGGACTTCCAGGAGCGCTTGACGTCGCCCTTGTCGAGCCAGGGGCGGCCGACCGGGATGGCCTCGCCGCTGGTGCGGCGCAGGTGCGCGGCGACCCACAGGGCCTCGCCGATCGCGAACAGGCCGACCGCGACGATCACCACGTCGACGCCGTCGGCGAGTTCGAGGGTGCCGAAGGTGAGGCGCTGCTGTCCGGTCATCTGGTCGAGGCCGATGAGGCCGATGGTGAGACCGATGAGCAGGGAGGCCAGGCCGCGGACGCGGGAGGAGCCGAGGACGCTGGTCACCGCGATGAAGGCGAGGACCATGATGGCGAAGTAGTCGGGTGCGCCGATGTCGACGGCGAGTTCGGCGATCTTCGGGGCGAGCGCGACGAGCAGGATCGTGCCGACCATGCCGCCCGCGAAGTGGCCGATGGCGGCGGCCGCGAGCGCCTGTGCGCCGCGCCCCGCCTTGGCCATCGGGTTGCCCTCCATGGCGGCGACGACCGCCGCGCTCTCGCCTGGGGTGTTGAGCAGGATGGAGGTCGTGGAGCCGCCGAACATCGCCCCGTAGTAGATCCCGGCGAACATGATGAACGCGCCGGTCGGTTCGAGTCCGTACGTCACCGGGAGCAGCAGTGCGACGGCCATGGCGGGGCCGATGCCGGGCAGGACGCCGATGGCGGTGCCGAGGAGCACGCCTATCGCGGCCCAGAGCAGGTTGATCGGGGAGAGGGCCGTGCCGAAGCCGTCCATCAGGGAGTTGAGGGCATCCATGTCAGAGCACTCCCATCAGCGGACCGCCGGGCAGCGGCACCCCGAGCAGGTTGTTGAAGACGACGTAGGTGAGCAGCGAGAGCACCGCGGCGATGAGCGGGTCGCGGTCGACGCGGCGGCTGCCGAGCGCGAAGGCGGCGCCCCAGAACAGCAGTGCTCCGGCGATGGGGAAGCCGAGCGGGTCGATCAGTACGGCGGTGGCGAGGAAGACCCCGGCGAGCAGCAGCACGGTGCGCCAGTCGGCGGGTTCGGACAGGTCGACGTCCTCACCGCCCTCGGCCTCACCGTGGCCGCCGCGCAGTACGTCGACGGCGAGCAGCGCGGCGATCACGAGCAGCCCGACGCCGACCACGAGCGGCACCGTCTTGGGGCCGATGGGGCCGCGCTGGGTGATGTCGACGTCCATGGTGAGGGCGTCGGTGAGGACGAGCACGCCGAGCGCCAACAGCAGGGCGCAGACGCCGAGTTCGGAGTGTTCCTTGAGCCAGGACCTGCGCGGCTCCGGCTGGACCTCGGGGCTCTCGGGGCTCTCGGGGCTCTCGGGGGTCTCTGTCGTGGTCGTCACAGCCCCAGCTCCTTCAGTACGGACACCACACGCTTGTCCTGGGCTTCGAGGAACGCGCCGAAGTCGTCGCCGGTGGTGAAGGCGTCCTCCCAGCCGTTCTTCTTCATGGACTTCTGCCACTGCTTCGAGGCGTGCAGCTTCTCCACCAGGCCGGTGAGCTTGGCGCGTTCGGCCTCGGAGAGGCCGGGCGGGGCGACGATGCCGCGCCAGTTGGTGAAGTTCACGTCGTAGCCGGACTCCTTGAGGGTCGGCCCGTCGAGGCCCGGCACGCGCTTCGGCCCGGTCACGGCGAGCAGCCGCAGCTCGCCCGACTTGATCTGGTCGAGATACTCACCGACCCCCGACACCCCGAAGGCGACCTTGTTGCCGAGGATGGAGGCGAGGAGTTCACCACCGCCGTCGAACGGCACGTAGTTGACCTTCTTCGGCTCGATCCCGGCGGCCCGCGCCATCAGCATGGGCGCGATGTGGTCCGGCCCGCCGGGCGACGACCCGCCGCCGACCGGCATCTTGCCCGGGTTCTTCTTCCAGGCGCCGATCAGGTCCTCGATGGTCTTGTACGGGGAGTCCTTGGCGACGACCACGACGTCCTGCTCCTCGGTGAGGCGCGCGATCGGGGTGGTGTCGGCGAGGGTCTTCGGCGAGTGGTTGGAGCGTGCGGCGCCCACCACACCCAGGCCCATGGACATGGCGAGCTTGCCGTTGCCGTGCTCGCCGACGAGCCGGGTCAGACCGACGGTGCCGCCCGCGCCGGGCAGGTTGAACACCTCGATGTTGTGGGTCAGTTCGGCGTCCTCGGCGTCCTTGGCCGCGGTGCGGGCCGTGATGTCGTAGCCGCCGCCGGGGGTGTTGGGGACCATGAGGCGCAGGCCCGGGATCTGCGTGCCGGTGTCGGCGCCGCTGCCCGTGGTGAGCAGCGGCGGCCCGGCGAGCACGAGCAGCGCGGCCCCGAGCAGGGCGAGGGGTGTGCGCAGGCGCACGTGTGCCACCACCTGTCGGTACGTAAGGGGTCGGGGAAATAAAGGTGCCGTGAAGGCGTGTGAGGTGGCCCACATGTTGCCTGGGCGTTAACAAGCTGTCTCTCTTCCGCAAGCAACGAACGTTGTGGTCGTTGTGGTCGCGTACCTAGCCTGACGCGGTGAACGAGCAGACGAAGGTCCTTGTCGTGGACGACGACTTCATGGTGGCGAAGCTGCACGGCCGCTGTGTGTCCGCGATGGACGGATTCGCGGTGGCCGGTGTCGCGCACAGCGGCGCCGAGGCGCTGCGCGCCGCGGAACGGCTCCACCCCGATCTCGTACTCCTCGATGTGTACCTGCCGGACATGGACGGCATCGCCGTACTGCGGGAGTTGCGCGCGGCGGAGGAGCGGGAGCCCGCGCGGCCGCGGGTGGACGCGCTGTTCATCACGGCGGCCAGGGACGCGGAGGTGATCCGTTCCGCGCTGCGCGCCGGGGCGCTGCACTACCTCATCAAGCCGTTCAACCAGGCAGCGCTGCAGGAGCAGTTGAGGCATGTGGCCGCGCTCCGGTCCCGCCTCGACGACCTGGGCGAGGCCCGGCAGGAGGACGTGGACCGGATCTTCGGCACCCGCCCGCCGGGCTCACGTGAGCTGCCGAAGGGCCTCGCGGCGCACACGGCGGACCTGGTGGAAGGGGTACTACGGGCCGAGCCGTCCGGCCTCTCGGCCACCGAGTGCGCCGAGGCGGGCTCCCTCTCACGCGTCAGCGCCCGCCGCTACCTGGAGTTCTTCGCGGACACGGGCCGCGTCGAGGTCCGCCTCAAGTACGGGGGCACGGGCCGGCCGGAGCTGCGGTACCGG
>NZ_JAAAHS010000357.1 GCF_009908195.1 Streptomyces boluensis | reverse complement strand
CCCGAACTCGCCGCCGTACTCGCCCTCGTACCGGTCCCCGTCCCCGTACTCGTCCCCGTACTCGGCGTCCGGCAGGGACACATAGGGCCGGATCCGCAGCGGATCGAAGTCCTCGGCGGCGGCCGCCTCCGCGCTCCGGGTGTCGCGTACCGCGTCCGCCGTGCGCCGGCCGCAGGAGCAGGCCGGGCCGCCGTCCGCGCCCCTCGGCGTACCGCACTGCGGGCAACTGCGTGCGCTCACCGCCTGGCCCCCCTCCGGTCGAGCCCCGAGGGGCTCCGGTGGTGCGTGCCCGGCCGATTATGCAGCCCTTCGCCCGCCCCGCCCAGGGGCTTGAGAAGCCACTCGACAGGCCATAACCGGCCACACCGCCCAGGATGGAAGGTGCGGCGGGCCCCAGAGCGGGGCCTCGTCCCCGCGGCGCACGCGGCGCGCGGTTGCGAGGAGGCGTCGATGACGACGACGGAGCACGCGGACGGCTCGGCCCCGATACCGCTCCCCGGCCAGGAGCGGAGCAGGCGCAATGTGCTCGTCTCCATCGGGGCACTGCTGCTCGGCATGCTGATCGCCGCGCTCGACCAGACCATCGTGTCCACGGCGCTGCCGACGATCGTGAGCGAACTCGGCGGCATGAAGCACCTGTCGTGGGTCGTCACCGCGTACATGCTGGCCGCGACCGCCGCGACGCCGCTGTGGGGGAAACTCGGCGACCAGTACGGGCGCAAGAAGCTTTTCCAGACCGCGATCGTGATCTTCCTGATCGGGTCCGCGCTGTGCGGCATGGCGCAGAACATGCCGCAGCTGATCGCCTTCCGCGCGGTGCAGGGACTCGGCGGCGGCGGCCTGATGGTGCTGTCCATGGCCATCGTCGGCGACATCGTCTCGCCCCGTGAACGCGGCAAGTACCAGGGCCTGTTCGGCGCTGTCTTCGGCGCCACCAGTGTGCTCGGGCCGCTGCTCGGCGGCCTCTTCGTCGACCACCTCTCCTGGCGCTGGGTCTTCTACATCAACCTGCCGATCGGCGTGGTCGCGCTCGCCGTCATCGCCGCCGCGCTGCACATCCCGGTACGCGCGACGAAGCACGTCATCGACTACCTGGGTACGTTCCTGATCGCCGCGGTCGCCACCTGTCTGGTGCTCGTCGCCTCGCTCGGCGGCACCACCTGGGCCTGGGGCTCGGCGAAGATCATCGGCCTCGCGGTGCTCGCCGTGGTGCTGCTCGTGGCCTTCGTCGCGGTGGAGCGCAGGGCGGCGGAGCCGGTGCTTCCGCTGAAGCTGTTCGGCATCCGCACCTTCACGCTCTCCGCGGTGATCAGCTTCGTGGTGGGCTTCGCGATGTTCGGCGCGATGGTCTACCTGCCGACGTTCCTGCAGGTCGTGCACGGTATTTCGCCGACCATGTCGGGCGTGCACATGCTGCCGATGGTGCTCGGACTGCTGCTCTCGTCCACCGCCTCCGGCCAGATCGTCAGCCGCACCGGACGCTGGAAGGTCTTCCCCGTACTCGGCACCGCCGTCACCACACTCGGCCTGCTGCTCCTGCACCAGCTCGACGAGGCCAGCTCCACCCTGGAGATGAGCGCCTACTTCTTCGTCTTCGGCCTCGGTCTCGGCCTCGTCATGCAGGTGCTCGTACTGATCGTGCAGAACGCCGTCTCGTACGAGGACCTGGGCGTCGCCACCTCCGGCGCCACGTTCTTCCGCTCCATCGGCGCCTCCTTCGGCGTCGCGATCTTCGGCACGATCTTCGCGAACCGGCTCGCCGACAAGCTGAACGCCGCCTTCGCGGGCCAGAACGTGCCGCCCGGCACCGCCGCCGCCCTGGAGGCCGACCCGCGCGTGATGGCACAACTCCCGGCCGGGGCACGCCCGTTGGCGCTGCACGCCTACTCGTCCGCGATCACCGACGTGTTCCTGTACGCGGCCCCGGTCGCGCTGCTCGCGTTCGTCCTGTCCTGGCTGCTCAAGGAGGACAAGCTGCGCGGCTCGGTCACCGCGCCGGAGATCAGCGAGACCCTGGCCAGCAACCCCGTCGAGCGCTCCTCGCACGACGAGGTGCTGCGCGCCCTCTCGGTACTCGGTACGCGCGAGGGGCGCCGTGAGGTGTACGAGAAGATCACCGCGCGTGCGGGGTACGACCTGCTGCCCGCGGCCAGTTGGATGCTGCTTCGCATCCAGCGGTACGGCTCCGTCGAACCGGCCCGCCTCGCCGAGCGCAGCGTCGTACCGCTGCCCGTGGTGCAGGCCGCCGCGCGCCAGGTCGAGGAGCGCAGGCTCGCCCGCCGCACCGGACTCGAAATGGTCCTCACCGACACGGGCCGCGAGGTCGCCGCCCGCCTCGGCAAGGCCCGCGAGGAGTCCCTGGCGGAGCTCCTGGGCGACTGGTGGACCCCGGACCGCCCCGTCGACCTGGCCCAGCTCATCGAGGAGCTCAACGCGGAACTGTGCGGCTCGGACAGCGAACGGCCGCACGACGGCGTGATGAAGGCACTGGAGCTGGAGCGGGGGGCGCGCGCGCATGTGAGGTCTGGTCCTGAGGGCTGGACCTGAGGGCCGGGTCCGGGGGCTGGTCGAGCTGGTCGTGGAATCGTGCACGCGCGCGTGGGGCCGATTCACGGGTGAGCCGGGTGCGGGCGGTCAGGCGTTCAACAGTTGCTTGCCGTACCAGATCTCGCAGTAGGGGCCGGTGTTGTACGCGGGGATCTCGCGGAACCCGTGCCGGGTGTAGAGGGCGCGGGCCTCCACCAGGTCGAGGCGGGTGTCGAGCACGAGCTCCCGGGTCCCGGCGTCCCGTGCGGCCCTCTCGGCCGCCGCCATCAGGGCTCCGCCGCCACCGGTGCCGCGCAGCGCGGACGCGACGTACACGCGGGTCAGTTCGGCGCGGCCGTCCCCGAGGAACCGCACCCCGGCGCTCCCCCCGGCCACGTCGCCGTACCTGCCGACGAGCAACAGGCCGTCCGGCGGCGCGAGTTCGGCCCCGCTCTCCGCCGCGACCCCGCGTTCGAGCTCGGCGGGCGGCGTCGGCTCCCCGGTCTCACGTACGTACCACCGGTCGCTCACCTCGGTGTAGTACGCCCGCCACAGCGCGGCAGCGGCGGCGGAGTCGAACGGTTCGGGGCGGACGGTCCACACAGTCATGCCTAGATCGTCGACGAGCGGCACGCGCGTGTGCAACGGGATTCCGGGGGCGCGGGGCCGCGCCCCCGGACTGCGGATCAGGCCTGCTTGGGCGGCGCCTGCTGGACGACCTCGAAGGTCCAGACCGTGGAGCCGGTCGCCGCGGGCTTCGGGCGCTCCCCGCCCGACTCGGCCCCGCCCTGGTGGGCGGCCTTCATCGGGCCCTCCATCCAGGCCTGGAACGCCGCCTCGTCGCGCCAGCGGGTGTACACGAGGTACTGGTCGGTGCCCTCCAAAGGCTTGAGCAGCTCGAACCACTCGAACCCGTCGGCGTTCTCCACCGTGCCCGCGCGGGCGGCGAAGCGCTTCTCCAGGACCTCGCGCTGCTCCTGCGGAACGGTCAGGGCGTTGATCTTCACGATGCTCATGCGCCCATCCTCTCGCACGCGCGCGTGGTGCCCGATCGGGGCACGCGTGTGGGCCGAGTCACGTACGGAAGCCGCGGCCTCGACCTATCATCTGGCGGCGCGCCCCACCGCGTACCCGTACCGGAGAGCGTCCCGACTCCCGGGAGAACACCGCGACTTGAAGGAGCGCACGTGCTCGAACTCACCATGGCCTCGGTGGCGGAGGCGGACGCCGGCGCGACGGCGGGCATGCTCATGGCCGACGAGGACAGCACGCCGGGCGCGGTGCTGCGCGTCGGCCGCGACGGCGCCGTGTGCCGGCTCGTACCGCCCGAGGACTGGTTGTTCGTGTCCCGCGTGCACCTGGAGTTCCACTGCGCCGAGGACCTGACCTGGAGCGTCAGCTGGCTGCGCGGCTCGCATTCGGACCCGTCCTCGCGCGTACGCCTTGTCACGGGCGGCGGCGCGCAGGAGCTCGCGTACGGCGGGAGCGCGCCGCTGCCCGTGGGGGGCTCCGGCGAAGTGGTGATCGAGGACAGGACCGGACCGCGCACGGTGAACGTGGGCTTCCACCACGAGGCGTAGGGGAGCCCGCCCTCAGGGTGCCCGGGTCAGCTCGTGACGCGCGCCAGTGAGAAGCCGTCGTACCCCTTGCTGCCGACCGTCTGCAGCGCGGTGCCCGAAAGCCGGGGGTGCTCCGCGGTCATGGCCAGGAAGTCGCGCACACCCCGCACCCTGGGGTCGGTGGTGTCGGCGTCGGCGACCGCCCCCTCGCGCACCACGTTGTCCCCGATGATCAGGGAGCCGGGGCGGGTCAGGCGGAGCGCCCACTCCAGGTAGTGCGGGTTGTTGGGCTTGTCCGCGTCGATGAAGACCAGGTCGAAGGGTTCGGCGCCCTCGTCGACCAGCGCGGCGAGCGAGTCGAGTGCCGTGCCGGTGCGCACCTCGACGACCTCGGCGACGCCCGCGCGGGCCAGGTTGGCGCGGGCCACCTCGGCGTACGCGGCGTTGGCCTCCAGGGTGACGAGGCGGCCGTCGGCGGGCAGGGCGCGGGCCAGCCAGATCGCGCTGTAGCCGCCGAGGGTGCCGATCTCCAGGACGCGCCGGGCGCCCTGGATCTGGGCGAGGAGCTGGAGGAGCTTGCCCTGGTTCGGGGCGACGGCGATACGCGGCAGCCCGGCGACGTCGCTGGCGCGCAGCGCCTCGTCGAGGGCGTCGTCCGACGGGGCGAGGAGTTCGGTGAAGTAGGCGTCCACGGCGTTCCAGCGGTGTGCTGCGGGGTCCTGAGACATGTGGGTGCGGGGTCCCTTCGGTGGTCCGGCGACTGTTCGGGAGGCTGTTCCCGGTGACTGCCCCGGCGATTGTCAGTGGCTCCTCGCATACTGGTCCACACGTACCAACGGGGCGAACGGGGACGGGGGATGAGCCATGGCTGAGCAGATCGAGCAGGTGCTGCCGGGCGTCGAGGTGGGGCGCCTCGCCGAGCGCTGGCTGCCGCATGTGGGCGGTGGGGAAGAGGACTTCGTGTGTTCACCGGCGGGCCTCTGGCTCGCCCTGGCGTCGGTGGCGGCGGGCGCGCGCGGCAGCACCGCCGACGAGCTGCGCGAGCTGCTCGGGGTCGCCGGGCAGGACGCGGCCCGCGCGGTGACCGAGGGCGCCCGCGCCCTGTCCCGCACGGACGCGCTCGCGGTGGCCACGGGCGTCTGGAGCAGAGTGCCCGTCTACCGCGCGTACCGCGAGGCGCTGCCCGACATCGGGTTCGGGCCGATGGACCCGGACGCGATCGACGCCTGGGTGAACCGGGCGACCGGCGGGCTCGTGTCGAGGCTCCCGGTCCGGATCACCCCCGAGACGCTTCTCGTCCTGGTCAACGCCCTTGCCCTGAAGGCGCGTTGGCAGGACCCGTTCCAGGCCCACGCCACCCGTCCCGAGGCGTTCACGGACGCGGCGGGGGAGCGGCACCAGGTGGCGACGATGCACGGTCCCGTACCGCCGGGCCAGGCCTGGGAGGTGGCGGCCGAGGAGGGTGCCGCGCGCGTGGTGGAGCTCGGCTGTGTCGCGCCCGCGGGCGCGGGCCCGTCGGCGGCGGCCAAGGTGCGGTTCGTGCTCGGGGCACCCGGCGCGACGCCCGCGCGCGTACTGCCACTGGCCTGGGCCCCGGTCGCCCGCCGCAGACCGCTGGACGCGGACGCCGTCCGGATCGCCCTGCCGAAGCTGTCGCTGCGCTCCACCGTCGAGATCGTGCCGCACCTGGTGGCGCTCGGTGTGCGGCAGGCGTTCCAGGACGCCGCCGACTTCTCCGCGCTCTCGCCGGAGCCGCTGGCCGTCTCGCAGGTGGTGCAGGAAGCGGTGGTCAAGGTCGCCGAGCAGGGCGTGGAAGCGGCCGCGGTGACGGTGGTGGCGATGCGCTTGGGCGGTGCGTACCGCCCGCCCGAGCGCATCGAACACATCGCGTACGACCGGCCGTTCGGGGTGGTGGTCCTCGACGGCAGCGGCACCGTACCGCTGTTCACGGCCTGGCAGGCGGGCGCACCGGAAGTGGACGGGTAGAGCCGGGGGCAGGGCGGAGGATCCGGGGCCGGGGCGGCGGATCCGGGGCCTGGCCGGGGGCGGTCAGGCCGGCGTGATGCCGCCCTGGCCCGCGGCCCGCAGCGCCTGGGCCTCCTGCTCCGTCTCGACCGAGGGCGCCGAACCCGGCAGCGGGCGGCGGGCGCTCTCCGTCATGAACCAGACGGCGACACCGCCGACGACGGCCGCGGCCATCATGTAGTAGGCGGGCATCATCACGTTGCCCGTAGCGCCGATCAGTGCCGTCACGACCAGCGGGGTCGTGCCGCCGAAGATCGAGACGGAGACGTTGAAGCCGATCGACAGCGAGCCGTACCGCACCCGGGTCGGGAAGAGCGCGGGCAGCGTGGACGGCATCGTCGCCGTGAAGCAGACCAGGAGCAGGCCGAGCGCGCCCATGCCGAGCGCGATGGCGAACAGCGAGCCCTGCCGGATCAACAGCAGTGCGGGAACGGAGAGAAGCAGGAACCCGGCGCAGCCGAAGGCGATCACGGGACGGCGCCCGACCCGGTCGGTGAGCCGGCCGGCGAAGGGCTGGACGACCATCATCAGCGCCATCACGCCGAGGACGACGAGCAGGCCGTGCGTGGAGTCGTAGTCGAGCTCACCCGTCAGGTAACTCGGCATGTACGAAAGGAGCATGTAGTCCGTGACGTTGAAGACAAGCACCAGGCCGACGCAGAGCAGCAGCGCGCGCCACTGGCCGGTGACCATCTCACGGAGCCTCACCTTCGGACGGGACTCCTCCGCCTTGTCGAGCTCGGCGGCGAAGGCCGGGGTCTCCTCCAGGCGCATACGCAGGTACAGGCCGATCAGACCCATCGGGCCGGCGATCAGGAACGGGATGCGCCAGCCCCAGGAGAGCAGGTCGTCCGTGGAGAGCAGGGCCGTCATCAGCGTGACGAGACCGGCGCCGCCGATATAGCCGGCCAGGGTGCCGAACTCCAGCCAGCTGCCGAGGAATCCGCGCTTCTTGTCCGGCGCGTACTCGGCGATGAACGTGGAGGCGCCCGCGTACTCACCACCGGTGGAGAAGCCCTGCACCAGGCGCGCCGCGAGCAGCAGGACCGGGGCCCCGACGCCGATGGAGGCGTGCGAGGGGATCAGGCCGATCGCGAACGTGCCCGCCGCCATCATGATCATGGTGAAGGCGAGCACCTTCTGACGGCCGATGCGGTCACCGAGCGGCCCGAAGACCATGCCGCCCAGGGGGCGTACGAGGAAGGCGGCGGCGAAGGCGCCGAAGGTGGAGAGGAGTTGGACCGTGGCGTTGCCGGACGGGAAGAAGACCTTGCCCAGGGTGACGGCGATATAGCTGTAGACGCCGAAGTCGAACCACTCCATGGCGTTGCCGAGCGCGGCCGCCTTCACGGCGCGCTTGACCATCGCCGGGTCGGTGACGGTGACCTCGGCGGGCGGCGCGCTGTCGGCGGCGGTCGGACTGAGAGTGGCTGAAGACATGTGTCCCGAAGATAGGGGCGATTGACGCATTACGTACCGTGCGCAAACCGTTGCTGATCCGGCGAAATCCGGTCCTCACCTGCCTCGTAGCACCCTGGCAAGGGCCGTGCGACACCACCTTCTTGTGAGGTATGTCGCGCTCCCCGCAGGCAACCGGGCGGCCCGTAGGGCCCTGTGAAGAAGTGCGGGGGACAGCACCCGAGGACGTGCGGGGGACGGCGTCGCGTGGTTGTCCACAGGCAGAGCGCGGGAGGGCGCGCTGCTCATAAGATCCGGGCACGGACACGGGACGGGGCGGGGGCCGGCAGCGCGTGGTGAATGCGGAGCGGGGC
>NZ_JAAAHS010000356.1 GCF_009908195.1 Streptomyces boluensis | reverse complement strand
CCCCCCGTCCGCACCCCGTCATGCTCAAACTCATCCGTGACCCACGTCCGCAACCCCCTCACCACCCGTGCGGTAGCCAGCGAGTGCCCCGCGTCCACGTACATGTCGTCGTGATAGACCGCCGCCGCGGCCGGCACCTCGTTGCGGGACAGGCGGGCCGCGTCGTACAGCGGGGTCCACGTCGTGCGGGCCGCGAGGTGGTCGGCGGTCTCGCGCAGAGGGGCGAGCGCGGGGTCGGAGGTGAAGTGCCAGGGGTACGCGCCCTCGCCGGTGAACAGCGGCGGACCGCCCGCCGCGAGCGCGCGTTCCGCGTCGAACTGGGGGTACTCGGCCCGCACCCGCTGCGCCGACCAGTCGGTGGGCCGGGCGTCCTGGGCGTAGATCGACTCGTGCAGCAGCGCGTACAGCGGATGCCCGGCGTACGAGAGCGCGCCGCGGGCCGACTCCCGGAAGGCGTCCGAGAGTTGGGCCCCGCCGGGGGCGTGCGGGGCGCGTACGAAGGCGTTCTCCAGGAGGTGGTGCAGGTGGTGGGTGCCGTCGCCCGCGCCGAGCAGGATGCCGAGGGACTGGAACGCCTCGACGGTCAGCAGGTAGCCGCCGTCGAGGGTGGCCGGGCCGTGCTCGACCAGGTGCGCGGCGATCCGCCGGGCGCGCTCGGCGTCCTGCGGGTAGCGCGCGTAGTGGGCCTCGACCTTGCGCTGGATGCGCGGGTACGCGGCGCGGTACACGGTGTCGGCGTGTGCGTCCAGGGACGGGAGTCCGCCGGTGAACAGGGCGGTGCGCAGGCCCTCGGGCGCGGCGGTCAGGTAGTGGGTGAGGCAGAAGCCGCCGAAGCTCTGGCCGAGCACCGTCCAGGGGGCGCCGCCGGTGAGCCGCTTCCTGATGAGTTCGCAGTCCCGGACGATCGCGTCGGCCCTGAAGTGCGCCAGGTATGCGGCCTGTTCGCGGGGGCCGCCGCGCTGCGGCAGGGTCTGCCGGTTCACGGGGGTGGAGCGGCCGGTGCCGCGCTGGTCGAGCAGCAGCACGCGGAACTCGCGCAGCGCCCGGTCGAGCCAGGCCTGCCGCCCGATGAGCCGCTGGGCCTTGAGGCCGGGCCCGCCCTCCAGGTAGAGCAGCCAGGGCAGCTCCGCGTCGGCCCGGTCGCTGGCCACCACTTCGCGCGCGTACACCTCGATGCGTTCGCCGTCCGGGCGCTCGTGGTCGAGGGGTACGTCGAAGGTGCGGCCGGTGGCGACGGTTCCGGGTTGGCGGTAGCTGGTCTTCGAGGTCAACGGGGCTCCTGGCAGGTCGGGTTCGGCCCACTCCATCACCGGGGCGGGCGGCACGGCAACACCGTTCCGCGCCCGTCCGGGGCACGAGTGACCGTGTGATCACCCTCCCCGGAACGGCCCCGTCCGCGTACCCTGCAAGCCATCCGACGATCACCGCGGAAAGTGAGACGCATGCGTGTCGCTCTGTTCCTGACCTGCGTCAACGACACCCTCTATCCGGACACCGGTAAGGCCGTGGTGAAGCTCCTGACCCGGCTGGGTGTCGACGTCGACTTCCCCATGGCGCAGACCTGTTGCGGACAGGCGCACTACAACACCGGCTACCGCCACCGCGCCGAGCCGCTGGCCCGGCACTTCGCGGAGGTCTTCGGCGGCTACGACGCGATCGTCACGCCGTCCGGCTCGTGCGGGGCGATGGTGCGGGAGCTGTACCCGCGGATGGGCGAACGGGCACGCGCGGAGGGCCGCGGCGACGGGCTCGCGGCGGAGCTCGCCCCGGTCGTTCCGAAGACGTACGAGCTGACCGAGTTCCTCGTCGACGTGGTCGGCGTGACCGATGTCGGCGCGTACTACCCGCACCGGGTGACGTACCACCCGACCTGCCACGGGCTGCGCTCCCTCGGCCTCGGGGAGCGGCCGACACGGCTTTTGGGTGCGGTCAAGGGGCTTGAGCTGGTGGAGCTGCCGGGGGCCGAGGAGTGCTGTGGCTTCGGCGGCACGTTCGCGGTGAAGAACCCGGACGTGTCGGCGGCGATGGGCCTGGACAAGGTGCGGGCGGCCGAGTCGACGGGCGCCGGGGTGCTGTGCGCCGCGGACAACTCCTGCCTCATGCACATCGGCGGCACCATGACCCGGCTCGACAGCGGCATGCGGCCGGTGCACATCGCGGAGATCCTGGCGAGCACGGAAGACGAGGTCGGGACATGAGCGGAACCTTTGTCGGCATGCCCTCCTTCCCCGAGGCCGCCCACGACGCGGTACGGGACGCCACCCTGCGCGCCAATCTGCGGCACGCCACGCACACCATCCGCGCCAAGCGCGCCAAGGCGGTCGCCGAACTCGACGACTGGGCCGAACTGCGCGAGGCCGGACGGCAGATCAAGGACCACACGCTGCGCCACCTGGACACGTATCTGCCGCGTCTGGAGGAGTCCGTCGTACGCGCCGGGGGCACCGTGCACTGGGCTGCGGACGCCGACGAGGCGAACCGCATCGTGACCGGTCTGGTGCAGGCGACCGGCGAGCGGGAGGTCGTCAAGGTCAAGTCGATGGCCACCCAGGAGATCGGCCTGAACGAGGCACTCGCGGCCGAGGGCATCACGGCGTACGAGACCGATCTGGCCGAGCTGATCGTGCAGTTGGGGGACGACCGGCCCAGCCACATCCTGGTCCCGGCGATCCACCGCAACCGGGGCGAGATCCGCGACATCTTCGCCCGCACCATGAGCGAGTGGGGCCGCCCCGCGCCCGAGGACCTCACGGACACGCCCGCCGAGCTCGCCGAGGCGGCACGGCTCCATCTGCGGGAGAAGTTCCTGCGCGCCAAGGTCGGGATCTCCGGGGCCAACTTCATGGTCGCCGACACCGGCACGCTCGTCGTCGTCGAGTCGGAGGGCAACGGGCGGATGTGCCTGACCCTGCCGGAGACCCTGATCTCGGTCGTGGGCATCGAGAAGCTGGTGCCGAGCTGGCAGGACCTGGAGGTGTTCCTGCAGACCCTGCCGCGCTCGTCGACGGCGGAGCGCATGAACCCGTACACGTCCATGTGGACCGGCACCACCGACGGCGACGGGCCGCAGGCCTTCCACCTGGTGCTGCTCGACAACGGCCGCACCGACACCCTCGCCGACGAGGTGGGCCGCCAGGCGCTGCGCTGCATCCGCTGCTCGGCCTGCCTGAACGTCTGCCCGGTGTACGAGCGGGCCGGCGGGCACGCGTACGGCTCGGTCTATCCGGGGCCGATCGGCGCGATCCTCAGCCCTCAACTCCGGGGCACCGAGAGCGAGATCGACGCTTCGCTGCCTTACGCCTCGTCGCTGTGCGGGGCCTGTTACGAGGTGTGTCCGGTCGCCATCGACATCCCGGAGGTCCTGGTGCACCTGCGCGAGCGGGTGGTGCAGGGCGGTCCGGCGACGCGGCGCGGCAAGAAGGTCACGCTGCGGCCCGCGAAGGGGCACGCGGCGGAGCGGGCGGCGATGCGGGCGGCGGGGCTCGCGTTCGCGCATCCGGGCGCGCTCGCCTTCGGGCAGCGGATCGCCGCCCGGACCCGGCGCTTCCATCCGCGTCGGCTGCCCGGCCCCGGCCGGGCGTGGAGCGACAGCCGGGCGGTGCCGGAGATGCCCGCCGAGCCGTTCCGGGACTGGTGGCAGCGCACGCGCGGTACGGGTACGGGCGAGAAGGGCGGGGCGAAGTGAGCAGCAGGGACGTCATCCTGAACCGGGTCCGGCGGGCCCTCGTCGGCGGGCCGGACGGCGCCCCGGATCTCGACGCGGCCGTGGACCGTTCGTACCTCGTGGAGCACGGTGCACGGAGCGTCGAGGAGACCGTCGACCTGCTCGCGGAGAACCTCGCCGACTACCGGGCGATCGTGCACCGCACCGACTTGGACGGGCTCGCGGAACTCCTTGCGCGGCTCCTTGCCGAGCGCGGCGCGCGCAGCGTCGTCGTACCGCCGGGCCTTCCGTCCGGCTGGTTGGAGGGCGCCGACCCGGTGCGGGTGCACGACCTGGAGGCGTCGACCGCGCAGGATCTGGACGCGGTCGACAGTGTCGTGACGGGCTGCGCGGTCGCCGTCGCGGAGACCGGCACGCTCGTCCTCGACGGCTCCCCCGACCAGGGGCGGCGCCGCATCACGCTGGTGCCCGACCACCACATCTGTGTCGTACGCGTCCCGGACCAGGTCGTGTCGTCCGTGCCGCAGGCGCTCCGCCGCCTCGATCCGGCGCGGCCGCTGACCTGGATCTCCGGCCCGTCCGCGACGAGCGACATCGAGCTGGACCGAGTGGAGGGCGTGCACGGGCCGCGCACGCTCGAAGTCGTCCTGGTGACCGGCTCCCCTGAGGGGCACGGCTGCTGAAGGGCGGGGCGTGTGCGGCGCGGTTAGCGTGAAGGCATGATCCGGTTCGATCACATCAGCAAGCGCTACCCGGACGGCACGATGGCCGTGGACGACCTGTCGTTCGAGGTCCGCGAGGGCGAACTGGTCACGCTCGTCGGCCCGTCGGGCTGCGGCAAGACCACCACGATGATGATGGTCAACCGCCTGATCGAGCCGACCTCGGGCCGTATCCACGTCGACGGCGAGGACATCGCGACCGTCGACCCGGTCCGGCTGCGCCGCCGTATCGGGTACGTGATCCAGCAGGTCGGCCTGTTCCCGCACCGCACGATCCTCGACAACACGGCGACGGTGCCCGCGCTGATCGGCTGGAACCGGTCGAAGGCCCGCGCCCGTGCCGCCGAACTCCTCGACCTGGTGGGCCTCGACCCGAAGACGTACGGCTCCCGCTATCCGCAGCAGCTCTCCGGCGGGCAGCGGCAGCGGGTGGGGGTGGCCCGCGCGCTCGCCGCGGCCCCGCCGGTGCTCCTGATGGACGAACCCTTCGGCGCGGTCGACCCGGTGGTGCGCGAGCAGTTGCAGGACGAGTTCCTGAAGATGCAGGCCGCGGTGTGCGCAAGACGGTCCTGGTGACTCCTCCCCCTCATGGATGAGGGGGCTTCTCGCTATGCCGGTGGGGCTTCGCGGCGGACCAGCCCGGCCCGTAGAACGTTGCGTGCGCCCACCGTGTCCGCGTGCGCAGTATGGCCACACGAGACGCAGTGGAACTTCTCCTGCGTGGGCCGGTTCTCCTTCGCGACGTGCCCGCATTCGGGACACTCTCGGGAGGTGTTGCGGGGGTCCACGGCGATCACTTCCCGTCCGGCGCTCTCAGCCTTGGCGTGCAGGATCGTCAGGAACACCCCCCAACCGGCATCGTTGATCGACTTGTTGAGTCCGGCTTTGGCGGCGGCGCCGTTGGGCAGGAAGCTGCCCGGTGTCTCGGGGTCGGGCTTCGGCTTGGGGGTCTTGCTCATGTTGCGGATCTTGAGGTCTTCATGCGCGATGAAATCGTGTGCGCGGACCAGGCCGAGCGCGGTCTTGTGCGCGTGGTCCAGACGCTGACGACGCACCGTGCGGTGCAGGTCGGCGACCTTCTCAACGGCCCGGCGGTGGTTGGCTGTTCGCTTGTCGCGGCGGACACGGGGGAAGCGGGACAGTGCCTGCTGTGCGGCTTCGAGTTTCGCGGCCGCTTTCCGGCCATGGCGGGGATTGGGTACGAACTCGCCGTTCGAGTCGGCGAGGAAGTTGGCTATGCCCAGGTCGATGCCGACCACACTGCCCGACTTGGGCAGCGGCACGGGCTGCGCCTGCTCGGCCGTCAGGACCACGTACCACTTCCGGCCCTCGCGCTTGACCGAGACAGTCTTGACCCTGCCGACCACCGGCCGGTGCTGGTTGACCCTGACATGCCCGACGCCTTGGAAGCGGACACGGGTCACCGGGTCGTGAGGGGTGGAGTCCCAGCGGCAACCGTCACCGTCCTTGGGGAAGTCCACCGTGTCGAACCAGTTGACGCCCCGGAAGCGCGGATATCCCGGTGTGTCACCGGACTTGACCCGCCGGAAGAACCCGGCGAACGCCTTGTCCAACCGGCGCAACGTCGCCTGCTGGGAGGAGAACGACCAACGGCCCTGACGCTCCGGGTCGAACGCCCGGATCTCCTTGAGCTGCGCCGACTGCTGCCCGTACTTGACGCTCGTCCTGGAGGCGTGCTTGTAAGCATCGCGGCGTTCCTGCAACGCCCCGTTGTAGAGCGAGCAGTGATCGGCCAACATCGCACCCAACGCGGCCTGCTGGCCCACAGTGGGCCGCATCAGGAACTTGTACGCACGCAACACCCGACCCACCCCCACTCAAGGCCATTTCAGCGATTATATGGCGTATTTCACCCCGCTGACCGTGATCCGCCAGTACATCGAGGACCAGAAGCAGCACCCGTGAGCTAAGGCCGACAGCGCGGACCCGCGCTAACAGCGCACGTCAAAGCAGTCCTGAGATGCGTTTCCCTCTCCGGCTGAAGTCGGGGACACCCACGCAAAATTAAGATGGTGACGCACGACATCGAGGAGGCGGTCCGGCTCGGCGACCGCATCGCGGTGTACGGGCAGGGCCGCATCGAGCAGTTCGACACTCCGGGCGCGGTCCTCGGCACCCCGGCCACGCCGTACGTGGCGGAGTTCGCGGGCGCCGACCGGGGCCTGAAGCAGCTCTCGGTGACGGCCATCGAACCGGACGACCTGGAGCAGCCGCCGCTGGCCCGCGTCGACGAGCCCGCCACGGCGGCCGGTGCGCGGCTGCGCGGCCAGGGGGCGCGCTGGACGGTGGTCCTGGACGAGGCTGGTGAGCTGCACGGCGGGCGGGCGTGGACGAGCTGGCGCTCGCGGGCGGCGGCACGGTCGGCGAGCTCGCGCACCGGATGAACTCGTGGGTGCCGGTGGGCGCCCCGCTGCCCGGCCAAGCTGCACGAGGCGCCGCGCCACTCGGTGGACGCGGACGCGCAGGGGGTCGGGCGTGACGAGGTGGAGTTCGACTCGGTCGCTGACGCTTGAGTCTGCGGGGTTGGCGCACGACAGCCCGCACCGTCGACCTGCGCACCGTCGATCGTCCTCCGGGCTCGTCCTCAATCTCCCCCAGCTACCGCTGGGAGGTGCCCCCAGGACGGGCTCCATGTTCAAGTACCCCAACTGCCCCTCGGGAAGGGCCCGTCGGGCAGGATCGGTCACCGTGAAGACAAAGGACCGCATCTCCTGGATCGCCCTGGCCGTCGGCCTGCTCATCGCCGGTACCGCCTGGGCGACGCTCCAGATCGCCGACGCCGTCACCGAGACCTCTCTCGGCAAGGCCCCGCACCAGGCCGGTGACGTCCACCTTGACCCGCTGAAGAAGGGCGAGGTCCTGGCCGCTGACCGATGGCCGTACGCATGTGCCTTGGTGGACCAGAAGGATGTCGAGGCGATCCTTCCCGACGCCGAGGAGGTCCGGGAGGAGCCGCCGCTGCACGTGTACGCGCCCTCGATCAAGGAGTTCGCCGCCGACCCCGCGTGGAAGCGGAGCGACAGCGCCGACTACGGCCGGTGCGAGTACTCCATGGAACTGCCGGGCGAGACGTTCGCGGCCACCCGTGTCTGGGTCCGCGTCGACGCCGTGGCCGATCCCGAACTCATCGCCGGGTACTACGAAGACGTCACACGCAGCGGCGACAGCAAGCGCTTCGGGGCTGACGCCTGCGCCAACGACGGTGGCCTGGACGACAGTTGGACCTGCCGCAAGGGCTCGTTGATGTTCACGGTCGGCGGGCAGACCACCGCGACCTTCGAGGGCCGGATGGACTCGGCGCCCTTTGTCTGGCGCGACGACGTGGGCCCGGAGTTCGTACGGGCCGTCACGGCGAAGGTGAGCTGACCCCGATCCACTCGTTGCGCGCGAGGCAGTCGTCCGGAGGCGCTGTCACTCGACCATTGCAGCCCGGAGCGGGGCGCGGGGCGCGTCTTGGTGGACCGTACGGGGAGCTGCCGCAGGGGGGGCGCC
>NZ_JAAAHS010000355.1 GCF_009908195.1 Streptomyces boluensis | reverse complement strand
GCTGCGGGCTCAGGCGCGGGCTGCGGCGCGGGCTGCGCGTACGACGTCTCCGTACGATCCGCGCGAGGCGCCGTCGACCGTACGCACTCCTGCGGGTCGAGGTGCTGGGGGTAGCCCTCGATCTCGTCGGTGGCGGGGCCGCCGCACAGCACGCAGGGGCGGGGCTCGGCGGACCGGTCGGCCAGCTTGGTGCGGGCGGCGTCGAGGAAGTACGCGTACTTGCCGCGCACCTCCCCCGCCGGGTCGCGGCCGCTCTCCCAGCCGCCGACCGTCGACGGGCTCACCCCGAGGGCGGCCGCGACCTGGGCGCGGGACAGGCCGAGATGTTCGCGCAGGACGCGGCGTTCCTCGACGGGCGGCAGCGGTTCGGGCTCCACGGCCGAGGCGAGCAGCGCGTCGACCGCGTCGAAGGCGGGGTTCCGTTCGGTCATGCGGGCACCCCCCGGCGGCGGCCGCGGCGGGTGCGCGGCAGTCGGGCGCAGGCGCGCTCGGGTCCGGTGAGCAGGTCGAGCACTCCGATGCCGAAGTGTGCGGCGAGCCGGTCGCAGTCGTCGAGGCTCCAGGCGGCGCGGCCGGTCTGACGGCGCGACACCTGGGTCTGGTCGACGCCCAGGGCGAGCGCGAGGTCGGACTGTGTCTGGCCGGTGGCCCGCATCAGGCCGGTGACGCTGGCGCGCAGCCGTTCGGCGAGCGGCATGCTCTGGCCGCCGGGGGTGCGGGCGGCCGAGGTGGGGGCCGGTGCGTGGTGCGAGGTGTCCATGACCCTTGCATCGTACCGTCCGGGGATGCGCATTCCGCATACCGGGTCAGGGGCGCGGCGGCGCCGCCACTCCCCCACCGTACGGGTCGGGTCCGGGCGCCGTTTTACCGCGGTAAATCGGCGAACCCCCAAGCTATTTCGGACAGTTCACATGAAACCGCCCGCCGTGGGGGGGCGGCGGGCGGTCGGGGTCGCCCCGATGGGCGGGGCGAGCGGTTCAGAGCGGAAGCGTTATACCCAGCTCCTGCATGGCAGAGGAGGGCGGGCCGCCCTCGGAGCGCTCCGTCTTGTACCCCTTGATGCCGGGGGCCAGGGTGCGCGGGTCGACGGCCTCTGCGGGCGCCCCGGTCGCGTACAGGCCGTTGGGCTCGGTGTCGCGGTCGTGCGGCAGCAGCCAGAACACGCGGCGCCGGAACGTGCCGGAGGAGCGGGAGGCCTTGGCGCCTGGTCCGAGCAGGGCGTACCCGACCATGCGGCCGTCGCGGTGGTAGGCCGGTTTCCCCTTACGGGTGGGCAGGCGGTCGAGGCTCTGTCGTACGTAGTCCAGCGCCGTGGCGTCTTCGAGCCAGACGATCTCCGTCTCCTCACGGATCTCGTCCTCGGTGATGAGGGCGCTCATGCTGTCCTACCTTCTCGTGCCGAGCCCGGGGCCTCGTGCGGGAGGTCAAGGGCCGGATACCCATCAGGCCGCGCGGCCATGGCTCGCGGACACACCGGCCGGCGCAGCGGTTGGCTTGATACCACCATCAGGCATCCTCCTCGTCCGCCAGCAGTCCGATGCCCGGGTAGTACTTGCGCTGATTCGACAGGATCATCTGCTTGGGGGACTCAAGCCCGATGGTCTCGCGTACGCGAGCTGCGAAGGAGCGGGACGTCATGGCCGGCGCCCCCTCATTCTGGCACCAGCTCTTGTACGCCGCGTACAGCCGTGCCTGTTCGGCCCGCTGATCGGGGTGGACGCTGCAGCTCTCGCTGAGAAAACGGCCGGTATGGTCTTCCGTCTCCGCGTACGCGGTGGTGGCGATGCGGACGCGCTCCGGGCCTGTGAGGTCCTTGTCACCGCCGAGGTAGCGACGGGCGCCCTCGATCAGCCAGTTGAGGATGCCGGGGCCTTCCTCGGTGACGAGGATGTCGGCCAGGTTGTCGATCTTGCGGTCGTCGGGGACGGTCCGCTCGAACGGGATGAGTCGCATACGGCGCCAGAACGCGAAGCCGCCGGTGCCCACTTCGGGGCGGTGGTTGCCGAGCAGCCAGAGCTTGTGCGTCGGTTCGAAGCTGAAGAAGTCCTGCCGCATCCGGCGGGCCTTGATCCGGTCGCCGCCGGTGAGGAGCTTGACCCGGGCCTCGTCGAACCGGTCCCCCGGCTTGACCTCGCTGCACACGATGACGCGTCGGCCGTGGAGTTCGGCGAGGTCGGTGGGGTGGCCCTCGTAGGGGCGGGCCATCAGGAAGCCGGGCGGGGCGGCGTCCGCGTAGTCCCCCAGGAGCTTCATCAGGACGTCGAGGAGGACCGACTTGCCGTTCTTGCCGATGCCGAAGAGGAACGGCATGACCTGGGCGCCGACGTCCCCGGTGACGGAGTAGCCGAGCAGCAGGTGCAGGAAGCCGATCATCTCGGTGCCTTCGGTGTCGCCGCCGAAGGTGTCCTCGAGGAAGCGGTTCCAGCGGGGCGTGGGCATCTGCTTGGGGCCCATGGACGTGGACCGCGAGTGGAAGTCCTTGTTGGGGTCGGGGGTGCGCACCAGGCCGGTGCGCAGGTCGACGATGCCCGCGGGGGTGCAGAGCACGTACGGATCGGCGTCCAGGCGGGAGGCGTTGAGGACCATGCCGGGCGCGGACTTGGCCTGCGTGAGCATGGCGTTCATGCCGGAGGTGCTCAGGGCGCGCTTGCGGTGCTTCTGCAGGGCGGAGGTGGAGTGCAGGCCGCGCGGGTCGGTGCCGGTGATGGACTCGGCGAGGTCGCCGGCCGCCCACATCACCGTGTCGTCGTCGTCGATCTGCCAGCGGGTGCTGTCCCAGCGGTACCAGCCGAGTCCGGGCACGTGCCGGTAGTCCGCCGCGTACAGCTTCACGAACAGCTTGGCGTTGCCGCGGTCGGTGAGGGTGTCGGGGACGAGTCCGTCGGGGGTGGCCACCGTGGCGGCGTGGTCGACGGCGCTGTCGGGCGCGGACGCCTCACCGGCCTGCGGCGGGACGGGGCCCGTGGAGGCGCGGGCGAGGATCTGGGCGGCGACGGCCTCCGCGTCGAAGTCGAAGAGGGCGTTGTTCTGATCCTGGTGCGGGGACGGCGTCACGAGCTGCTCCCGGGGTCCAGGGGACGGCGCAGCCCGGCGCTCATGCCACTGCGGATGATCTGCTCGGCCCGGCGGGTCTGGCCGGGCCTCGCCTGTTCGGCTGCCTGGGCCAGGACCTGTTCGGCCTCGGCCTGGTCGAGATGTCCAGCGGCGACGAGGCCTCCCAGGGTGTACGCGGCACGGTTGAGCTTCTCGGAGAACGCCGCGCCCTCGGACACCCTTGCGCAGTCCGCGACTTCGGTCAGGACGGACAGCAGCGTGCGGGTGGTCCTCGAGGTGCCGCCGCCCGCCGCGAGAACCGCCTGACGGGCGCGTGGCGGCACGGGACGGGGTGCGGGGACCGCGGGGAGGTGTCCGGTGCGTTCAAGCTCCTGAGCGAGCCAGGAGGGCAGCGGAGCGGGCTCTCGTACGGGCCCTACGGGTGTGTAGGCGCCGTCGGGGGTCGTGGTGCCCGGCGTGACGATGTACCCGCCGTGCGCGCGCACATCGACCTGCCAGGCGAGGGCGCGGCGGGTGCTGGCTCCGGTGGAGCACTGCCAGGCGCGGCCGTCGACGGCGCGGTACCAGACGTGCAGGCCGCCGGAGGGGGTGCGGACCCGCAGCGTGCTCTCGTCCTCGGAGGGGCTCACGACGCCGCGGAGCGCTGCGAGGACGGCGAGGGTGTGGTAGCCGTTCGCGAGGCCCATCAGGTCGACCTCGTCCGGGATGTGAATGCCCGGCAGGAGACGGTCCCGGCTGGGGACGGGCTGTTGATGCGCGTCGACGTCGATGACCACGAGCCCGGCGGGACCGCAGGAGACGCCGACGCCCATCGAGGGGCCACTCCCCCACCAGTGGTCGATGCGGGCCATGTCGAGGGTCGCGGAGTGGAATCCGTGGCACCAACGGCCATCCGTGCGGCAGCCGCAGTCCCGGTGGGTGTGGCCGGGCCTGCGGCAGGACTCGCAGTTGGCGGCCGGAACCTTGCGCCCGGCGGCCAGGGGGAAGACCGGCCAGCCGCGGCTCGCGCACCACCGGGCCGTGGCCAGGGGTGCAGCGACTGAACGCGCAGAGCTGGACTGCCGTGAGTCGCTGCGTGAAAAACGCAGCTCAGCAGGCATTTGATTCCCCTATCAGCGACCGAAGCGACTCAACGACGGACATAGATTAGCGAAGTTCGGGCGACTGGTGGGGCAGCTGAGGCCAAAGCCCGAACAGCGTGTCGATCGCAGGGCTTCCAGGCAACCCCGCAGCGACTCAACTTCGGCCGCAGCGACTGAAGCCCGTTCGGTCGCTGGTCTTCGGTCTCAACAAAACTGCAGGTCACAGCCTTGGCTCCAGATAATTAGCGACTGAAGCGACTCAGCGACTGTATATATGAGCTCTACGCGCACACGCGCACACGCACGTTACGTTTCATATACGGGGAACTTGAGTCGCTTCAGTCGCTGTTGGCCTAGGTGTAACCCTCTGACCTGCGGTTTTGTCGTAGCGACTGAAGCGACTGAAGCGGTTCTCGGTCGCTTTCCTTCAGTCGCTGCCCGCTCCAGGAGGCCTGTTGCCGGGCTCGACCGGACTGAGACAGCGACTCAAGAACGGCCGAGAACAGCTACTGAAGCGACCGAAGCGACTCAAGCGACCAAGTTCTGGGCAACCTTTCGGCTCCGTCGTGCGTCTGGGGTCAACCGTGAAAGTGGGTCGCTTCGGTCGCTTCAGTAGCTGTCGCTTCGGTAGCTACGGTCGCTGGCTCCGTCACGTGGTTCGGCCCGGCCTCCAGGTGCGGAGGCCGGGCCGAAGGTGTCGTGCCGCTGGACTGCCTGTTGCTCTTGTTGCTCTTGTTGCTGAGGAGCGGCGGGAGTTCAGGCGTCCTGGACGTGTTCCCGCATCAGCTTGTACAGCGACTGGACGTCGTCAGGGGTCATCCAGTGCGTGATGGTGCGGAACACCGTCTCCGGGTTGCGCCACGGAATGGCGCCCACCGTCGCGATGTCCGGCAGCGGCTCGGGCCGCCGCTCCCCCGCGGGCTGCTGCGGCTGCCGGCGGGCTGCCGGTGCGGGCTCGTCCTGCGGGCTCGTCTGTGCCTCGGGCTCGCTCGGGCCGCTCTCCTGACGACTTGTCCGGCCGCTGTCCTGGCCGTCCCTGTCACTCCCCTGGTCCGCCCCCGGGGCCGATCCTCGGTCCGCGGGATTTACCGCGGTAAAACCGTCCGGGCTTCCCGACGCGGCTTCCTCCGTGGGCTCGCCCCCGGTTGCAGACACGCTGGGTGCGGCGCTCTGCGCGGCGGGTGCCGCTGGTTCGGTGGTGCCCGCCGGCTGGTGCTGCGCGGGCTCGGGTGACTCGTCCTTCGTACGCCGGATACGCGGGGCCGCGAGTACGGCGGCGCGGCGGTCGAGTTCGTCCTGCCAGGCGGCTTCCTGCTCCTCCTGCGGAAGCGAGGCGATCTCCCGGCCGATCCTGATGGACAACTCCCCCGAGCTCACCAACCGCTGGAGCTCCGTGGTGAGCCGCAGCAGCTTGCGCTGGTTGCTCACCCACGGGCCGGACTTGCCGTAGTGCTTGGCGACCTTGTCGGCGCCGCCGAGCTCCACCACCATCGTCTCGATGCCCAGGGCCCGCTCGATGGGGTCGAGGTCCTCGCGGTCGTTGTTCTCGGCGAGCACCGCGTCCAGGAACTCGGCGCGGGAGTTGGCCACCTCCTCGTGGTGCACCACATCGAGGGTGGGCCTGCCGACGAGCAGGGAGGCCCGGAAGCGCCGCTCGCCGTTGGCGATGACGTACGGGACGTCGCCGACCCGCTCCGCCTCCTCGGGCCACAGCTTGAGGTAGCCGGCGCGGGAGACGACCACCGCGGGCTGGAGCTGCTTCTGCTTCAGCTTCAGGCCGAACTCCCTGAGCTGCTCCTGCGAGCCGAAGTTCCGCCGCGGGTTGAACCGCGTCGGGATCAGCTTCTCCAGGGGCAGCGCCAGCAGCAGCAGGTCACTCCTGCCCGGAACGTCGTCGACCTTGGCACCGGCCAAGGACGCGAGACTCGTCCGTCGACCCATCAGGAGCGACCTCCGTAACCGAGTTCGAGAGCCAGGCGGAAGAAGTCCTCGCGCGCTTCCATCGCGACGCGGTTCTTCGGGTACTGCGTGACGACCTTGCCCTCCACGGAGGCCCGGGTGTGGACCTTGTAGCGGCGGATCACGGCCTCCGCGCGCGGCCAGCCCTGCGCGTCGATGTACGCCTTGGTGTCCTCGAGGTCGGCCGTTCCGTCCCGCGGGTCCCAGTTGTTCACGGTCACCTTGAAGGGGAGCCCGGTGGGCTCGATCACCTTCTGGATGGTGCGGGCCGTGGGGTCGAAGGCGAGGCCTTCCGGCGGCATGGGGATGATCACGTCATGGGCGTACTTGAGGGCCTCCAGGAGGAGGTTCTCGTCCTGGAGGCTGCCCGGGGTGTCGATGAAGACGTGCTGAAGTCCCTTGTCCTGACCCTTCAATGTGTCGGAGACGATCGCACCGAGATTGAGGGTCGTGGTGGTCTTGCCGACGCCGCCCTTCTGGTTGGCGACGACATGGACCTGGGCGCCGGTGTCCTTGAGGACGGCGAGGTTCTCGGGAGTCTCGTGCTCCTGAGAGAAGTCGAACGGCAGGTCGTTGATCCGGTTCGCCCACCAGACCGTGGAGGCCTGGGGGTCGATGGACACGACGTATACAGAAGCTGGCATGTGATGCTCCGTTTGCTTCCCGTGGGTTCCGGTACTTCGGGCGGCAGCATCATCGCAGACGCGGTCGACTTCACCGGGCGGATACCGGGGTGTTTTGTCCCGATGAGATCAGGGTTACTCGACTTCCCTGCCGTGAGAGCCGTTTTACCGCGGTAAAACGGAGCGCGTGTCTCCGTTTTGTTCCGCGGCGCCACTCCGTCAGGTCGCCGTACCCGTCCGCGATTTACCGCGGTAAAACGAGAACGGTCCGCCTCGGACGACGAGGCGTCGACGAGGGGAGTGCGAGGTGCACGAGGACAACGAGGAGTCGCCCGCGGCCGTTCACGACAGCGAGGCCGGAGCTCCGCCGCTGGGGCTCGCAGGTGTGGAGGATGACGGAGCTGAGCCTCATGTGGTCCGCGGGATCGACTGACGTGGACGTGCTGAGGGGGCGCGGGGCGGCGCTCGATTTACCGCGGTAAAACGAGCCCAGCGAGCGGCTGCGCGGAACCGGTGAGCACTCCGCCCGCAGCCCGCCGATTTACCGCGGTAAAACGGCGAGGCGCTGTGCGTGGTGGGGGAGTGGGGGAGTGGCCGCGATTTACCGCGGTAAAACGACGCGGCCCCGCCGACGCCGTGGGACCTCCTGAGAAACGTTCGCGGCCTGGTCAAGGCGTGGTGGAGGGACGCGGTCCGGATGGTTCGCGCGGCCTACCGTTCTTCCTTCAGGTGCTTCCCGGTGGCGCGTTGACGCCCACTGCACGCGCCACCGGGGCCAAACGCGCCGAGAGCGGAGGGGAAGAGTCCGATGAGCGTCGACCGATCCTCGCCCGTGTCCCGGAGCGAACCCTTGACCGTGGTCGTCGCCGTCGAAGGAACCGCGCCCGCCCTGGAGTTGCTCGGCACCCTCGACGCCGGGCAGGTCGATTCCGTCGTACGACAGGTTCTCGGCACGCGTTGGGGGTACCGGCTGCGGAGCCAGGAGCCCGGTCGGCACACGCTCACGTTCACCGTGTCCGGGCCCGGCACCGGTACGGGCAGTGAGCTTCCGGTCGGGGAGCTCGCCGACCGGCTCACCTCACGGTTGGACGAGGACAGCGTGACCCGAGGAGAGGACGAGGGCACGTACGGGCCCGTCGTAAAAGTGCTGCGGGCCAGTCCGCTGCAGCGGGAGTTGCTCGCCGCCGCGGAAGTACGGGCCGGGGCGGGTATCGGGGT
>NZ_JAAAHS010000354.1 GCF_009908195.1 Streptomyces boluensis | reverse complement strand
GGGCGAAGACCGTGCTCGCCGCCGCGCTCGGGGTTGTCGTGAGCGCGCTGCTCGCCGCCTTCGTGACCCTGTACTTCGACATGTGGGCCAGCAGCGGCCCCTCCGTACCCGGTGCCAAGGGGATGCACGCCGAGTCCGAGGTCTGGTGGGACCTGACGCGGGACACGCGGGCCGTGCGCGTACCCGGCCTGCTCGGCACGGCGGATGTGCGGCAGCAGCGCGGGGACGCCGAGTTGGTGCTCGACCGGCTGGTCGAGGGCGGCGGGACGCACGCCGGGATGATGCGGATCAGGCTGACCCTGATGAACTTCTCGAAGGCGCCCCTCTCCGTCACCGAGGTCCGCGCCCGGGTGGTCGACGAACAGCCGGTACGCGAGGGGACGTTGCTGGCGTGTGGCGGTTCGCAGGGCGGGGTGGGCATCGCCCGCGTACGGATCGACCTCGGCAGCGCGAACAAGTCCGCCCAGGAGTACGACGGCGACGACCTCGTCGGCCAATACCCCACCAACGAGCTGCAGTTGGCGAAGCAGGACGAGCCCGCGATCTTCGACATCAAGGTCGAGGACGGCCCGGCCACCTACTCGTACGTGATCGACGTGTCGTACACCCAGGGCACGAAGAAGGGCCGGATCGTCGTGGACCAGGCCGGCAAGCCCTTCGTGCTGTCCCCGGCCACCGGCTCGCTCCGGGCCGAGTACCAGTGCAACGCCGCGCTGAACGGGTGGAGCAAGCGGCGATGAGCGGCCGCCGGGTCTTCCTGTTCTCGTTCCTGCTCGCGGGTGTCGTACTGGCGGGCCTGCTCACGGTGCTGCAGTTGCGGCAGGCGGACAGTGGGCCGGGCGGTGGGCCGGGCGACGGACCGACCGGGCGGCCCGCCGCGCTGGCGCGCACCACCGCGCACGCCAAGTCGGTGACGGGCGGCGCCACTTGGTCGAGCACCTGGTCGGCCACCGTGCCGGGGCGCGGCGCCGTCCCCGAGCGGGTGCTCGGGAGCGGGCGCTGCGCCGACCTGCACGCCTGGGCCACCTCCCGGTCCGCAACGCCGAGGGGCACGGCCACGGTCGCGTTCACCCTGGCCGCGCCGCCGGACAGCCGGGTACTCGTACGGTCGCTGCGCCTCGTCGAGGGACGCGCGATCCGCGCACCGCAGGGGCGGGACGTCGAATGCGTGGGCGCCGCCGACCCGCTCGGCGGCCGGCTCGACCGGTGGGGACAGCTGAGCGTGGAGCATCCGAAGCCGCTCCAACTGAGCCGCCACGTACGGCCCGGCGGCGTCACCGGGGGAGTCGTCCAGGCCGGCACCACCGACTGCTCCTGCGAGTGGTGGATCGAGGCGGAGGTACTGGAGGACGGCGTCCCGCGGACCGTACGGATCGACGACGGTGGGCGGCCCTTCACTCTCGCCCCGCCGGTGCGGCGGATCGGCACCCCGGCCGAGGACGAGGGGCAGAAGTACGGCGCCGCGGATATCGCCCTCGTCCGCGGCCGGCCCACCCGCGGGCGTGCCTCGGGAAGCCTTTCGGTGAGCGCCGGCCGGCTGCTCTCGCGCGACTCCCAGGAGCTGTGGATGGTCGCGGACCGGAACGTCCCGCGGGTTGGGCCGCTCACCGCCAACATGGACGTCCCCGGCGCCGTCTGCCCACGGGTGGAGTCGGCCCTGCTGAGCGCCGGGGCCCGGCCGGCCGGATACGACACGTTCGGCGTCGAGTTCGCCGACACCGGGCCCTCCCCCGCCGCCGGTGAGGGCACCGCCGAGGGCACGGTCGCCGACGTACGCCTGCGTGTGGCGAAGGTGGAACGCGCGGGCTCCGAACCCACGGGGTACGGCTGCTACCCCGACGCCTGGACCCGCAGGATGAACGCGGACCGGGAGTCGACCGACGTCGACCTCCGGCGCGAGGACTCGGAGGTGCCCGTCCTCACCGCCGAGCCGGTGCGGCTGTACCGCGACGTGCCGGGCGTCCCGGCCTCGGGCGCCATGTTCTTCGGGGTCTTCGCCACCGGGCCCACGGACCTGGTGTTCCACTTCACGGTCGAGGTGACCGTCAGGGGCGCCGGAGGTCAGCGCACCCGGTTCACTCTCGACGACGCGGGCCGACCGTTCGTCCTGGCCGCGCGGCCCGACAGCCGTTCCCCCGAGGACGAGGAGCACTCGTATCTGGAGATCGGCCGACGGGTGAGTTGAGGGGGCGACGGGTGAGTTGAACGGGTGAGCTGAGGGGGCGGGTCCTCGGGGGCGTGGTGGTCACGCCTCCTCCCCGGCCGGTGCTGCGACCGCCCGTGCCGCCGCGATCTCCCGCCTCAACTGGGCCAGCGGGCTCGTCGTGTCGTCGTCCATGTCCAACGGTTCGGCGCGGTGCGAGCCCGTCGTCGGGGCGGGGCGGGTCGTGGACTCCTTGAGGTCCTCGGCCAGTTGCTCCAGCTGACGCGAGAGTTCCTTCGACTCGGCCGGGCCCGGCCGCGGCGCGCCGTGCCGGATCCGGACCCGGGCCGCGGTCGTCGCGTCCACGACCCGCTCAAGGGCCACGACCAGCGGCCACCACGCGGCGGCCTGCTTGCCGACGGGCGGGGGTTCGGTGAGGGCGCGCTGGAACTCCGTACGGACCACGGACAGGTCGCGGTAGATACGGCGACGCATCCGCGCCCGGCCCGCCTGGTCCGGCACGCCGGGCGTCGCCGGGTCGAGGAACGCGCACTCGACATACCGCGCCGTGTCCGCCACCGCGTCCGCGAGCCGGTCCCCGATCCGGGTGCCCCAGCTCTCCGGCCACAGCAGATACCCGGCGACGAGAGCGATGCCGCAGCCGATCAGGGAGTCGTACATGCGCGGCGCGAGCAGCGCCGCGCCCTGGTGGTTGAGGACATCGGAGAGCAGCAGGATCACCGGGGTGATCGCCGCCGTCTGGTGCCCGTAACCACGCGGCGTCAGGGCCGGGATCATCGGCGCGAGCACCAGCATCACCGGCACGTCCCACCAGCCGCGCGGCACCTGGGAGAGCACCGCCGCCGCGAGCACCAGACCCGCGGCCGTGCCGATGGCGCGCAGCACCGCCCGCGAGAACACCGAACCGAAGTCCGGCTTCATCACGAACGTGATGGTCAGCGCCACCCAGTACGAACGCGGCACCTCGATGAGCGACACCAGCGACTGCGCGAGCCCGATGCACAGCGCGAGCCGCAGCCCGTACCGCCAGGAGGCCGCGGACAGCAGGACGTTACGGGCCGCGCGGCGGGCGCGCTCGCGCAGCGCGGCGGGGCGGCCGAGCCGGTCGTCGACATTGCTCGGGTCGGCGTCCGCGAGCGCCTCCGCCGCATACCGGATCGACGCGTCCACCGCGTGCTCCGCCGAACCCTGCGGCCCCTCGGGCAGCCGCAGCTCGACCGGCCCGGTGAAGCCCCGCTCCACCGCCTGCGCCAACGCCCGTACCGCCGCGGGCACTTCGGGCGGCAGCGGCCGCCCCCGCTGCTGCGCCGCGGGCGCCGCCTCGACGACCGGGATCAGCGCGTTGAGCTGCGCGAGCAGCCGTACGAGGTCGGCATTGCGCCCTTGGTCCCGGGTACGCCGGGCGAGCACCAGGTCGTACGACTGGTTCAGGGACTGCGTGACGTCGTGCCGCGCCGCGGCGTACGCGTCCGGGTCGGTGCCTGCCTTCTCAAGCAGGTCGGCCACCGTGCGGTAGGTCCCGGCGACCGCGATCCGCTCCGGCACCCCGGACCGCAGCGGCCAGGCGAGCAGCGCGAGCGTCAGGACGAGCAGCCCGCCGCTGGTCATCAACAGCGGCGCCAGCCACCAGGCGCCCGGCATCGGAAGGCCCGCGCCGACCACGGAGTTGAGCAGCAGCAGCAACCCCGATACGGAGGCCACCGCACCGATCGTGGAGATCATCCCGGAGATCAGCGCGATGGCCGTGACCACGCCGACCGCGAGCCAGCCGTGCCCGTACACCAGCGTGCCCAGGGTGACGCCGACGGCACCGAACAGCTGCGGCACGGCGATGTTGAACACCCGCATCCGGTACGCGGTCGCCGTGTCCCCGATGACCCCGGACAGGGCGCCCATCGAGGCGAGCGCGCCGTACGCCGGATACCCCGTGGCGAGGCCGACCGCCAACGGCAGCGTCAGCCCGATCGCCGCCCGCATCACCGCCGGCCAGGGGATGGGCGCGGGCTTCGGCTTCAACGGGCCGAGGCTCCGGAGCAGCCACTCGGGCGGGGCGAGACGGGCGGCCGTGAACTCTCGGGGCATACGCCCATTATGTTCGGGCCGCCCTCGACCGGCCCCTCCCTTGCGGTGCTGCTATCTGCCCTTTCCGCTGTGCAAGGTGCTGTGCAGGGTGAGGTCGACGACCAGCGAACGGTGGTCGGTGTGCGCCAGGTCGAGGAACCGGGCATCGCGCGCCGCGAAGTGCCGGCTCACCAGGACGTGGTCGATCTGCGTGCCCAACGGCGGGGCCGTTGACGCGGGCCACGTCGGGGTGCGCGTCCCGCCCGCGAGCCGGGTGCTGTCGCGAAGCCCGGTGTCGAGGATGCGGCGGAACGCGGCGTGGTCCTGCCCGGCGTTGAAGTCCCCGGCGAGGATGGTCGGTTGGTCCGTGCCGGGGTTCCTCTCGGTGCGGATTCCTGTGCCGGTGTCGGTTCGTGTGACCGTGGCTTTTCCGGTGCCGGTGCGGGTGCGGGTGCGGGTGTCGGTGTCGGTTCGTGTGTCCGTGCCGGTGGCTGTGTCCCTGTCGGTGGCGGCCTCCGCCCCCGCGCCCGCGCCTGCCGCCTCGTCGCGCAGCCCGTCCAGTTCGGATCGCCACAGGCCGACCCCGCCGGGCACGGGCGGCATCGGGTGCGCGAGCTGTAGCCGTACCGCGTGGCCCTCGACATCCGCCACCGCTCCGGGCATCCCGAGCGTGCCCCGGACACCGGCGGTCCGCCGCAGCGGGTAGCGGCTGAGGATCGCTGACCCCTCGGCGCCGGTCGCCTCCACCAGGCTGCGGTGCGGGAACCGCTCGCCGAGCCGTCTCTCCAACGCGCCCGAACACCTCAGGTCGCACTCCTGGACGAAGACCAAGTCCGGCTTCTCCCGCACCACCGCACGGATCAACTCCTCGGTGGCGCCGCCGTATTCGACGTTCGACGTGAGCACCCGCACCTGTGCCGCCGCCGGCCCGTCCGGCGCGGCCGCGTCACCGTACGGCCGGCAGAACCAGCCGGTCACGGCGAGCGCTAGGACACCCCACACCACTCCGGTACGCCACCGCGCGAGCGCCGCGAACGCCAGGCCCGCGCCCGCCGGTACGAGCAGCCACGGCAGAAACGCCAGCAACTGCGGCACCGGCGTCACACCGTCGACGTCCAGGGCCCGGCACAGCAGTACGACACTGACACCGGCCAGGAGCAGGGCGGCCGCGCCGAGCGCGAGGAGCGCGGTGGGGCGGCGTGCGCCGGGGCGGCGTGGGTCGGTGCCGAGTGGGCCGGTTTCGCGGGGGCGTCGCTCGGCGGTGCGGCGCGGGAGGAGCCGTCGGAGGACCGAGGTACGGCCCGCTCCGGACCCGGCACCGGCCCGCCCTTCTGCCTCCGTCTGTGTCTCCACGGTGAGAGCCTCTCTCGGTTCGCTGTCAGTGCGGTCTGGGTCCGACAGGGGTTAGACGGGGGTTCCGGGGTGCAGGGTTGCGTCGGTGTGGTGGGCCGGGCCGTCGGCGGCCACCTCCGCCAACGTCCGCAGCGCCGCCGCGAGTACGTCCTGCGGCGGTGAGGCGAGGCCGACGCGCACCAGGTCCGGTGCCGTGGTCGCCCCCACCGTGAAGGCCGCGCCCGGCGTGACCGCGATCCCGCGCGCGGCGGCCGCGGCGGTGAACGTCTCGCCCCGCCACGGCGCGGGCAGCCGCCACCAGACGTAGTACGCGTGCGGATCGGTGCGTATGTCATGGCCCGCCAGGGCTGTGTCGACCAGCCGGTGCCGGGCAGCCGCGTCGGCCCGCTTGGCGGCGGCGAGCCGGCCGGCGGTGCCGTCGGCCAGCCAGCGGGTGGCGGCCTCCAGAGCGAACCGCGCGGCCGTCCAGCCACCGGAGCGCAGCGCCGCCGCCGTGCGCTCGTCGTCCGCCCCGGGCGTGACCAGGAAACCGACGGACAGACCGGGCGCGAGCCGCTTCGACAGGCCGTCGACGACATGGGTGCGCTCGGGCGCGTACGCGGCGAACGGCGCGGGCGCCTCCGGGCCCAGGAACGACCAGATCCGGTCCTCCACCACCGGCAGGTCCAAGTCCCGTACCACCGCCGCGAGTTCACGCCGCCGCCCGTCCGGCATGGTCGTCCCCGTCGGATTGTGCAGCGTCGGCTGTACGTACAGGGCGCTCAGCGGCGCCGAACGGTGTGCCTCGGCCACCGCCCCGGGCCGCATCCCCCGCTCGTCCATGGCCAACGGCACCAGGGTGACGTGCAGCCGGGCCGCGATCTCCTTCACCACGGGGTACGTCAGCGCCTCCACCCCGACCCGGCCGCCGGGCGGGACGAGCGCGGCCAGGGCCCCGGCGATGCCCTGCCGTGCCGTACCGGTGAACAGCACCTGCTCCGGTGCGGGCCGCCACCCACCGTGCGCGAGCAGCGCCGCCGCGCCCACCCGCGCCCCCGGTGTGCCCGCCGCGGCCGCGGTCCCAGTGGCGGACGCGAACACATCGGGCCGCAGCAACGGCCCCAGGCTCGCGCTCAGCAGCTCCGACTGGCCAGGCGCGAACGGGTAGTTGAGCTCCAGGTTCACCTCGGCGGGCGTGGCCGCCGGCTCGGTCAGCGCCCGCCCCGTCGGCTCCGGCACCGCCCGGACGAACGTGCCGCGCCCCACCTCACCGACGACAAGACCCCGCCGTACCAGCTCGGCATAGACCCGGCTCGCCGTGGACGGCGCGATCCGGCGCCGCCGCGCGAACAGCCGCTGCGGCGGCAACCGGTCCCCGGGCCGCAGCCGCCCGCGCGCGATCTCCCCGGCCACGGCATCGGCGATCCGCCGGAAGTCCTGGAACTCCCGCACTCCCTCGGCACCCTTCACCCTGTCCCCACCCCACTCCCACATTGCTCCGAGTACAAAGCCATGCATTGCTCCGACCGTAGCCTCGCTCCTACGCTCCTGACCATGGCAGACGCACTCCTCCCCAACGGAATCTCGATCGCCTACGACGACCTCGGCCCCGCCACCGGCACCCCTCTGGTCCTGGTCCACGGCCACCCCTTCGACCGCACCATGTGGGCACCCCAACTCGCCGCCCTCCACGACGAGTTCCGCGTGATCGCGCCGGACCTGCGCGGCTACGGCGGCTCGACGGTCGCCCCCGGCACCACCCCGTTCGCCGCCTTCGCCCACGACATCGAGGCCCTCCTCGACCGGCTCGGCGTCCACGAGTTCGTACTCGGCGGGCTCTCCATGGGCGGCCAGATCGCCATGGAGTGCGTACGACTCTTCGGCGAGCGGATCGTCGGCCTCGTCCTCGCCGACACCTCCCCGGCGGCCGAGACGGACGAGGGCCGCACCTGGCGCCGCGAGCTCGCGGAACGGCTGCTGCGCGAGGGCATGAAGGGGTACGCCGACGAGGTCCTGCACCGGATGGTCGCCCCGCACTCCGCCCCCGAGGTCCAGGAACACGTGCACCGCATGATGTGCGCCACCGATCCGGAGGGCGCGGCGGCGGCCCTGCGCGGCCGGGCCGAACGCCCCGACTACCGTTCCCTGCTCGCCCGGTTCATGGCCCCTGCCCTGGTGGTCGTCGGCGCCGAGGACACGTACACTCCGGTCGACGAGGCCCGCGCGATGCACGCCGCTCTGCCGCACGCCACGCTCCGGGTGATCGACGGCGCGGCCCATCTGCCGAACCTGGAACGCCCCGACGACTTCAACGCGGCGCTCCGGGCGTTCCTGTCCGCGCGCTGACACCCCCGCGTCTTCGCCCCTGCCCCTTGCCCCTTCCCTGTCCC
>NZ_JAAAHS010000353.1 GCF_009908195.1 Streptomyces boluensis | reverse complement strand
GGAGACGGGCAGGACGAGGACGGCCGTGGTGAGGACGGCGTCCACGACCGGGCGCCCGGTGGGTTCGAGCCACTCGCGCCGGGTGACGAGCGCCGAGACGACCAGGTAGTGGAGGAGGTAGACCGAGAAGCTCAGCTCCCCGACCTTGGCGAGCGCACGGGAGACACGGCCCGTCGACGTCACCGTGGCGACGTACGTCAGCACCACGAGCGCCCACACGGCACCCTCGACGTCGACCCAGAGCAGCCGCCCGGCGCGGCCCTCGTGGTAGGCGTGCGCGCTGTTGAACAGCCAGACCGCGGTGAGGGCGAGAGTGCTCGCGGCGGCCACCTTGACCGGACCGCGGAAGCGGTCGCGGTGGTGCACGAAGATCCAGGCGGCGACCATCCCCAGGAGGAACTGGTCGATCCGTCCGGCGAGGCTGTAGTAGAGCATCGAGTTCACGCCGACGCCGCCGCCCGTGGCCCAGACCAGGGCGCGGATCACGGCGACGGCCGCAAGGAGCTTCAGGAGCGCCGGCGGACCGTGCCGCGAGAGCAGCCTGATGAGCAGCGGGAACAGCAGATAGAACTGCAGCTCCACGGCGATGGCCCACCACACCTGCGACACATCGCCCAGGGACAGCGAGCCCGGCAGGTTGCCGAGTCCGGCCAGCGACTGGACGACGGCGAGCAGATCGGCGCTCTTGCGGTACGCGCCGGTGCCGACGATCACGAGCACCACGTAGAGCGGGAAGATCCGCAGCGCGCGGTTGCCGAGGAACCGGCCGTAGCGCACGTCCTTGCCGAGGGTGCCGACGGTGAAGATGAAGCCGGAGAGGACCATGAACAGGGCGACGCCCGTGTGCCCTTCGACGACGAGCGCCGCGAACGGATCGCCCGGGTAGAGCCAGCCGTGCGGGTCGCTGTTCGGGGTGGATCTGAGGTGCGGCGAGATCGCGTGGACGCCGTGGTAGAGGAGCACGAGCACGGCCGCGTAGGCCCGCAGATGATCCACCGACACGAGGTACTGACGATTGCTGCTCCGCACTGGTGGCATCCGACCTCTCAAACGGCGTCGCGCTCGCGACGGCGAACAGGGGCTTCACTGCACCACCGGAGCCGCGCGTTCCACGCGCCCATCGGCGGTGAGCACGCCGGGGAATCACCCTCAAGCGTTCCGTTGCGCGCCTCTACTGCTCCAGAACGATCAATTCGCGGTACGGGAACGGCCAGACACGGAAGCGGGTGCGCGCGAACGGTGGCCGAGCAGGCAGGGAACCCGGCCCGGACAGGGGTTCCCCTTGTCGCCGCCTCGGGTGATGGGGCGGTTCAGGTCGCTACCCCGCGCGGTCCGGATGAGTTCCCTCTGTGGTCGAGTTGTGCAGGAGCGTTCCTGCAGTCGGATTTCGACCCGCGAGGCGCAACTCGTCTCACGTCGGCGCACGAAATCGATCAGGAGCAGTGCAGTGTTTGACCGCCTTCGTGGCTCGTCCGTGCGGCAGAGCAGAGGCCAGCGGCCGGAACGCGGCGGTCCGGTCGAACTGATCGGCAGGGAACGGGAGTTGACGCAGCTGCGCGCGCTCCTCGCGCGGCACCGCATGGTGACGGTGACCGGCGCCCCCGGGATCGGCAAGAGCCGCCTCGCGCGTGCGGTGGCCGAGGAGCCGGGTGGGCTGCTCCTGACCCGGGTGCGCTGGTGGAGCCAGGGTCCGGTGGGCGGCCCCGATGCGCTCGCCGGGGTGGCCGCGGCGCTCGGGCTCGCGGGCTCTGCGGAGTTCGAGGAGGTCGCGGAGCGGCTGCGGGCGCGGCCACGGCTTCTGCTGCTCGACGATGTGGACCCGGTGCGCGACGGACTGGTCGCGCTTGTGCAGCGGCTGCTCCAGGCGCTGCCCGGCCTGCGGGTGCTCGCGACCGGTCGGCAGCCGCTCGGTCTGGGTGCCGAGGCGGTGCTGCGCCTCGGCCCGCTCTCGCTCACCGCGCCCGGCGACGGCTCCCCCAGCCCCGCGGCCCGGATGTTCCTGGCGCGGGTGGCGCGGGGCGCGAACGTGACCGGTACGGGCGCCGCCGGGCGTGCCGTGGTCGACATCTGCGCCCGGCTCCAGGGCGTGCCGCTCGCGCTGCGCCTCGCCGCCGAGCAGGTGGGCCGGCACCCGCTGGCCGAGGTGGCGACGCTTGTGGAGTCCGGCCAGTACCGCCTGTCCGGGCGCGGCGGTGACATGTGGCGGCATCGCTCGCTGCACGCGGCGCTGGGGGCGAGTTACACGCTGTGCGGGCGGGCGGAGCGCATCACGTGGGCCCGACTGAGCGTCCTGGGCGGCGAGTTCGACGAGGAGACCGCCGTGTTCGTGGGCGCCGGGGGGCAGTTGCGGGCGCAGTCGATCCCCGCGTGCCTAGCCCGGCTCACCCTGGCCTCGGTCCTGGAACCGGTACGCGACCCCGGTGGCGTGCTGCCGGGCCGGTACCGCATGGGCACGGCCGTCCGGGAGTTCGGCTTCGAGCGGCTGCGGGACGCCGGGGAGTCGGCGGAGGCGGTCGAGCGGCATCTCACCTGGTGCCGGGAGACCGCCGAGTCCGCGCAGCGCCTCTGGCAGGCCGGGCTCCAGCAGCAGGCCGTGGCGCAGGTGCGCGCCGCGGAGGCCAATCTGCGGGCGGCCCTGGTGCGGCCGCCGCGCTCCGCCGCGCAGGCCGAGACCGCGCTGCACACCGTGGTGGCCCTGTGGTTCTGGTGGGGGGTGTGCGGGCATACCGCGCAGGGCCGCTCGTATCTGCAACGGCTGTTGCCGGTCGTCCCGGAGGCTTCCTTGCTGCGGGCGCGGGCGCTGTGGCTCGCCGGGTGGCTCGCGGTGCGGTCCGGTGAGGGCGACGCCGCTGAACTGCTGCGCGAGGCGGGCGAGTTGGCGGTGCTCGTGGGCGACGACACCACGCTCGGGCACGTCGCCGACGCGTCCGGGGTGCTCGCGGCGTTCTCGGGCGACCGTGAGCTGGCGGTGGCCTGCCTCAAGGAGGCGGTGGACCTGGTACCGGAGGGGGTGTTCTTCGGCCCTTCGGTGGCGCACAGTTGGGCGGTGCTCGCCTGCAATCAGGCGCACACCTCGTTGCCGGAGGCGCGCCGCTCGGCACGGTACGCGGCGGCGTTGCCGGGGACCCGCGACGACCGGTGGGCGCGGTGTTCGACGGGGTACGCGCTCGCGTTCGTGGACCATCTGTCGGGCCGGCGCAGCCGTGCCTGGCGGCGGGCCCGGCGCACCCTCGGCGACGCGGAGGCGCTGGGCAGCCCGCTGGGACAGGCGGTCATCGAGAAGCTGCTCGCCGAGATCCAGCACTTCCCGGCCACCGCACCGCCGCTGCCCGACCGCCGCCGCGTGCACCGCAAGCGGGCCGGGACGCCGACCCGGTACGCGCAGATCGGCGGCGGCCGCCTTGCACGTGGCGCGGCGCGCCCCAACTGACGCTCACAGTGCGGGTGTTCAGGTTCCGTCGGTCGGCGGCAGTGGGTGCGTACGCGCGATGAGGAGGGCCACGTCGTCGGGTTCGCCGTGCCGTCTGAGGGTGGTGAGGAGGAGGTCGCAGGTCTCCTCGAGGGAGCGGCGCGGCTGGTCGAGCAGGTCGATGAGGGTGGCGAGGCGGACGCCGATGTCCTGTTCGCGGGTCTCCACCAGGCCGTCGGTGTAGAGGACCAGCTCGTCGCCCTCGCCGAGGGTGACCTCACGGGCCTCGAAGGTCACGCCGCCGACGCCGAGGGGTGCCCCGGTGGGCAGGGAGAGGAGTTCAGGACGTACGCCGGAGCGGCACAGGACGGGCGGCATGTGGCCCGCGACGGCGATCCTGCAGTTGCCGGTGCGCGGGTCGTACTCGGCGTACACACAGGTCGCGAGGGTGTCCTCCAACTCGCCCGTGATCCGGTCCAGGTGGGTGAGCACATCTGCGGGTTCGAGGCCGAGGCCCGCCAACGTGCGGGTGGCGGTGCGGAGTTGGCCCATGGTGGCGGCGGCGTTGATGCCGCTGCCCATGACGTCGCCGACGACGAGGGCGGAGCGGTCGTCGGCGAGGCGGATCACGTCGAACCAGTCACCGCCGACGTCACCGGCCGTGGTCGCGGGCTGGTAGCGGTACGTGACGTCGAGGCCCGGCGGCTTCGGCGGCTGGTGCGGAAGGAGGTGCCGTTGCAGGGACAGCGCGGCGTGGCTCTGCTGCTGGTAGCCGCGGGCATTGTCGATGGCGACGGCGGCACGGGAGCCGAGCTCCCCCGCGAGCAGCATGTCGTCGTGATCGAAGGACAGCGGGTTGGCGGTCCGGGCGAGGGTGAGCGCGCCGAGCACGGTGCCGCGGGCGCGCAGCGGGATGGCGAGGTACGAGTGCACCCCGGCCTCCTCCAGGAGCGCGGCCACATCGCGGTCGCGGCCGATCCGGGCCAGGTCCTGCTCCCTGACGTGGGCGATCAGGGTGGGCCTGCCGGAGCGTACGCACTGGGCGACGAGCCGCTTGGCGTCGTACCGCACCGTCCTGCCGACCGGGTCGGAGGCCCGCTCGGCGAAGGTCGGGTGGGCCGCGGCCACGGCGACCGCGCGGAACAGGGCGCCTCCGGCGCCGGTCGGCCGGACAGGGCTGGTGTACTTCAGCACGCTGTCGAGGAGGTCGACGGCGGCGATGTCGGCGAACTCCGGGACGAGGCAGTCGGCGAGTTCGCGGGCCGTGCGGTCGAGGTCGAGGGTGGTGCCGATGCGTTCGGTGGCGTCGGCGATCATCGCGAGCTTGCGCTGGGCGCGGGCGGCCGCGGTGGCGGCGCGGTGCTGCTCGGTGACGTCGACGACGGACACGGCGAGGCCGATGACCCGGTGCTGTCCGGGGTCCTCCAGGCGGTGCATGGACACGGACCAGGCGTGGTCGTTGTGCGGGTCGGCCGGGGTGCGGCCGATCGTGAAGGTGTCGAGGGACGGGGCGCCGGTGGTGAGGACCGTACGCATCGCGGACTCGATGGACGCGGCGTCCAGGAACGGCAGTGCCTCGGACACCGTGTGCCCCAGGTGTTCCTTGACGGGGATGCCGTTGATGCGTTCGAGCGCCGGGTTGACCAGGGCGTACCGCAGGTCGGTGTCCATCACGGCGATGCCGATCGGGGACTGTGTGACGAGGCGCAGCGAGAGCGCCAGGTCGCGTTCCATGCGCTGCAGGGTGGCGCGCTCGGAGGCGAGCCCGAGCGCGTAGACGTTGCCCTCCCTGTCCTGCAGGCGCATGTTGCGGAACTCGGCGAGCAGGGTGCCGTCGTCCTTGTGCCGTACGGGGAAGGCGCCGGCCCAGGTCTCGCCGGTCGCCATCACCCCGGCGAACAGGGACAGGACCACGTCGAGGTGTTCCTCGTCGACGAGGACCTTCGCGGCGGGGCGGCCGAGGGCTTCCTCGGCGGTGTACCCGAAGAGGGTCTCGGCCTGCGGGCTCCACAGCGCGATCCGGCCGTCGGCGTCGAGCACCACGGCGGCCACACCGAGTACGTCGAGGAGTCCGCCCGCGGCCGTCAGTGGACTGGGGCCCTCCGGGCCCACTCCGGAAGTCGGGGCGTCCGCAGCGTTCATCGGTCCGCTTCCCTTCTCCCGTCGACTGCGGCCGGCGAGTGACGGCCCTCCCTCGAGTCTCCCTGCGGAACCGCCTTCTTGTCTGTACTCCGGCGCGGCCGAAGATCTCTCCATCATCCCCAGGGCGGGGTGCGGTCGCCATTCGCGTACGGGCCTGGCGACCGTCGGCATTTCCGGGCCGGTGGTCATGGCGCGTACGGATCCGCAGGTGGGCGGGGTGCGCACGCGGCGCGGCCGGCCCGCGGGTGTGCGGGCCGGCCGGTGCGGGGGGCGCGGTCAGGCGGCGCTCGGAATGTGCGGGGCGCCGAGCGGGGTGCGCATCAGTAGCGCGTAGAGCGCGGCGGAGACCAGGATCCCGACGGGCAGGGCGAGGTCGATGCCGCCGAGGGCGGTGGCGAGGGGGCCGGTGTAGACGGTGTTGACGCTCAGGGCCGAGGCGGTCACCCCACCGGCCAGCGCGGCGGCGCCCGCCCAGTTGACGCCCGCTACGTACCAGAACGGGCTGTCGCGGGACTCGTCGGTGAGGGCGAGGCCGTCGTAGCGGTTGCGGCGCATCAGGATGTCGGTGGCGTAGATGGCCATGCTCGGGCCGAGCAGGACGACGGTGAGCTGGAGGACGTTGCTGACGGTGTCGAGGAAGTTGGACACGAGCAGCGCGTACAGGGTCAGGCCGACGGCGGCGGCCCCGTCGACGAGGACGCTGAAGGAGCGCCGGATCTTGATGCCGACGGCCTGCAGGGCGAGGCCCGCGCTGTAGGCGGTCAGGGCGTTGATGGCGATGGTGCCGAGGACCAGGGCGAGCAGGAAGACGGGCGCGAACCAGCCGGGCAGGATCGACTGGAGCGCGGTCTGCGGATCGCTCATGTCGAGCGTGGTGGCGGCAAGCGCGCCGAGCGAGCAGACGGCGACGCTCGGCAGGAACGCCCCGAGCGCGGTCCAGCCCACGACGGCCCTGGCGGGGGTCTCACGGGGCAGGTAGCGGGAGAAGTCGGCGCTGGTGGTGTACGAGAGCGGGCCTGCCGCGATGAGGGTGACCCCGGCGATCAGCACGGCCCACAGCTCCGTGCCGGTGAGCCGCTCGGCCGGGACGTACGAGAAGTCGGTGTGCTGGAACACGGGCACGGCGACCACGGCGAAGACGGCGGTGAGCGCCAGCGTGATGGGCAGATACAGCTTCATGATCATCGCGTGTCCGTAGACGCTGATGACCAGGGTGAGCACGGCGATGACGACAACGACCGTGATCTGTACGCCGGTTGTGGCCGTGATGCCGACGCGCTCGACCAGGGCGAAGCCGGCGGTCGCGGCGGCGGCCAGGTTCAGGGCGAAGTAGCAGACCGAGATCATCCAGCCGACGACGGCGTTGTTGACGCGGTTGCCGCGCACGCCGTACAGCGCCCGGGTGACCACCTCGCTCGGCGTGCCCGAGGCCGGGCCCGAGACGGCGAGCACACCGGTCAGCAGCCAGAACAGGTTGCCGACGACGATCACCCCGATGGCCTGCCCCAGGGTGAGCCCCATGAGGACGAGGGCGCCGCCGAGCACCAGGCTCAGATAGTTGACGTTGGCCGCGGCCCAGACGGAGAACAACTGCCGGGGGTGGCCGTGCCGTTCGCCTTCGGGAATGTGGTCGATTCCATGGGACTCGACGTGGGCGGCGCGTTCGGAGCTCTCCGGCGCGAGGCTCTCACGTGCGGCGGGGTGTGGTTCGGGAAGCGTGGACGCCATGGTCTCTCCGGATGCTGGGCCTACCCACCTGCTTGCTTATTGGTCGCACACTCAATAGCATCGCCGATATGCCGTCAAGCGTTCAACGCAAGCGAGTCAGAAAGTCACCTGCCGCCCGACGTGCGGAAATCGTCGACGCGGCCGCCACCATCGCGCTGACCGAGGGCCTGGAGTGCATCACGCTCCGCCGCATCGCCGAGGAGCTCGACGTACGGCCGGGCTTGATCAGCCACTACTTCCCCTCGGCCGAGGAGCTGGTGGCCGAGGCGTTCGGCTGCGCGGCGAGCACCGAGCTCGACACCCTGCTCCCGGAGGAGCGGCCGGACGGCTCCCCCGCGCGCTACCTGGCACGTTTCTTCGCCCTTGCGACGGGTGCTCCGTACGACGACGTCAGCCGGCTCTGGATCAACGCCCGGCACCTCAGCCGCTACCGGCCGGCGCTGCGCGAGCGGGTCGCGGTACAGGAGGCGTCCTGGCGCGAACGGCTCGCGGGGCTCCTGCGGGACGGCGTACGGGACGACGAATTCCGCACCGACAACCCGCTCCTGACGGCTATTCACATTCTGGTGATCCTCGACGGACTCGGCTCCCACGCCAACACCGGCACCGTCGACCGCCCCGACGCGGTGGCCCGCATGGCCGTCACGGCTGCGGAGCGTGAACTCGGGCTTGAGGGTGGGGTGTTGGGT
>NZ_JAAAHS010000352.1 GCF_009908195.1 Streptomyces boluensis | reverse complement strand
GCCCCATCCCGAGCCCGAGCCCCAACCCGAGCCCAAGCCCTCGCCGAGCGCCGCCCAGGCGCCGCCCGCCGGGCTGCGCGAGCGCAAGAAGCGGCGCACCCGCGACGCCCTGCTGCGAGCCGCCCTCGAACTCTTCACCTCACGGGGATACGAGCAGACGACCGTCGACGAGATCGCGGACGCCGTCGACGTCTCGCAGCGCACCTTCTTCCGCTACTTCGCGGGCAAGGAGGAGACGGTCTTCGCGCTGCAGGAGATGATCGAGGACCACTTCGTGGAGCAGTTGCGCTCCCGGCCCGCGCACGAACCGCCGCTGATGGCGCTGCGCGGGGCCGTCCTGGACGCGTGGAACGCGATCAGCGAGTGCATCGAGGAAGTCGTCCCCGTCGAACTCCATATGCGCGCCTTCCGGATGATCGAGTCGACGCCCGCACTCCTCGCCGTACAGATGCGCCGTTCCATCGAGCGGGAGGAAGAGGTCGCGCGGATCATCGGCGCGCGCGAGGGCCTCGACATCGACGCCGACCCGCGCCCGCGCGTGGCGGTCGCGGCGTTCAGCGGCGTGATGCGGATGACGGGCCGGATGTGGGGCGCCGGGCAGGACCTCAGCGTCGAGTCGATGCGCGAGGTCACCGCGCTCTACCTCGACCACCTCGCGCCCGCCCTCGCCGGGGACTGGGCCGCGCGTACGGAGTGAACTGGCGCACCCCGTAAGGGAGTACGGAGCGTAGTCACGCCGTACCCCATCCGCCCGAATTGCCTTAATCACACCCCGCGAAACGTGATCTGCCCCACCCCTTGCACGGAGCGGACGACAACTCTCCTAGGGTGGTCCGGAGTGACTTCCTTCGACTCCTCCCCCACGTTGAACGTCTGGCGCGCGCTGCTCGCGCTCGCGGTCGTGTTCGTCATGCTGGCGACCACCGGCTGGAGCGCCGTGAGCCACAACCGGGGTGCGTCGACGCCCCTGGAGCGGGCGCTCGCCGCCTGGGAGCGGAGCGACATCGACGGTCACAGACTGCCCGATCCGCACGCTCCGGCCGACCGGATCACCCAGTTCTTCGACACCCTCAGTGCCGCCCAGAAGCGCACCCTCGTCCAGCGGCATCCGCTCGCCGTGGGCAACATGGCCGGGGCGCCCACCTGGCTCAGGTACGACGCCAACCGGATCGCGCTCGGCCAGGCCCGCACCGTGGAGAAGCACCGGGCGCACGACAAACGGCTCTCCGATTCCGGCCGGCACGAGGCCGGGCGGCGGATGAACCGCTTCGAGTCGCTGATGCGGCCCGAACGGCAGATCCTCGCCTTCGACCCGATGGGCCCCGGCCGCGTCGCGGAGGTCCTCGGGGACCTGGACCACGCCCAGCGGGTGTCGGTCGTGGTGCCCGGCGTCGACACCAACGTGCTGACCTTCCAGAAGACGTACGGCAAGTACACCGCCCCGCGCGGGATGGCCAAGGCGCTCTACGGCGAGCAGCACCTGAACAGCCCGCGCACCCGCAGCGCGGTGATCGCCTGGGCCGACTACACGGCACCCGTCGGCGTCGGCATGGACGCGGCCACCGCCAAGCGCGCCGAGGACGGCTCGGTCCGCCTCGACTCCCTGGTGCGTACGCTGCCCGGCTCCTCCAAGGTCGCCCTCTACTGCCACAGTTACGGCTCCGTGGTGTGCGGCGTCGCCGCGCGGAAGCTGCCGTCGCGGGTCACCGACATAGCGGTCGCCGGCAGCCCCGGGATGCGGGCCGGGTCCGTCGACGGACTCCACACCGGCGCCCGGGTCTGGGCGGCGCGGGACGCCGACGACTGGATCCAGGACATCCCGCACATGGAGGTCGGCGGCCTCGGCCACGGCGCCGACCCGGTCTCCCGCGGCTTCGGCGCGCGGGTCGTCTCCGCGGACGGCGCGATCGGGCACACCGGTTACTTCCAGCCGGGCACCGAGAGCCTGCGCAACTTCGCCCGGATCGGCGTCGGCGCGTACCAGGACGTGAGTTGCGCGGGCGGTGGCGGTGACTGCCGGAATGTTTCTTCCGGTTCCGTCCCGGCCTGACGCGCGTAGAAATCCGTCGCCCTCCCCACGAGCGGGACGGCTTCGAGGGGGGACTTCGGCCCTCGCGGCGCATACGATGAGCCGCATGGGTGATGTACTGGCCGGATTTCATGCCGCCTGGGAGTTCGATTCGGACTCCGTGCTCATCCGCTTCGAACGGGGGATCAGGACACCGAAGCTGTTCCAGGCACTCGGTGAACGCCGCATCCCCCACGAGGCGTTGGCGGCGGTGACCCTCACTCCTGGCAAACGCGGGACGGTGGTGCTGCACGCCGTGCCGAGACCCGGCGCGGATCCGCTGATGGCGGCCGCGGCCGGGCAGTTGAAGGACAGCAGCGACCCCTACCGCCTGGTGCTGCCCGCCGAACGCGAGACGCTCGCCGAGTACTACGCGGACGAGCTGCGCCCGCTGCTCGGTCCGGCGTACGACGCGGAGGACTTCCTCGTGGCCCCGCCCGAGGGGCCCGCGCAGTTCAAGGCGTACGACGGCAAGGCGTCCTTCGACGGTAAGACGGTCTCGTACCGCTGGTTCTGGACCGGCGCCTCGTCCGCCAAGTGGAAGGCGGGCGACCAGAGTTTCGCGGTACGCGACCTCGCCGATGTCGAGTGGCGCTCCCCCGAGGTGTTCGACGGGCACCTGCGGCTTCTTCGGCGCACACCAGGTGTCTCGCAGCCCGCGCAGGCCGACCAGGACCCGGCCGCGGTCGTCTTCGGGCTCGGGTACGGGCCGGTGCACGAGTCGTTGCCGTTCGCGGCGGCTGTGCTTGATGCGGTGCGCAGTAGTGGTGGGGGTGGGCAGCGGGATGAGCCCCGGCCGCCGGCTCGGCGCGATCCCGCGGATATCGCGGACCGGATTCGGCATCTCGGGGAGTTGCATCTTGCGGGGCTGTTGACGGATGCGGAGTTTTCTTCGAAGAAGGCGGAGTTGTTGGCTGAGCTTTGAGTTGTTGGGGGGTGAGGTGGCTGTCGTTGTGCGTACCCCCAGGGGGCTCCGCCCCCAGACCCCCGCTCCTCAACACGCCGGAGGGGCTTCCATCGCCCTCCGGGCTCGTCCTCAAGCGCCGGACGGGCTGAATATTGCGGGCGGGCTCGGGCGTGAGCCTCGCTCGTCATACCCCGGTAGCACCCGCACCTCCATCCCCCGGTATGACGGCGTGACCCGTCTCGCCTGCCTACGCTGAGCTGGTCATGGAGAAATCACCCACGCCTTCCGAGGCGCCCCTCGGCTCCGATCGGTTCGCTGACCTGCGGGACGGGCTGCGCGACGGGCTGCGGGAGCTCGGGCTTGCTCTTGCCACTCCCGCGCGATCCGGGGAAGTGCCGTTCGCCGGGGCTACCAGGCTGTGGGTGCGGTATCTGCCGTACATCGTCGTGTTCGGCTTTGTCGCCACGTTGCTGCCCGTCACCGTCACCGTGCTCGTCCAGGACTACCAACAGGCCGGTGCCATCGCGGGGGCCGTCGCCACCGCGCAGACCGCGCCGCTGCTGCTCGCCGTCACCCGGCCGCTGCCCGCCTGGTGGATCGTCGGCACCGCCGACGTACTCGGGGCCGTCGCGCTGCTCGGCGCGGACGGTACCCCGGGGCGCTCCTGGCCGTGGACGCCGATGGTCGTCGTCGGCTATCTGCCCCTGATGGTGCTGCTCGGGCTGCGCGAGTCCCGGCGTACCCTCGTCGCCGTCTGGCTGGCGACCGGTCTCGCCGGGATCGTCTTCGAGCTGGTCTCGCAGGAGCGCAGCGACGGCTCGCAGCTGCTGCTTTTCGTACTCAGCGGAGTGGTCCTCGTCCTCACCTACGCGCTGCGCGCCCGTGGCGAGGCGCAGCGGCGGCTCGTCGTGCAGGAGACGATCAGCGAGGCCGAGCGGGCGCAGCGCACCCTCCTGGAGGAACGGGCCCGGATCGCCCGGGAGTTGCACGATGTGGTCGCCCACCACATGTCGGTGATCACCGTCCAGGCGGACTCGGCGCCGTACCGCATCCAGGGGCTGCCGGACGCGGCGCAGGAGGAGTTCGCCACGATCGCGGCGAGCGCCCGCGAGTCGCTCGGCGAGATGCGGCGGCTGCTCGCGGTGCTGCGCAGCGAGGACGCGCAGGGCGAGCGCGCCCCGCAGCCCGGCCTCGACCGGCTGCAGCAGCTGGTCGAGGCGACCGTACGGGCCGGTGTGCCCGCCGAGTTGGCGCTCGCCGCCGATGTGGGCGAGGCGGGGCAGGCCGTGGAGCTGTCCGCGTACCGGATCGTGCAGGAGGCGCTGTCCAACGTGGTGCGGCACGCGCCGGGCGCCCGTACCGAGGTGTCGGTGCGGGCCGACGGCACCGATCTGCTGGTCCTCGTCGTCAACGGACCGGCCACCGAGCCGACGACGCCCCTCGAACACAGCGGCACCGGGCACGGCCTGGTCGGGATGCGCGAGCGCGTACGGTTGACCGGCGGCTCGCTCGACGTGGGCCCGCTGCCCGACGGCGGTTTCCGCGTCGCGGCCCGGCTTCCGCTGCGTAGCGGTGACAGCGCGCGTGGCGGCGACGCTTTGAAGGGTGCCCCGTGACAAGCCCCGTCACCCCCGCCACCATCCGTGTGCTCATCGTCGACGACCAGGCCATGGTCAGGGCGGGCTTCGCCGCGCTGCTCGCCGCGCAGAGCGACATCGACGTGGTGGGTGAGGCACCCGACGGCCGGCAGGGCGTCGAGGCCAGCCGGTCCACGCACCCCGATGTGGTCCTGATGGACGTGCGGATGCCCGAGATGGACGGCCTCGCGGCGGCCCGCGCGCTGCTCGACCCTTCCCCAGCCTCCGGCCGGGGAGGCCCCAGACCGGGCGTCGTGCACCGGCCGAAGGTCCTGATGCTCACCACCTTCGACGTGGACGACTACGTGTACGAGGCGCTGCGGGCCGGTGCCTCCGGGTTCCTGCTCAAGGACGCGCCGCCCGCCGACCTGATCGCGGCGGTACGCGTGGTGGCCTCCGGGGACGCGCTGCTCGCGCCGTCGGTGACGCGGCGGCTCATCGCGGACTTCGCGCAGCGCGGACCCGTACCGCGCAAGGACCCGTCGCTCCGGCTGAACGGGCTGACGCCGCGTGAGACCGAGGTGCTCGAACTGATCGCCCGCGGCCTGTCCAACCAGGAGATCGCCGGGCGGCTCGTGCTCGCCGAGCAGACCGTGAAGACCCACATCGGCCGGGTGCTCGCCAAACTCGACCTGCGCGACCGCGCCCAGGCCGTGATCTTCGCGTACGAGTCGGGGCTCGTGGCCCCCGGCGACGCGGGCTGAACCGACTCTCCGCCGGGCACCCCCTACTGGGGTAGCACCTCCCTGCACCCGCCAAGACCCCGGTAGCACCCGCGAGTTGGCTCCCCGGTGTGACGCCCGGCCGCAGGCCGTCTTCCTACCTTCCATCCCGTCAGCGAGACGGACGGGACGAGGGAGACGGCCATGGGTCGGCACACACAGACGGCCACCACGCGTACGAAGGGCCGTGGGCGGCGGACGCTCGTCGCCGCCGCGCTCACCGCCGCGGTGGTGGCCGGCAGTGCCGGGTGGGCCGTCGGCAGTGAGCAGACGGCCGTCAACAGCCCGGTCCCCGGCGTCAGTTCATGGCGCGCCGACCGTGACCTCGGGCGCCCGCTGCCCGACCCGGCGACCGCCTCGCCGGCCCGCGTCGCCGGGTTCTTCGCCGGTCTGAGTCCGGCGCAGCGGGAGGCACTCGCCGCCCGCCACCCGCTCGTCGTCGGCAACCTCGACGGCGCCCCCGTCGGCCTGCGGTACGAGGCCAACTCCCGTGCGCTGCGCGGCGAGCGGGACAAGCAGCTGGTCCGTGCCGGGGACCGCTCGCTGCCCTCCCAGGACCGTACGGCGGCCCGCGCCCGCGCCGGACGGTACGGCCAACTCCTCGGCCACGGACGGCAGATCCTCGCCTTCGACCCGCGCGGCCGGGGGCAGGTGGCCGAGGTGTACGGCGATCTGGCGGGCGCCGGGCACGTCTCGGTGATCGTGCCGGGCTCCGACATCGACCTGGACACCTTCGACCGCACCACCGACCGGTACGGCACCCCGGCCGGCATGGGCCGCTCGCTGTACGCCGCGACCGGGCAGCGCTCCGCCGTGATCGCCTGGGCCGGGTACACCACCCCGGTCGGGCTCGGCCCGGACGCGGCCACCGGCAGGCTCGCGGCGGCTGGTGCGCCACGACTCGCCCGGTTCGCGCAGGGCCTGGTGGCCTCGGGGGCGCCGCGCCCGGCGCTGTTCTGCCACAGCTACGGCTCGGTGGTGTGCGGCCTCGCCGCCGCCGACACCCCCGCCGCCGACCTGGTCGTGGCCGGTTCCCCCGGCATGCGCGCGGACCGCGCCGCCGACCTGGGCAGCACGGCCCGGGTGTGGGCCGCGAAGGACCCCGGCGACTGGATCGACAACGTCCCGCACGTCGAACTCCTCGGCCTCGGCCACGGCACCGACCCCGCCGACCCGGCCTTCGGCGCCCGACGGGTCCCGTCCGCCGACGCCGACGGCCACACCGGCTACTTCGCCCCCGGCACGGACTCGCTGCGCACCTTCGCCCGCATCGCCCTCGGCACCGCGCGCTGACCCCCGCGCCGCCCCGCCTCCCACTCGAAGGACACGCCATGACGTACGCCGAACTCGCCCCGTCGCCACGGCACTTGACGCCCGTGCGCCGCCCCGCGCCGCTGCGCTCGGCCCGCCGGGCCCTGCACCGTACGGCCGCGTCCATCGACGCCCGTACGCCCGCGCACCGCGACCGTGCCATCGACGGGCTCAGGGCGCTCGCCCTGCTCGCGGTGCCGGCCGGGCACTGGCTGCTCGGCGGGTTCACCCTCGACGCGGGCGGCGCGCTGCACAACGCGAGCCCGCTGTCGGCGCTCGGCTTCCTCGCGCCGCTGAGCTGGTTCCTGCAGTTGCTCGGCATCTTCTTCCTGGTCGGCGGCTACGCCTCGGTGCTCTCGTACCGCCGGACCAGGGAGCGCGGCGGGTCGACGGCCGGGTGGCTGCGCGGGCGGGTGGCACGGCTCGGGCGGCCGGTGCTCGGGGTCACGGCCGTGTGGGCGCTGCTCATCCCGCTGCTCGCCGCGCTCGGCGTGCCGGGCGACACCCTGCGCACCGGTTCGACGCTGGTGATCCAACCGCTGTGGTTCGTGGGCGTGTACACGGTGATCACGGCGCTCACCCCGCTCTGCGTACGCGCCGCGCGGCGCCTCGGCGCCTGGTCGGCAGTGCCGCTGCTCGGCACGGTCGCCGCCGTGGACCTGCTGCGCTACGGGCCGTACGCGGACGCCGTACCGTCCTGGCTGAGCGTCCTGAACATCCTGCCGGGCTGGATGTTCGCCTACCAACTGGGCGTCTGCTGGGGCGAGAAGCGGCTCGGCAGGCGCGGCGCGTGGCTGCTGCTGCTCGGCGGCGCGGCCCTGTTCGCGGTGCTGCTGCTCGCCTTCCACTACCCGGCGTCGATGGTCGGCGTACCGGGCGAGGTCCGCACCAACTCGCATCCGCCGTCGCTCCTTGTGCTCGCGCTCGCGGCGGCGCAGAGCGGTGCGGCGATCCTCCTTCGCGACCGGATCGGCGCGCTCCTCCGGCGGCCCGCGCTGTGGGCGCCGGTCGTGGTGATCAACCTGTCGGCGATGACGATTCTGTGCTGGCACCAGACGGCGATGTTCGCGGCGGCGGCCACGGGGGCGACGTCCGGCGAGGTCGCGGGCCTGACGACGGCCCCCGACTCGCCCGCCTGGATCGCGGCGCGGGCCCTGTGGCTCCCGGTGTTCGCGGTGCTGCTCGTGGCGGTCGGGCGGTACGCGCGCCGCTTCGAGGAGCCGTGGGGTACGGGCACGCGCGGCGCACGGGTCCGGCGCGCGGCCGCGGGGGTGCTCGCGGCGGGGTTCGCGGTGTTCGCTCTGGGGTGGGCGTGAGGGCTGGACG
>NZ_JAAAHS010000351.1 GCF_009908195.1 Streptomyces boluensis | reverse complement strand
CGCCCCACCCAGGCCCAAGTCCTCGGCGTGCTCGACGAGTTGGCCGACCACACCGACGTACTGATCAACGCCGCCGGCTCCCTCCCAGGCGACCTGCACAAACTCTGGCGGGCCCGTGACCCGCTGCAGTACCACGTCGAGTACGGCTACTCCTGCATGGGATACGAGATCCCGGCCGCGATCGGGGTCACGCTCGCCGCACCCGGGCGGAAGGTGTGGGCGCTCGTCGGCGACGGCACGTATCTGATGCTGCCCACCGAGATCGTCACGGCCGTACAGGAACATCTGCCCGTCAAGGTGGTGATCCTGCAGAACCACGGGTACGCGTCCATCGGAGGGCTTTCGCAGGCCGTGGGTGCCGAGCGGTTCGGCACCGCGTACCGCTTCCGGGCCCCCGACGGGACGTACACCGGGGATCCGCTGCCCGTCGACCTGGCCGCCAACGCGGCCTCGCTCGGGATGCGGGTGCTGCGCGCGAAAACGGTCCGTGACCTGCGAGAAGCGCTCGCCGAAGCGAGACGTTCCGAGGTGCCCACATGTGTCTATACGGAGACGGAAACGGCAGACACAGTGTCGGGCGTGCCGCCCGCGCAGGCGTGGTGGGATGTTCCGGTGGCCGCGACCGCGAACCGCCCGGCGGCGGTCGAGGCCCGCGAGGAGTACGACCGGCAGGCACGGTCGCGCCGCCGCCATCTGTAGAGCCATCTGCAGAGCTTCTGCAGAGCCATCTGTAGAGGGGCACGGCGGGCGCACCACGTGCCGCCGCCATCTGTGAGGAACCGCGAGGGAGCTGTACACCATGACGAAGTCCGTGCACCACTGGATCGGCGGCAAGACTGTCGAGGGCACGTCGGGGAACACCGGGCCCGTGACCGACCCGGCGACCGGCGCGGTCACCACCCGCGTCGACTTCGCCTCGGTCGAGGAGGTGGACGCCGCGGTCGCCGCGGCCAAGGAGGCGTACGCGTCCTGGGGGCTGTCCTCGCTCGCGCAGCGCACCACGGTCCTGTTCAAGTTCCGTGCCCTGCTCGACGCCAACCGCGACGCCATCGCCGAACTGATCACCGCCGAGCACGGCAAGGTGCACTCGGACGCGCTCGGTGAGGTCGCGCGCGGCCTGGAGATCGTCGACCTGGCCTGCGGGATCACCGTGCAGCTGAAGGGCGAGCTGTCGACCGGGGTGTCCAGCCGGGTCGACGTGGCCTCGATCCGGCAGCCGCTCGGTGTGGTCGCGGGCATCACGCCGTTCAACTTCCCGGCCATGGTGCCGATGTGGATGTTCCCCATCGCCATCGCGTGCGGCAACACGTTCGTCCTCAAGCCGTCCGAGAAGGACCCCTCGGCCGCGTTGAAGATCGCGGAGCTGCTCACCGAGGCGGGCCTCCCCGACGGTGTCTTCAACGTCCTGCACGGCGACAAGGTGGCCGTCGACCGCCTCCTCGAACACCCCGACGTGGCCGCCGTGTCCTTCGTGGGCTCGACCCCGATCGCCCGGTACATCCACACCACCGCCGCCGCCAACGGCAAGCGGGTGCAGGCGCTCGGCGGCGCGAAGAACCACATGCTGGTGCTGCCCGACGCCGACCTGGACGCGGCCGCCGACGCTGCGGTCTCCGCCGCGTACGGCTCGGCCGGTGAGCGCTGCATGGCGATCTCCGCGGTCGTCGCGGTGGGCGAGGTCGGCGACGAGCTGGTCGCCAAGATCCGCGAGCGCGCCGAGAAGATCAAGATCGGCCCCGGCAACGACCCGGCCTCCGAGATGGGCCCGCTGATCACCGCCGCGCACCGCGACAAGGTCGCCTCCTACGTGCACGGCGCCAAGGAGCAGGGCTGCGAGGTCGTCCTCGACGGCACCGGGTACACCGTCGACGGCTTCGAGGACGGCCACTGGATCGGCCTGTCGCTGCTCGACCGGGTGCCGGTCACGGCCGACGCGTACAAGGACGAGATCTTCGGCCCGGTCCTGTGCGTCCTCCGCGCCGAGACGTACGAGGAGGGCCTCGCGCTCATCAACGCCTCGCCGTTCGGCAACGGCACCGCGATCTTCACCCGGGACGGCGGCGCCGCCCGCCGCTTCCAGCTGGAGGTCGAGGCCGGCATGGTCGGCGTGAACGTGCCGATCCCGGTGCCGGTGGGCTACCACTCCTTCGGTGGCTGGAAGGACTCCCTCTTCGGCGACCACCACATCTACGGCAACGACGGCACGCACTTCTACACCCGCGGCAAGGTCGTCACCACCCGCTGGCCCGACCCGGCGGAGTCCCCGGCGGGCGTCGACCTCGGCTTCCCGCGCAACCACTGAGGCGCCGCTCCTCCACCTGACACGAGCCCCCGTCCGCCGCGCGCGGACGGGGGCTCGTGCTGGTGTGCCGCGCCGCTTGACCTTGACCCTGCGTCAGGGTTGGAGCCTGGCCGCATGACGGACAACAGCACATCCCCGGCGGCCCGGTTCGCGCCGCCGGTCGGGGAGTTCCAGGAGATCGACGGCCGCCGTGTGCACGTACACCGGTCGGGCAGCGGCGGACCGGCCGTGGTGTTCCTGCCGGGCGCCGGGGCGGTAGGGCTCGACTACTTCGGCGTACAGCAGGAGGTCGCGCGGTTCAGCACGGCCGTCGTGTACGACCGCGGCGGCACCGGCTACAGCGACCCGCTGCCGCTGCCCCGCACCGCAGGGGCGGTCGCCGTGGAACTGCGCCAACTCCTGCGCGCACAACGGATTCCCGGCCCCTACGTCCTGGTGCCGCACTCCCTCGGCGGCTTCTACGCGCACCGGTTCGCGCAGCTGTACCCGCGGGACGTGGCCGGGCTCGTCCGCCTCGACGCCTTCCACCACGACTGGGACGCCTACATGCCGGCCGAGGCGGCCCTCGCCGAGGTCGAGCGGATGGGCCCGGACCGGGAGCAGCTGGACCGGATGCGCCCGGCTCTCGGCGCGATGCGGGAGGAGCTGCTCGCCGGCTACCCGGAGCACATACGGCTGCCGCTGCTCGCCGCGAAGGACAGCGACGCGTGGACCGACGCGGGCATCGGTGAGCGCACAGGCCTCGCCGCGCTCGCCGCCGAACTGCGGGCCGGGCCCGGCTTTCCCGACGTCCCGCTGATCGCGCTCACGGTGGTGGGCACCGACCCCGGCCAGCGGGCGCTGACGCCGGAGCGGACGCTGCGGGAGATGCACGAGGGCCGGACGCGCCTCGACGCGGCCCTGGTGCGCGCGGTCTCGCGCGGCGAGCAGCGGGTGCTCTCCGACACCGCCCACCACCGGCTCTGCTTCGACCGCCCCGACGCGGTGGTGCGGGCGGTCCGCGACGTGGTCGAACAGGCGCGCGCATAGACTCGGGCCGACCGTGTCGTACGAGGACACGGCCACGTCGTACGAGGACCCGAGGGGGACGGTGCTCACGATCGGCCGGCTCGCGGAGACCGCGGGCGTGACGGTGCGCACCGTGCGCCACTACCACCACGTCGGCCTGCTGCCCGAGCCCGAGCGGGACGCCTCCGGCTACCGCCGCTACAGCGCGCAGGCGGCGGTGGACCTCATCCGGATCAGGACCCTCGCCGACGCCGGGGTGCCGCTGGCCCGGATCGGCGCGCTGCTGCGGGCGCGGCCCGCCGAGTTCGCCGCGGCCGTCGCGGACATCGACGCGGGACTGCGGCGCAAGGTCGACGAGCTCACCGAGTACCGCCGCCGGATCGCCCAACTGGACAGTGGCGAAAGGCTCGTTCTGCCTCCCGAGGTGGTCGCCGTCCTGGACCGGATGCGCGGCCTCGGGGTCAGCGAGCGCCGGGTACGCCTCGAACGCGACGCGTGGATCCTGATGCGGGCCCTGGACCCGCAGCTCGTGCCGGAGCGGGTCCGGGCCAAGAACGCGGGCCTCGACGACCCCGAGACGGTACGGCTCCTCCTCGCCTGCGACCAGGCGGTCGACTGGGATCCGCGGGACCCGCGCCTCGACGGGCTCATCGACGAACTCGACGCCTGGGAGGCCGCGTACGAGGCCGCGCACGAGGGCGACGGTGAGCGGGCCGGTTACGTGAACCTGGTCTCGTCCCGGATCTCCGAGGCGTCCCCGGCGTGGCAGCGCGTCATCGCGGCGCTGACCCACCGCGCGGAGCGGCGGCGTCGCACGGAGCCTTGAGCGGGGCCGCTGAACGGGGTCCCTGAGCGGGGCCTCACCCGCACTCCGTGGTCAAGCAGCACGTACCACGGCTGCGGTATGCGGGGCTCGGAATGTACGACCCGGGGAGGTGCGCAGGTTCCACCTGCCGGTTGCTCCGGCTGTCAGTCGCCACCCGTACGGTTGAACGCATGATTCGCCGAGATACGTCAGGGTCCGGACGGCTCCGGACCCGGCTGCGCGGACGGCGGCTGCTCGCGACGGTGGCCGCCGTCGCCGTGCTCGCCGGGGCCGGCACCTGGACCGCCGTCGCCGCCACCGACGACGCACCCGCCGTGCACCGCGAGGACCGGGCCCTGCCCATGGGTGAGGGGGTGCGGATCGACACCTCGTACTTCACCTCGGGGGACCGCGACACCAAGCGCCCCGCCGTGCTCATCGGGCACGGCTTCGGCGGCAGCAAGAACGACGTCCGCGCCCAGGCCGAGAAGCTCGCCGCCGACGGATACGCCGTACTGACCTGGTCCGCGCGCGGATTCGGCACGTCCGGCGGCCGGATCGGGCTCAACGACCCGAAGGCCGAGGTCGCCGACGCCTCCCGGCTCATCGACTGGCTGGCGAAGCGGCCCGAGGTCCAGCTGCAGTCCGACGGCGACCCGCTCGTCGGGATGACCGGCGCCTCGTACGGCGGCGCGGTCTCCCTGCTCACCGCCGGACACGACGACCGCGTCGACGCGATCGCCCCGGCGATCACCTACTGGAACCTCGCCGACGCGCTGTTCCCCGACGGGGTGTTCAAGAAGCTCTGGGCCGGCATGTTCCTGTCCACCGGCGGCGGCTGCAAGGCCTTCGAGCCGCAGCTCTGCGCCATGTACAACCGCGTCGCCGAGGCCGGAAAGCCCGACGACAAGGCCCGCGAACTCCTGGAGGCCCGCAGTCCGAGCGCCGTCGGCGACAAGATCGACGTACCCACGCTGATCATGCAGGGCCAGACCGACTCCCTCTTCCCGCTCTCCCACGCCGACGCCATGGCCCGCACCATCGGGGACAACGGCGCACCCGTCGCCGTCGACTGGATCGCGGGCGGCCACGACGGCGGCGACATGGAGCTCGGCCGGATCGAGGGCCGCGTCGGCGCCTGGTTCGACCGGTACCTCAAGGACGACAAGTCCGCCGACACCGGCGCCCCCTTCCGCGTCACCCGCACCGGAGGCGTCGACTCCACCGACGGCAGGGCCCAACTGCGCGGCGCCACCGACGGTGAGTACGCGGGCCTGGACAGCGGACGGCGCACCTTCGCCCTGCGCGGCGGCACCAAGTCCTTCGAGAACCCGGCGGGTTCGAGCCCGCCCGCGATCTCCAACGTCCCCGGACTCACCGGCGGTCTCACCCAGCTCTCCTCCCTCGGCCTCGGCGGCCTCTCCACCGACTTCCCCGGCCAGCACGCCGCCTTCGACTCGGCCCCCCTCAAGAGCGACCTGCGCATCACCGGCTCACCCACCGCCACGCTGCACGTGAAGTCCGACCGGGACGACGCGGTCCTCTTCGGCAAGGTGTACGACGTGGGGCCCGACGGCCGGCAGAGCGTGCTGCCCTCCCAGCTCGTCGCACCGATCCGGGTCGAGGACGCGAAGCGCGGCAAGGACGTGGAGGTCACCCTCCCCGCCATCGACCATGAGGTACGCGCGGGGCACCGACTCCGCCTCGTCCTCGCCTCCACCGACCTCGGGTACGCCTCACCGGCCGCCCCCGCCACGTACAGCGTCACCCTCGACGGCGGTCTCGACGTGCCCACGGTGCCCGAGCTGAAGACGCAGGCCGCGACGTTGCCCGCCTGGGTGTGGTGGCTGCCGCTCGGCGCCCTCGCCGTCGCGGCCGGACTGCTGCTCACCGCGCGCCGCCGCACCACCCCGCCACCCCCGGACCCGAAGCTCGCCGAAGTCCCGCTGCAGATCACCGACTTGAGCAAGAAGTACGGCAAGTCCGAGCGGTACTCGGTGCGCGACCTCTCCTTCCGCGTGGAGCAGGGCCAGGTACTCGGGCTTCTCGGTCCCAACGGCGCGGGCAAGACCACGTCCCTGCGGATGCTGATGGGCCTGATCGCCCCGGACGCCGGCGAGATCCGCGTCTTCGGGCACGCCGTCAGGCCCGGCGCCCCGGTGCTCTCCCGGGTCGGCGCGTTCGTCGAGGGCGCGGGCTTCCTGCCGCACCTGTCGGGCGCCGAGAACCTCCGGCTCTACTGGGCCGCCACCGGCCGCCCCGCCGAGGACGCGCACATCGACGAGGCCCTGGAGATCGCCGGCCTCGGCGACGCCCTCGCCCGCGCCGTGCGTACGTACTCGCAGGGCATGCGGCAGCGCCTCGCCATCGCCCAGGCCATGCTCGGCCTGCCCGACCTGCTGATCCTCGACGAACCCACCAACGGCCTCGACCCGCCCCAGATCCGCGAGATGCGCGAGGTGATGATCCGGTACGCGGCACAGGGCCGCACCGTCATCGTCTCCAGCCACCTCCTCGCCGAGGTCGAGCAGACCTGCACGCACCTCGTGGTCATGGACCACGGCAAGCTCGTCCAGGCCGGTCCCGTCGACGAGATCGTCGGCTCGGGCCAGACCCTCCTGGTCTCCACGGAACAGCCGCCCGAGCCCGTGCTCGTCGAGAAGATCAACGCGCTCGAAGGCGTGCTCTCGGCCGTCGCCACCGACGGCGGCGTCCTCGTCCGGCTCGACGGCGCCACCGTGGCCGAACTCCTCGCCGAGCTCCTCAGGCTCGACGTCCCGGTCACCGGGGTCGGCCCGCACCGAAGGCTCGAGGACGCCTTCCTGACCCTGATCGGAGACCCGGCATGAGCGCCGCCGTGGACGCCGCGCCCGGCTACCGCGCCGGACGCACCCTGCCCCTGCGGGTCGAGCTGCAACGCCAACTGGGCCGCCGCCGCACCCTGGTGATGGGCGGCATCCTCGCGGTGCTCCCGCTGATCCTGGTCGCCGCCTTCGCCATCGGCGGCACCCCGGAGGCGAACGCGCGGCGCGGTGCGACCCTCATGCAGGTCGCCACCGAGTCCGGCGCGAACTTCGCCGCGACCTGCCTGTTCGTCTCGGCGGGCTTCCTTCTTGTCGTCCCCGTCGCGCTGTTCTGCGGCGACACGGTCGCCTCGGAGGCCAGCTGGTCGTCCCTGCGCTACCTGCTCGCCTCACCCGTGCCCCGCGCCCGGCTGCTCTGGAGCAAACTCGCGGTCGCGCTCGGCCTGAGCGCCGCCGCCATGCTCCTGATGCCGCTGATCGCCCTCGCCGTGGGCACGGTGGCGTACGGCTGGGGGCCGCTGGAACTCCCGACCGGCGGCGGCCTCGCCGCGGGCGACTCCGCGCTGCGCCTCCTCGTGGTCGTCGGGTACATCTTCGCGTCCCAACTGGTCACCGCGGGCCTCGCGTTCTGGCTCTCCACCAAGACCGACGCCCCGCTCGGCGCGGTCGGCGGCGCCGTCGGCCTGACCATCATCGGCAACGTCCTGGACGCGGTCGAGGCACTCGGCGGCTGGCGCGACGTACTGCCCGCGCACTGGCAGTTCGCGTGGATAGACGCCCTCCAGCCGACCCCCGAGTGGGGCGGCATGATCCAGGGCACCGCGGTCTCCGTGACGTACGCGGTGATCCTGGTGGCGCTCGCGTTCCGCGGCTTCACCCGCAAGGACATCGTGAGCTGACCGCAAGGACATGGTCAGCTGACCTGGACGGTCGTCGGCTGACCCGGACGGACGGGTGGCCCGCGCGGGCCACCCGTTCGGCGCACGTCCCGGTGTGGCCGGACCCGCTGCCCGCCCCGCGCGGGTCAGGGTGCAGCCATGGCCACGACGACACCCCGCGCC
>NZ_JAAAHS010000350.1 GCF_009908195.1 Streptomyces boluensis | reverse complement strand
CCCGGTGACGCTGCCGAGCGGCAAGTCCGTGTTCCACCAGCCCGACGGCGGCAAGGAGGTGCTCCCGTACCACCCGGACGCGGAGGACCTCGGCATGCAGTTCATCGCCGGCCTCGACCATGACTGGGCGGGCGGGCACAAGGCTTGGAACAACGGACGCTACGACCAGTGGATACCGGCGAAGTCGGCGGGCACGATGGCCCATCTGACGCGTCAGGACATCCCGTTCCACTACGCGCTCGCCGACGCGTTCACCGTCTGCGACGCGTACCACTGCTCGTTCATCGGGGCCACCGACCCCAACCGCTACTACATGTTCTCCGGGCACACCGGCAACGACGGCCAGGGCGGCGGCCCCGTACTCGGCAACCAGGAGGCGGGCTACGACTGGACCACGTACCCCGAGCGTCTTGAGGCGGCCGGGGTCTCCTGGAAGGTGTACCAGGACATCGGTGACGGCCTGGACGCGGACGGCGGCTGGGGCTGGATCGACGACGCCTACCGGGGCAACTACGGCGACAACTCGCTGCTCTACTTCAACAAGTACCGCAACGCGAAGGCCGGCGACCCGCTGTTCGACAAGGCCCGCACCGGCACGGACGCCAAGGCGGGCGACGGCTTCTTCGACCACCTCAAGGCCGACGTGAAGGCCGGGAACCTGCCGCAGATCTCCTGGATCGCGGCGCCCGAGGCGTTCTCCGAGCACCCCAACTGGCCCGCGAACTACGGCGCTTGGTACATATCGCAGGTCCTGGACGCGCTCACCTCGAACCCCGAGGTGTGGGCGAAGACGGCCCTGTTCATCACCTACGACGAGAACGACGGCTACTTCGACCACGTGGTGCCGCCGTACCCGCCGGCCGACGCGGACCAGGGCCGCTCCACGGTCGACACCAGCCTCGACTCGTACGGCGGCAGCATCTCGTACGGCGCCGGGCCCTACGGACTCGGCCAGCGGGTGCCGATGCTGGTCGTCTCGCCCTGGTCGACGGGCGGTTACGTGTGCTCGGAGACGCTCGACCACACCTCGATCCTGCGCTTCATGGAGAGCCGCTTCGGGGTGTCGGAGCCGAACATCTCGCCCTGGCGCAAGGCCATCTGCGGCGACCTGACCTCGGCCTTCGACTTCGGCCTCAAGGACACCGACCCGGCCGACCTGCCCGGCACCGACGGCTACCGCCCGCCGGACAACGAACGCCACGACAGCTACGTACCGAAGCCGCCGGCCAAGCCCCAACTCCCTAAGCAGGAGGCCGGTTCGCGGCCCACACGCCCGCTGCCGTACGCCCCGTGGGTGGACGGCGCGGCCACCCCGTCGAGCGGGCGGTACACGCTGACGTGCAGCGCGGGCGAGAAGGCGGGCGGCACGTTCCACGTCCGCTCCGGCAACCGCACCGACGGCCCCTGGACGTACACCGCCGAAGCGGGCAAGACGGTCTCCGACACCTGGAACTCGGAGTACTCGGACGGCGCGTACGACCTGACGGTGCACGGCCCGAACGGCTTCCTGCGCGCCTTCAAGGGTCCGGGCACGACCGCAGGACCCGAGGTCACCGCCCGCCATGTCGCCGCCACCGGCAGCCTCGCCCTGACCCTCACCAACGCGGGCACCGCCGAGGCGCGGCTCAGCCTCACCGACGCGTACGGCGGCGCGGCCAAGACCCTCACGGTGGCCCCGGGCAAGACCGTCGAGCACACCGTCGCCCTGGACGCGGGCAAGCGCTGGTACGACGTGACCGTCACGTCCGAGGCGGACGCGACGTTCCTGCGCCGCTTCGCCGGACACGTGGAGACGGGCAAGCCGGGCGTCAGCGACCCGGCCATCGCGACGGCCTGAGCGCACGCATCGGGGGGCCGGGGCTCGGCAAGATCGTCGAGCCCCGGCCCCCCGCGTCTCAACGCCCGTACGCGTACGGCAGGATGACGCTCTGTCTCCCCGAGTCGTCCGTACGCCCGGCACGTGATGCACACGTTTCCGGCACATCCGTGCGACCCGGTCACCCCCGGAGACACGCAGCCGCAGCCGAGAGACGAGCAGGTGACCACGTGACTGGACCGCGCCCCGCGTGCCATGACTTCCGCGCCACGGGAGGCGGTCGATGAGCCGCGACCTCACCGCGCACGACGCGATACTCGCCGCCGTCGCGCTCGCCACGGGCATCACCGCCGGGCTGCTCCTGCGGCTCGCGCTGCGCTGGCTGGGGCGGCACGCGGTACGCACCCGCTGGCGCGGCGACGACGTGCTCGTGGGCGCGCTGCGCACCCTCGCGCCGTGGGCCGCGGCCATCGCCGGTGCGGCCGTCGGTGCCTCCGCGCTGCCGCTGACCCGGCCGGTGCGCACCGTCGTGAACCAGTCGCTGAGCGCGCTGCTCATCCTGGTCGCCACCCTGATCGTGGCCCGCGTGATCACGGGCACGGTGCAGTCGTTCACCCAGTCCCGGACCGGCGTCGCGGGCTCCGCCACGATCTTCGTGAACATCACCCGGGTCGTGGTCCTCGCCATCGGCGTCCTCGTGGTCCTGGAGACCCTGGGCGTCTCCATCGCCCCGCTGATCACCGCCCTCGGCGTCGGCGGCCTCGCGGTCGCGCTCGCCCTGCAGGACACCCTGGCCAACCTCTTCGCGGGCGTGCACATCCTCGCCTCGAAGACGGTGCAGCCCGGCGACTACATCCGGCTGAGCAGCGGCGAGGAGGGCTATGTCGTCGACATCAACTGGCGCAACACCGTCGTACGCAACCTCTCCAACAACCTGGTCATCATCCCCAACGCCCAGCTGTCCGGCACCAACATGACCAACTACACCCGGCCGGAACAGCAGTTGACGATCCTCGTCCAGGTCGGTGTGGGGTACGACAGCGATCTGGAGCATGTCGAGAAGGTCACCATGGAGGTCGTCGCCGAGGTGATGGCCGACGTCGACGGCGCCGACCCGGAGCATGAACCGGCCGTCCGCTTCCACACGTTCGGCGACTCCCGGATCGGCTTCACGGTGATTCTGGGCGTCGGCGAGTTCAGCGACCAGTACCGGATCAAGCACGAGTTCATCAAGCGCCTCCACCAGCGCTACCGCCTCGAAGGCATCCGCGTCCCGGCCCCCTCCCGTACCGTCGCGCTTCAGCAGGAGGGCGCCGTTCCGCTGGACGCCGCCGCGATCCCGTCGCAGCGGAGCAGCGGTACGCCGGTGACGTGACCCAGGTTCCTGATATGACCTGACACCGGTGACGTGACCCCGGTCCGGGTGGTCACCGGCACAGGTCCATCGGCCATACTGCGCACCGTGGAAAAGCGCATAGACGAGAACGCCGCTCCCCTGCACGTGCACGCCGCGTCGACGGACCCCGGGTACATCCCCGGCATCACTCCGTCGAAGCCCGTGGCGCCCGTGGCGCCCGTGGACACCGACGCCCCCGTCGCGCCGGTGGACAAGGAGGCCGAGGCCGAACAGGACACGAGCGCCGCGAAGGACACAGTCACGGACACCGCTCCGGACACCGAAGCCGAGCCCGAAGCCGGAGCGGAAGCCGGGGCCGAACCGGTGGGCGCGAGCGACGAGGGTGCCGCCGACAGCACGGAGGACGCCGAGGACACGAAGGACACCGGGGACGCCGAGGGCGCGGCGGGGGCGGGGAAGGTCCGGGAAGCCGGACCCGCCTTCGACGCCCGTGACCACCGCGGCTCGATCACCATCGACCACACCGGCCTCCGCTTCCGGCTCGACGACCAGGAGGCGGAGTTCGACTGGGACGAGCTCGGCGCGGTGGAGCACTCCACCTCCCGCTTCGGCCGCCGCTTCACCGTCACGGCCCACACCCTCGGCCGCCGCGCCTACCCGGCCGAGGTCCAGGCCCCGGACAAGGCCACCCTGAAGCGCTGGACCACGGAGCTCGATGTGGTCCTGGACGCGTACTTCGAGGAGTGAGGACGGGGCGTCCCCCACCGCCCCGCCTCCCCACACCTCACGCCTCACAGGCACGCCTCACAGCCACGCCTCACACCCCGAACTCCCGCACCACGGTGTTCCGGAACACCGCCTTCCCGTCGACGCTGTACAGCGCGAGACCCGTGTCGGTGAGATACGGGAAGGCCTCCATGGAGTGCGTGTACCGGCCGTCGTCGACGTACATCTCGACGGTCGTACGGTCGACCAGGACGCGCAGCGTGATCCGCCGCGCCGCCGGGTCGAACGGGGTCTTGCTCTCCTGATATTTGCCGGACGTGTCCGGGTTGGCGGCGCCCCTGCGGTTCACGTAGGCGTAGTCGCCGTGGAAGCCCGCGTCGATGTGCCGGGAGCCGTCGCCGGAGCGCCGCAACTGCACGCCCGCGCCCGTGAGTTGGTCCCAGGTGATCTCGGTGCGCAGCTCGTACGCGGTGCCCGTGTAGTCGAGGACGAGCTGCCCGTCGACCTCCACGTCGCCGAGGTCCACGGTGCGGGTCACATGCTGGTCGAGCGCGGCCACCGGCCGGGACCGCAGTTCGTACGCGCCGGAGGGGCCGCGGTGCAGGGTGACCTCGCGGACGATCGAGTCGGTGCCGTTGAACCCGTCGGCGTCGATGGTGGGCGTGGTGTTGGGGTAGTCCCAGTTGTTCATCCAGCCGATCGCGTACCGCACCGCCGGGTCCACCGCGCCGTCCGCCGCACGCTTCTCCCAGGTCACCGCGCCGTACCAGTCGAAGCCGTGGTCGAGCCAGAGCGGTTCGGGGGCGTCCGGGGTGAAGGTGGTGCCGTCGAAGCCGCCGGTCCAGTACGCGTAGGTGTTGGGCAGGCCGGCCGCCTTGCCGTTGGCGCTCACCGCGAGCACCCACTTCCAGGTGCCCTCGGCGGTACGGATACGGAACAGGTCGGGGCACTCGAGGAGGCCGATGCCCTCCTTCACGAAGCCGCCGACGGACGTCCACTCCTTGAGGTTGTCGGAGTGGTAGAAGCCGACCTTGGTGCCCTCGGCGAGCACCATGACCCAGCGGTCGCGCTCCTCGTCCCGGATCACCTTGGGGTCGCGGAAGTCCTGCACGCCCGGGTTGGCGAGCGCCGGGTCGAGGCCGTGGTTCTTGAAGGTGCGGCCCTTGTCGGTGGAGTACCAGAGGTACTGGGCCTGGGAGTTGGTCTCGTCGGGCGCCATGGTGGCGAGGACGACGACGGCACCCGCGCCGAAACCGGCGGTGTTGTCCGTGTCGACGACCGCACAGCCCGACCACACGTCGCCGTTGGGCGTGGTGTCCTTCGGTACGGCGATGCCCCGGTCGGTGAAGGAGACCAGGTCCTTGCTGGTGGCGAGGCGCCAGGCGGTGCCGGTGGTGGTGCCACCCGCCAGGTAGTCGGCGTTGTAGAGGTAGTAGTAGAGGTACTCGCCGTCGATCCAGATGGGCCGCTGCGGGTCGTTCTTCCACTGGTCGGGCACGGTGAAGTGGTACTCGGACCGGTAACTGTCCGCACTCTTGCGGGAGTTGGCCCCGCCCTCGGCCGCTGCAACCGCCGCGGGCACCGCGGCCACCACGGCTCCCGCGGCCGCGGCCTGCATCAGGGTCCTTCTGCTCATTGCACGCATGTTTCGTCGTCCTCTCGTCCCGGAAAACCCGTCCAGCGGGTGCGCTCCCGGTGCAGGACTGTAGACCTAACTCGTTAAAGGTCAAGGGATCGGTACGAGCGTGCGTCGGTGAACAGATACTTCATCCCCGAATGTCAGGCGGATGTCGGACGAATGTCGGGCGGATGTCGGCACCCAACTAACACGTGACAGGCGGGCGTTACGGGCGCGGCGGCGCCAACGAGCCGCGCAGCACCACCGGGCACTCCAGGCGCCGCACCTCGACCACCGGCTCCACCCCCGCCTCGATGGCGTCGAGCAGCAACCCCGCCGCCGTCTCCCCCATGGCCCGGTGCGGCAGCGCCACCGTGGTCAGGGCCGGGGTGAGGAAGGCGGCCATGTGTTCCTGGTCGTCGTACCCGACGAGGGACAACTCGCCCGGTACGTCGATGCCGAGGCGGCTCGCGGCGTGCAGGACACCCGCGGCGACGCGGTCGTTGAAGCAGACGATCCCGGTGGGCCGTTCGGCGGCCGGTACGCCGTCGAGGAGCCGTAGCGCGCCCTCGTACCCGGCGGAGATCTCGCCGCCGCAGCGCAACAGCCAGTCCTTGCGGGCGAGTTGGTCCACCGTGCGCAGCGCGTCCCGGAAGCCGCGCAGCCGTTCGGGGGTCGCGATGTCGTCGAGGCCGCCGACCAGGGCGAGCCTGCGGTGCCCCGCGTCGAGCAGAAGGCGGGCCGCGGCCCGGCCGCCGGCCCGCTCGGCGGGGATCACGGCCGCCCGCGAACCGTCCTCGGCAAGGCAGTTGGCCAGCACCGTGGGCGTCGCGCCCAGGCCCTCGGGGACGCGGGCGGAACGCAGCGACATGGCCGCGTAGATGATGCCGTCGACCCGCCGGTCGAGGAGTTCGGCGACGGCCGCGGCCTCCTTGGCCGGGTCGCCGGTGGAGTCGACGGTGAGCACCAGGTGGTCGCGACCCCAGGCGGTCTCCATCGCGCCGCGAAGGAGCGCTCCGGCGAACGGCGAGGTGGCGATGTGGTCGGTGACCATGCCGAGCACGGCCGTACGGCTGCGGCGCAGGCCACGGGCGACGGCGTTGGGCCGGTAACCGAGCCGGGCGGCGGCTTCCTTGATGCGCTCCTGGGTGTCCGCGGAGAGGTTGCCCTCGGCGCGGCCGTTGAACACGAACGAGACTGCGGTGTGCGAGACCCCGGCGAGCCGCGCGACATCCCGCGAGGTCGGCCGGCCCGCACCCTTGCTCTCGCCCCTGCTCATCGCGACCACCCTGCTCCCCCGCCCGCCGCACACCCTGACCCGACGGCCGCCACCCTATCGGCGCCCGGAGCCGCGCCCGGAGCTGCGGCGGCCGTGGCGGTGACCGCCCCGTACGCCAAGCCCATCCCGTACCGCCACCGGAGATACTGTCCACAGCGGCCCGTGTCGACCGGCGGGGCCGTTCCGCAGAACCGAGGAGCCGTGCCGTGAACCGCCCCACCGCTCGCGATGTCGCCGCGTTGGCCGAGGTGTCGCGGGCCGCTGTCTCCTTCGTGTTCAGCGGGCGGGCCGAGGGCAATCTGTCCGCCGAGACGCAGGAGCGGATCAAGAAGGCGGCGCGGGAGCTCGGTTACCGCCCGGACGAACTGGCGCGTTCGCTGCGCAAGCGGCGCAGCGCGGTGATCGGGCTGCTCAGCGACGAGATCGCGACGAGCCCGTTCGCGGGCCGGATGGTGCTCGGCGCGATGGAGGCGGCCCGGGAGCGCGGCCACCAGGTGCTGCTCCTGGAGTCCCGGCTCGACCCGGAGGCGGAGGCCGAGGCGGTCGCGGAGCTGCGCGCCCGGCGGGTCGACGGGGTGGTGTACGCGGCGATGTCGATGCGGCGTACCGCCGTACCCCGTGGCCTCGACCCGGAGCATGCCGTACTCGCCAACTGCCTGCCGAGGGAGCCCGGTTCGTACGCCTCGGTGGTGGCGCACGAGCGCGCCGGGGGGCGCGCCGCGGTGGACGCGCTGATCGGGGCGGGCCACCGCAAGATCGCGCTGCTCGGCGGCGAGGCGCACAACATCGCGGCGTCCGACCGGGCCCGCGGCTTCCGGGACGGGCTGCGCGCGGCGGGCATCGAGGCACGCGAGGAGTGGGTGCTGCGCGCGGGCTGGCAGATCGACGAGGGGTACGCGGCGGCGCTGCGCGTCCTGGACCGTGCCGAGCGGCCGACGGGCCTGGTGTGCGCCAACGACCGGGTCGCCGCGGGCGCACTGCTCGCGGCGGCCCGGCTCGGCATCGACGTGCCGGACGAGCTGTCGGTGGTGGGTTACGACGACCAGGACCAGATGGCGGACCGCCTCGTCCCGGCGCTGACCACGGTCGCGCTGCCGCATCTGGAGATGGGGGCTACGGCGGTGCGGTTGCTGCTTGACGCGGCGGATGCGGGTGAGCCGGTGGACCGTACGTTGGCCCACCGGCTCAAGTGCCCCTTGATCACTCGGGATTCGGTGCGGGCGCCTAAGGGGTGAGCGGGGTTCGGGGCGCGATTTGATCC
>NZ_JAAAHS010000035.1 GCF_009908195.1 Streptomyces boluensis | reverse complement strand
GACCCGGCCGCCCCCGCCTCCGCCCGACCCCGGCAACAGCCGGGCACGCGCGCGTGGCGACCCCTTACCCTGGTTGCGAGATGAGTGCGAAGACTTACGAGGTGCGCACCTACGGGTGCCAGATGAACGTCCACGACTCCGAGCGGCTCTCCGGCCTGCTGGAGGACGCCGGCTATGTACGTGCGCCCGAGGGCAACGAGGAGGGCGACGCCGACGTCGTCGTCTTCAACACGTGCGCGGTCCGCGAGAACGCCGACAACCGCCTCTACGGCAACCTCGGCCGGCTCGCCCCGATGAAGACCAAGCGGCCCGGCATGCAGATCGCCGTCGGCGGCTGCCTGGCGCAGAAGGACCGCGACACCATCGTGAAGCGGGCCCCCTGGGTCGACGTGGTCTTCGGCACGCACAACATCGGCAAGCTGCCGGTGCTCCTGGAGCGCGCCCGCGTCCAGGAGGAGGCGCAGGTCGAGATCGCCGAGTCCCTCGAGGCGTTCCCGTCGACGCTGCCCACCCGCCGCGAGTCCGCGTACGCCGCGTGGGTCTCCATCTCCGTGGGCTGCAACAACACCTGCACCTTCTGCATCGTGCCCGCGCTGCGCGGTAAGGAGAAGGACCGCAGGACCGGCGACATCCTCGCCGAGATCGAGGCCCTGGTCGCCGAGGGCGTCTCGGAGATCACCCTGCTCGGCCAGAACGTCAACGCGTACGGCTCGGACATTGGTGACCGCGAGGCCTTCAGCAAGCTGCTTCGCGCCTGCGGGAAGATCGACGGCCTGGAGCGCGTGCGCTTCACGTCGCCGCACCCGCGCGACTTCACGGACGACGTGATCGCCGCCATGGCCGAGACGCCGAACGTGATGCCGCAGCTGCACATGCCGCTCCAGTCCGGCTCGGACACCGTCCTCAAGGCGATGCGCCGCTCGTACCGCCAGGAGCGCTTCCTCGGGATCATCGAGAAGGTGCGCGCCGCCATGCCGGACGCGGCGATCTCCACCGACATCATCGTCGGCTTCCCCGGGGAGACCGAGGAGGACTTCGAGCAGACGATGCACACGGTCCGCGAGGCCCGCTTCTCCGGCGCGTTCACGTTCCAGTACTCCAAGCGCCCCGGCACTCCCGCGGCCGAGATGGACGGCCAGATCCCGAAGGAGGTCGTCCAGGAGCGCTACCTGCGCCTGGCCGCGCTCCAGGAGGAGATCTCCTGGTCGGAGAACAAGAAGCAGATCGGCCGCACCCTCGACCTGATGGTCGCCGAGGGTGAGGGCCGCAAGGACGGTGCCACCCACCGCCTCTCCGGCCGCGCCCCCGACAACCGCCTGGTGCACTTCACCAAGCCGGACGTCGAGGTCCGTCCCGGCGACATGGTCAGCGTCGAGATCACGTACGCGGCCCCGCACCACCTGCTCGCCGAGGGCCCCGTCCTCGACGTGCGCCGCACCCGCGCGGGCGACGCCTGGCAGAAGCGCACCACAGAGGCGGCCGCCAAGCCGGCCGGCGTGATGCTCGGCCTGCCGACCATCGGCGCCCCGGCCCCGGAGCAGACCCCGGCGCCCTCCGGCTGTGGCTGCGATTGACCGCACGATCCCGGTACGGGACGGGCCGCACCCACGCGCGGGTGCGCGCCCGTACCGGACGGCCCTCACACACGTACGCACCACTCCACGCGCGCGTGCCTGGTGATCCGTGCGGCGGCGCATGCCCACCGCACACCTCGCCGTACCCCGCCAGCTACGCTGCCGATCATGCTCGTAGCCGCAGCCGCCTGCCCCTGTCCGCCGCTTCTGGTCCCTGAGGTCGCCGCGGGCGCCGCCGGTGAACTGGCCGACGCCCGCGCCGCCTGTGCCGACGCCGTCGCCGTGCTCGCCGCCTCCCGCCCGGACCGCCTCGTCGTCGTCGGACCGGCCGGACAGAGCGACCGCGGCCCGTACCCGGAAGGCACCCCGGGCAGCTTCCGCGGCTTCGGCGTGGACCTCGACGTACGCCTCGGAGCGACGGGCCGGGACGCTGCGGGACCGGCCGGCGGACGGCAGCTCCCGGCGTCCCTCGCGGTCGGCGCCTGGCTCCTGGAACGCGCCACCTGGTCGGCCGCCCCGGTCACCGGCCTCGGCGTGGGCGAACCCCTGTCGGCCGACCGCTGCGTGGCGGCAGGCCGGGAACTCGCGGCGCCGGACGAGCGGCTCGCCCTCCTGGTACTCGGCGACGGCAGCGCCTGCCGCACCCTCAAGGCACCCGGCTACCTCGACGAGCGCGCCGCGGACTTCGACGCGGCGGCCGCCCGCGCCCTGGGCACCGCGGACGTGCCCGCGCTTCTGGCCCTGGACGCCGAGCTCGCCCAGGAACTGAAGGCCGCGGGACGCGCCCCCTGGCAGGTGCTCGCGGGCGCCGCCGAGAACGCGGACCTGAGCGGCACCCTGCTGTACGACGAAGCGCCTTACGGGGTCGGGTACTTGGTGGCCGCCTGGTCGTGAACACCGCCACGCGCGTGGTGCGTGGAACGCCGACGGCCGCGAGGCGATGGTGCTGCCTCGCGGCCGTCGGCGTGTGCGCCTGGCCTCGACCCTTCGTACGGGTCCTGGCTCGGCTCCCGGTGGATCCCCTGACGCGTGGGTACGGACTCACTCAGCCCGCGGGCGGGCTCTTGGGCCCTCCGGCGCCCGGCGCCGGCGGTGTGCCGGTGCTGTCGGTCCCCGGCGTCCCTTCGTCCTTGCCGGTGAACCGGTGCAGGCCTTCCTTGGCCTTGCCGGTGCCCGACTGGATCTTTTCGCTGTACTTGCCCTTGGTCCGCTGGTCGACCGTCCTGGCGACCTTGTCCAGGCCGTGGTCGATCTTGTCCCCGTGCTCCTTGGCGAGGCCGGCGGCCTTGTCCTTCGCCGGGGCGAGCTTCGCTTTCAGGTTGTCCAGGATGCCCATGGGGCCACCTCTTTCTCGCGGCCGTGGGTCGGCCTTACGTGCGGGCGCCGTCGGCCTCGTTGTCGGCCGCCTGGTCTGCGGACTGCTGCTTCGGGATGTCCGCACCCTCGGCCGCGGCCGCCTTCTTCGGCTCACCGCTCTCCTCGGCTACGGCCGTGTCCTCGGCCTCGGCCGTGCTGTCCGCCTCGGCCTCAGCGTCGGCCCCGGCCACCGGAAGACCTGCTTCCGGCACGTTGGCCGGGGTCTCGTCGGCACTCTTGGCCTTGCGGCGAAACCTCGAAAAAACGCCCATCTCTACTCCAAACCGTACTCGTGTGAGCGAAATTCCGCGCCGCCCGGAGCGTCGTATTGCGCCGCCCGGGGATGCGCGCCCCAGGTGGACGGCCAGAACCTCGCAAGCAGGCAACGAGCCCGGGAACGCGTTGTCACGTAGCTCGTTCGAGAGCGGTGTCCGCGGTTTGGGAGACTGGGACCGTGAGTAGCGCAGCCATCACCCCCCGAGTCATCGCCGTCGTCGGCCCCACCGCGGCCGGCAAGTCCGACCTCGGCGTCTTCCTCGCCCAACGGCTCGGCGGCGAGGTCGTCAACGCCGACTCGATGCAGCTGTACCGGGGGATGGACATCGGCACCGCCAAACTGACGCCCGAGGAACGCGGCGGGGTCCCGCACCACCTCCTCGACATCTGGGACGTCACGGTCGCGGCCAGCGTCGCCGAGTACCAGAAGCTCGCCCGCGCGGAGATCGACCGCCTGCTCGCCGCGGGCCGCTGGCCGATCCTCGTCGGCGGTTCCGGCCTCTACGTGCGTGGTGCGGTCGACCAGCTGGAGTTCCCCGGTACCGACCCGGCCGTGCGCGCCGCCCTGGAGGAGGAGCTCACCCTGCGCGGGTCCGGCGCCCTGCACGCCCGGCTCGCCGCCGCCGACCCCGACGCGGCCAAGGCGATCCTGCCGAGCAACGGCCGCCGCATCGTCCGCGCCCTCGAGGTCATCGAGATCACCGGCCGCCCCTTCACCGCCAACCTCCCCGGCCACGACTCGGTCTACGACACCGTGCAGATCGGCGTCGACGTGGCCCGCCCCGAGCTCGACGCGCGGATCGCGGACCGCGTCGACCGGATGTGGGCGGACGGCCTCGTCGACGAGGTGCGCACACTCGCCGGCCAGGGCCTGCGCGAAGGGCGTACGGCGTCCCGCGCGCTCGGCTACCAACAGGTCCTCGCGGCGCTCGCGGGGGAGTGCACCGAGGAGGCCGCACGCGCGGAGACGGTCCGCGCCACCAAGCGCTTCGCGCGCCGCCAGGACTCCTGGTTCCGGCGCGACCCCCGGGTGCACTGGCTGAGCGGAGCCGCCGCGGACCGGCGGGAACTCCCGGACCACGCCCTCACGTTGGTCGAACGAGCGGTTACAGCCTGATCACGTGATGGCATCGGGACGCTCCGGCGGTCATCCGGCCTCCTGACGGCGTGCCATCATCTAGCTTCGATCGAGCCAGTGGAGCCGAGTTGGGAGGGCGCGTGGCTATGGAGGCCGGCCCTCGCGACACCGCACACGGGGACCGCGGACAGCTCAGTCCCGACGGTCCCGGCAGCACCCCGGACGGCGTCGTCCAGGACGGCCCCGACGAGCTCGGCGACCTCCGCGACCTCGACGAGAACGGCCCGGACGGAGTCACCGGCTCCGAGGTCGAGGTCGAGCTGCGCCCCCGGCGCCGGCTGCGGATCTGGCAGCTCGCGCCCATCGTGATCCTCGCCGCCACCGGCTCTCTGATGTTCGCCTTCCCGCTCGCCTTCGAGTTCGGCGACGGCGGCCCCGTCGTCGCCATGCTCGGCCTGCTCCTGTGCTGCTGCGCCGCAGGCTGGGGCATGATGGCCGCCCGCCGCGTCGGCCACACCTGGCCGGGCCTGCCGAACCGCGCCACGGGCCGCCGCGCCGACTGGCGGCTGATCACGCTGTACGCCGTGGCGGTCTCCGCGGTCGCGGTCCTCGCCGTCTGGCGCGTGGCCCGCCTGCGCTGAGCGGGAGTACGTCCCCCAGCGACCGTACGCGCGCCCGGAACTCCACCACGTCGCGGAAGCGGAACCCCTCCAGGCCGCGGAAGCGGAACCTTCCACATCGCGGAAGCGGAACCTCCGCTCGCCCCGCGCAGAAGCGGAATCCCGGCTATCCACAGGCCAGGACGGGTCGCCGTCCGACAGGCCGTACGATCGAGGAATGAGCACGCGGATCGCCTTCCTCAAGGGCCACGGCACCCAGAACGACTTCGTGATCGTGCCCGACCCGGACAACACCGTCGACCTGCCCGCGACGGCGGTCGCCAAGCTGTGCGACCGGCGCGCGGGCATCGGCGGCGACGGTCTGCTGCACGTCGTGCGCTCCGCCGCCCACCCCGAGGCGCGGGGCATGGCGGAAGAGGCCGAGTGGTTCATGGACTACCGCAACGCCGACGGCTCCATCGCCGAGATGTGCGGGAACGGCGTCCGCGTCTTCGCCCGCTACCTCCAGCGCGCGGGCCATGTGGAGGAGGGCGACCTGGCCGTCGCCACCCGCGGCGGCGTGAAGCGCGTGCACATCGCCAAGGCCGACGCCCACGGTGAGGGCGACGTCACGGTCGCCATGGGCCGCGCCACGCTCCCCGCCGAGCAGGCCACGGTCACGGTCGGCGAGCGCAGCTGGCCCGCCCTGAACGTGAACATGGGCAACCCGCACGCGGTCGCCTTCGTGGACGACCTGGAGCACGCCGGGACGCTGTACAGCGCCCCGCCCACGACCCCGGCCACGGTCTACCCGGACGGGGTCAACGTGGAGTTCGTGGTCGACCGCGGCCCCGGCCACGTCGCGATGCGCGTGCACGAGCGCGGCTCCGGCGAGACCCGCTCCTGCGGCACCGGCGCCTGCGCCGTGGCCGTCGCCGCGGCCCGCAGGGACGGCGCCGACCCTGCGGGCACCGGCACCCCCGTGACGTACCGAGTGGATCTGCCCGGCGGGACGCTGGTGATCACCGAGCAGCCGGACGGCGGGATCGAGATGACCGGACCCGCCGTCATCGTGGCCGAAGGCGAGATCGCTTCGGAGTGGTTCGAAAACGGAATCGGCTGATGTTTCGCTCGAATGGGTGATCCGTTTCACTCTGGGCGAGAGGCGGTGAGTGGCGCGTGATGGGCTCGATAGCATCAAGCACCGGCCCCGGGGCGACCCGTCGCCCCGCCCCCGACCGCCGGTCGAGCTGCCGGAGGTGCGCATGAGTGCGGACGGAACGAGCGGTGTCGCACACACCGCCCCCCAAAGGGCCACCGCCCCCGAACGGGCCACCGCAGCGGACGAGCCGAGCGCGCCCGCCCGGTCCGGCGCGGCCCGAAAGCGCGGCCGCCCCCGCCTCGATCTGCGCAGACTCGGCCTGGCCGCGCTGCTCGGCTCCACCTCCCGCGGCCGGATGCCGGACGCCATCGGCCATGTGGCCGACGCCCACCGCGCCCACCACCCCGAGGCCGACCTCGAGCCGCTGCGCCGCGCGTATCTGCTCGCGGAGTCCTCGCACCGCGGACAGATGCGCAAGAGCGGCGAGCCGTACATCACGCACCCCCTCGCCGTGACCCTGATCCTGGCCGAACTGGGCGCGGAGACCACGACGTTGACCGCGTCGCTGCTGCACGACACCGTCGAGGACACCGACGTGACCCTCGACCAGGTGCGCACCGAGTTCGGCGAGGAGGTCTGCTATCTCGTCGACGGCGTCACCAAGCTGGAGAAGGTGGACTACGGCGCGGCGGCCGAGCCGGAGACCTTCCGCAAGATGCTGGTGGCCACCGGCAGCGACGTCCGCGTGATGTCCATCAAGCTCGCCGACCGCCTGCACAACATGCGCACCCTCGGCGTGATGCGCCCCGAGAAGCAGGCCCGCATCGCCAAGGTCACCCGGGACGTCCTCATCCCGCTCGCGGAGCGCCTCGGCGTCCAGGCGCTGAAGACCGAGCTGGAGGACCTGGTCTTCGCGATCCTGCACCGCGAGGAGTACGAGAAGACCCGCGCCCTCGTCGCGGAGAACGCCGCGGGGGCCGACCCGCTCGGCGAAGTCGCCGAGGAGTTCCGCGCCGTGCTGCGCGAGGCGGGCATCAGCGCCGAAGTCCACATCAGGCCACGGCACTTCGTGTCCGTGCACCGCTCCCGGACCAAACGCGGCGAGCTGCGCGGCGCCGACTTCGGCCGCCTCCTGGTGCTCGTCAACGAGGACGCGGACTGCTACGGCGTACTGGGCGAGCTGCACACCTGCTTCACGCCGGTCATCTCGGAGTTCAAGGACTTCATCGCCACCCCCAAGTTCAACCTCTACCAATCGCTGCACACCGCCGTCGCCCGGCAGGACGGCGAGGTCGCCGAAGTCCTCATCCGCACCCACCAGATGCACAAGGTCGCCGAGGCCGGGGTGGTCGCCCTGGGCAATCCGTACGACTCCGGTGCGGACGAGGAGGGCGCCGACGGCGAGCGGGTCGACCCGACCAGGCCCGGCTGGCTCTCCCGCCTCCTCGACTGGCAGCGCTCGGCGCCCGACCCCGACACCTTCTGGAGCTCGCTGCGCGAGGAGCTCGCCCAGGACCGGGAGATCACCGTCTACCGCACCGGTGGCGGCACCCTCGGCCTGCCCGCCGGCGCCAGCTGCGTCGACGCCGCCTACGCGGAGTACGGCGAGGACGCCCACGCCTGCATCGGCGCGCGGGTCAACGGCCGCCTGGTGACGCTCAGTACGGTCCTCAGGGACGGCGACACCGTGCATGTGCTGCTCGCCCCGCAGGAGACCGGTTCCGGTCCGGACGCGGAGTGGCTCGACCACACCCGTACGCCCGCCGCGCGCATCGCCATCGGGCGCTGGCTCAGCTCGCACCCGCAGGGTCCGGTCGTCGCGGCCGCCGCGCCCCGGCCGCAGCTCACCGTCGAGGCGATGCGCCCCACCGCGGCCAACGCCGTGGTGGACCTGCCGCACGCCACGGTCCGGCTCGCGGGCTGTTGTACGCCGGTGCCGCCGGACGCGGTGACCGGCTTCACGGTGCGCGGCGGCGCCGTCACGGTGCACCGCGTGGAGTGCCCTGCGGTGGCGCGGATGGCTGCCGCGGGCCGCGCCCCGGTCGGCGTGCACTGGGCGGACCTCGACGAGACCGCGGAGTGCCGGGTCACGCTGATCGCCGAGTCCTTCGGCCGACCGCACCTCCTGGCCGACCTCACCGAGGCCATCTCCATGGAGGGCGCCGCGATCGTCTCGGCCACGGTGGAGCCCCCTGACGAGGGCCGTGTGCGCCACACCTACACGCTCCAACTCCCGGACGCCGCCCTGCTTCCCGGCCTGATGCGGGCGATGCGCAAGGTGCCGGGGGTGTACGACGTGGGGCGGGGCAAGGAGCCCGCGGCAGCGGCACCGTAGGCGAGGCTGTCGGCGCTGTCGGCTGGGGCCGCCGGTCGGCCGTGACGGCGTGGAGGCGGGCGGAGCACCCCGTTCGGGTGGGCCGGGCGCGCGTCGTCGTGGTTACCAAGGCCCTTGCTGATAGCGGTGGTTCATGTTGCTCTCGCGCCGCATCAGGGCCGCGCTTCTCGCCGCCACCACCACCGCCGTGTCCGTCTCGCTGCTCGCCGCGGGGGCGCCCGTGCCCGCCGGTCCGCTCGGCATCGGCGACCGGCTCTTTCCGCACCTGGGCAACCCCGGGTACGACGTGTCCGCGTACGACATCGCCTTCAAGTACGGCGGTGACAACCGCCAGCCGCTCGACGCCGTCACCGTGATCCAGGCTCGCGCCACCGAACCCCTGGACCGCGTCAACCTCGACTTCGCCCAGGGCACGGTGCGTTCGGTCGAGGTCAACGGGGTGCGGGCCGAGCACGAGAGCAGCGGTGAGGACCTGGTCGTCACGCCCGCGCGGCCGGTGCCCGAGGGCGGCACGCTGCGGATCGAGGTACGGCACACCAGCGACCCGGCGGCCGCGTCCGACGGCGGCTGGGTGACTACCCGCGACGGGCTCGCGATGGCCAACCAGGCCGACGCCGCCCACCGCGTCTTCCCCAGCAACGACCACCCCGCGGACAAGGCCATGTTCACCTTCCGCGTCACCGCACCCAAGGGCCTGACCGCGGTCGCGAACGGGCTGCCCACCGGGCGGCGCACGGGTGCGGCGGGCACGACCTGGACGTACCGCACCCACCACCCCATGGCCACCGAACTCGCCCAGGTCAGCATCGGGCGCTCCGCGGTCGTGCACCGTGAGGGGCCGCACGGGCTGCCGGTGCGCGATGTCATGCCGAGCGCGGACCGCGAGAAGCTGGAGCCCTGGCTGAAGAAGACGCCGGGCCAGATCGCCTGGATGGAGAAGCGGGTCGGCCGCTACCCCTTCGAGGCGTACGGCGTACTCGTCGCGGACGCCACCACCGGCTTCGAGCTGGAGACGCAGACCCTGTCCCTCTTCGAGAAGCCGCTGTTCAACCGGCCCGAGTACCCCCGCTGGTACGTCGACTCGATCATGGTCCACGAGCTGGCGCACCAGTGGTTCGGCAACAGCGTCAGCCCGCGCACCTGGTCCGACCTGTGGCTCAACGAGGGTCACGCGACCTGGTACGAGGCGCTGTACGCCGAGGAGCACGGCAAGCAGCCGATGCGGAAGCGCATGCAGGAGGCCTACCGGCTCTCCGACCGCTGGCGCGCCGCGGGCGGCCCGCCGGCCGCGCCCAAGGAGCCGGAGCCAGGCCAGAAGATCAGCCTGTTCCGGCCGGTCGTCTACGACGGCAGCGCCCTCGTCCTGTACGCGCTGCGCGAGGAGATCGGGCACGCCGCCTTCGACCGCCTGGAGCGGACCTGGGTGCGGCGGCACGTGGACTCCACCGCCACCACCGCGGACTTCGTGGGGCTCGCCTCCGAGATCGCCGGCCGCGACCTGACCGGCTTCTTCCGCCCCTGGCTGTACGGGAAGAAGACGCCGCCGATGCCGGGGCACCCGGACTGGAAGACGGCCGCACCGGACAAGGCCAAGACGCGCACGGCCGCCCCCGCGCACGCTCCCGCCCACTCGCACGGTCAGGGCGCGTGACCGGCCCCCGGACGGGCACCGGAAAAGTCGGGTGCCGAGACGGGGCGTGCCGTGAGATTATCGACGCGTCGACGGCGCCGTCGGCCGGGAATCTCCCGGGCCCGGTGAGCGTTGACTCACCTGAGGACCGCCCGACGCGGGCGTTCCCCTTCTCTCATCGACGTAAGGATCCAATGACCTCCTCTTCTTCCCCTTCCCAGGACGCGCAGGACCAGCAGAACACCGCGCAGAACCTCCCCGAAGGACTTCGGGCCGATGCCCTGATGGAAGAGGACGTCGCCTGGAGCCACGAGGTCGACGGAGCACGGGACGGCGAGCAGCTGGACCGCTCCGAGCGCGCGGCTCTGCGCCGTGTGGCGGGCCTCTCCACCGAGCTGGAGGACGTCACCGAGGTCGAGTACCGACAGCTCCGTCTGGAGCGGGTCGTACTCGTCGGCGTCTGGACCTCGGGGTCCGTGGACGACGCGGAGAACTCCCTCGCGGAGCTCGCCGCGCTCGCCGAGACGGCCGGTGCGCTGGTGCTCGACGGCGTCATCCAGCGCCGCGACAAGCCCGACCCCGCGACGTACATCGGCTCGGGCAAGGCGCTCGAACTGCGTGACATCGTCCTCGAGACCGGAGCCGACACCGTCGTCTGTGACGGTGAGCTCAGCCCCGGCCAGCTCATCCACCTCGAAGACGTCGTCAAGGTCAAGGTGGTCGACCGCACCGCCCTGATCCTCGACATCTTCGCCCAGCACGCCAAGTCCCGAGAGGGCAAGGCGCAGGTCGCGCTCGCGCAGATGCAGTACATGCTGCCGAGGCTCCGCGGCTGGGGTCAGTCGCTGTCCCGGCAGATGGGTGGCGGCGGCGGTGGCGGCATGGCCACCCGTGGTCCCGGTGAGACCAAGATCGAGACCGATCGGCGTCGTATCCGCGAGAAGATGGCGAAGATGCGCCGGGAGATCGCGGCGATGAAGACCGGCCGTGACATCAAGCGCCAGGAGCGCCGTCGTAACAAGGTGCCCTCGGTCGCCATCGCCGGTTACACCAACGCCGGTAAGTCCTCGCTGCTCAACCGCCTGACGGGCGCCGGAGTCCTGGTGGAGAACGCCCTGTTCGCCACCCTCGACCCGACCGTCCGCCGCGCGGAGACCCCCAGCGGGCGGCTGTACACCCTGGCCGACACGGTCGGGTTCGTGCGCCATCTGCCGCACCACCTCGTCGAGGCGTTCCGCTCCACGATGGAGGAGGTCGCCGACTCCGACCTCATCCTGCACGTGGTCGACGGCTCGCACCCCGTGCCGGAGGAGCAGTTGGCCGCCGTGCGCGAGGTGATCCGGGACGTGGGCGCGACCGACGTTCCCGAGGTCGTGGTGGTCAACAAGGCGGACGCGGCCGACCCGTTGGTGCTGCAGCGCCTCCTTCGCGCCGAGCGGCACGCGATCGTGGTGTCGGCTCGTACGGGCGAGGGCATGGAGGAGCTGCTCGCGCTCATCGACGCCGAACTGCCCCGGCCGGAGATCGAGATCGAGGCGCTGCTGCCGTACACGCACGGCGCGCTCGTCGCCCGTGCGCACGCCGAGGGCGAGGTGATCTCCGAGGAGCACCTGCCGGAGGGCACCCTGCTCAAGGCGCGGGTGCATGAGGAACTGGCCGCGGAGCTGGTCAAGTTCGTGCCCGCGGAGCACTGAGCCGGGCGACCGGTCGCCCGTCGCTGGTGGCCGGTCGCTGGTGGCCGCTCGCCGATCGCCTCCGGTTGTACGACGAAGGCCCGCCCCTCGGATTCACCGCTGAGGGGCGGGCCTTCGTCATGCGTTGCCACCGATGGCGGCTGGGCGGCGCCTACTGGCTGCCGTACTTCTTGCTCATCGTGTCGAAGACGCGCTTCGCGCCGTCACCCAGCTGCGGTCCCGCGAGCCAGCCCGCCGAACCGGCCGGGCCGATCGAGGTGTTGGAGACCAGCGCCAGCTTGCCGCCGGAGGTCTGCCGGAACCAGCCGCCGCCGGAGGAGCCCGCGGTCATGGTGCAGCCGATGCGGTACATCGTCGGCGCCGACGAGGTCAGCGAGAGCCGGTTGGGCCGGTCGATGCACTTGTGCATCAGCGCGCCGTCGAACGGCGGCGCCTGCGGGTAGCCCCAAGCGCCCATCGCGTCCACCGACTTGGGGGACGGCGAGGAGAAGTCGATCGGGAGCGCGGTGCCGACGGTCTCCTCCAGGGACTTGGTGCCCTTCTCCGGCTTCACGTGCAGCACCGCGTAGTCGTACTCGTACGAGCCGCCCTCCGGGTCCGTCGCCGTGGTGCCGTCGATCCACTCGTTGGACGTGGAGATCCAGTCGGCCCAGAACTCGCCGTACGGGGCCTTGTCCTGCGGGCCGGCGCTCTCCAGGGCCCGCGCGGACAGGCCCTTGTGGTTGTACGCCGGGGTGAAGACGATGTTCCGGTACCAGCCGCCCTTCGGGCCGCCCTTGTGCACGCAGTGGCCCGAGGTCCAGACGAGGTTGGACTTGCCGGGGTTGCGCGGGTCCTTCACCAGGGTGCCGGAGCAGACCGCGGCGCCCTCCGGGGTGTCGAAGAAGATCTTGCCGACCGAGGCCGCGTACTTCCAGTACGGCCTGCGCTCCTGCTCGGCGCGGACCGGACGCGGCTCGGGGTCGCTGACACCCTCACTGCTGGACGCGGCCTTGCTGGAGACGGTCTGGTGCGGGTCCTTCGCGGACTTCTTCCGCTCGTCGCTCCACAGGCCCTCGATGACCGGGTTGGCGAAGTCCTTCGCCTCCCGCAGCCACTTGTCCTTGTCCCAGTTCTTCCACTCGCCGTTCTTCCACTTGTCGACGTCGATGCCGCGCTCCTTGAGGCGGTCGGCGATGCCGTCGAGGTCGTCGGGGAGCTGGGCTTCGTCCGAGCCCGAACCGGCGTCCTTCGAAGCGGAGTTGGTCGGCTTGGCGTCGGCCTTCGGGTCGCCGCCCGATTCACAGGCGGTGGCCGTCAGGGCCATGACCACGGCGAGCGAGGCCGCTGCCAGGACCGGACGTATGGATCGCATGGTTGGGAAACCCCCGATGAGTGAGAGAACTGAGAGAGCTGAGAGAGCTGGGAGAACTGTGGGACGTACGGGATGCGCGCGGCTTACGGGACGCGCGCGGCGTACGGGAATGTGCGAGGCGTACGGGAGGTGTCACCGTACGGGCCCTGCGAGCGGCGCCGCTCCCGGGGTCGGTCCCGGGAGCGGCGCAGGCACACGTGTCAGCCGGCAGCCTTCTGGCTGACCTCGTCGTAGATGGCCTTGGCTTCCTTGCCGAAGCGCGGGCCCGCGAGCCAGCCCGCGGTGGCCGGGCCGATCGAGGTGTTGGACACCAGGGCCGGCTTGCCGTCCCGGCCCTTGGCGACCCAGCCGCCGCCGGAGGAGCCCGCGGTCATGGAGCAGCCGATGCGGTACAGCGTCGGGTCGGTCTGGTTCAGCGAGAGCCGGCCCGGCTTGTCGGTGCAGGAGTACTCCTCCTGGCCCTCGAACGGCGGCGCCGCCGGGTAGCCGGTCGCCTTGATGGCGTCGATCTTCGGCACGGCCGGGGCGTTGAACTCGACCGGGACCGCCGAACCGACGGTCTCCTCAAGGGACTTGCCGCTGCCCTTCTCGGGCGTCACGTGCATCACCGCGAAGTCGTACGGAGCACCGGCACCGCCGGTCTGGGCACCCTGAGCGATCCACTGGTCGGACGTCCGCATCACGTCGCTCCACCAGACGCCGTACGGGGCGATCTCTTCCTTGGTGGCGTTCTGCAGCTGGTCCACGCTCTTGCCCGCGTTGTTGTACGAGGGCACGAAGGCGAGGTTGCGGTACCAGCCGCCCGCCTTGCCCGCGTGCACGCAGTGGCCCGCGGTCCACACCATGTTGGACTTGCCCGGGTTCGCCGGGTCCTTGACCACGGTCGCCGAGCACTGCGCGGAGCCCTCGGGCGTCTCGAACAGGAGTTTGCCCTGGGCCGGGGCGCTGTCGTGGTACGGGGCCGCGACCTCGACGGCGTCGACCGGAGCCGGGGTCGGGTCGGTCTTGCCCTGGTCGCCCGAGATGTCGTTGTCGACGGGCTTGTCGGGATGCTTGTCGGCGTCCCGCATCCGGTCAGAGTCCCAGAAGTCCTCGATGATCGGGTTGACGAACTCCTCGGCCTCGCGCAGCCACTTGTCCTTGTCCCAGTTCTTCCACTCGCCGTTCTTCCACTTGTCGACGTCGAAGCCGTGCTCCTTGAGCCGGTCCTTGATGTCGTCGGGAATCTCGATCGGCTTGTCACCGCCGCCGCCGCTGCCGGCGTCGGCGGTCGCGGAGGGGGACGCCTTGTCGTTCGCGTTGTCGTCGCCGGGGCCACAGGCCGTGGCGGTCAGCGCGAGCGCGGCCGAGACCGCGAGCACCGCGGGGACGGAGGCGGTGCGTCGCGCGCCCCTCCCTCTGCGGGTGGCGAAGCGTGGGCGTATGGATCGCATGGCGAGAATCTCCCCCTGTTGGAAATCTGTCGTGACTCGTGAACTCCCTCCGGATTCCCGGCGGTCTGTGGCTGTACGACCGCTATCGGCCGGCGACGGCTGCTCGGCCCGCTCGGACCGGAAGGTGCTGTTCACATGTGCAGTTGTGGCGCCACCACGTGCGACGGGGCGGCGATCGAGCACCCCACACTATGCCGGTGCGACCGGGGACGACCGACGGGGCGGCAACGGTTCTGTCACGGCGCGTACCGTGCGCGCCGATCTCCGCCCGGGTGCGGGTGAGGTTGGTGGGGAACTTCCGGTTGGCGCGGTTCGTCCGCGCGCGAGCCCGGCGTGAAGGTTCGTCAAGTCCGCCGTGAAGGTTTCCGTTTGGCAAGGAACCACCCGTCGGGCGTGATCCCCCGCCCACCCCGTCGTTGGTGCGTACGGGGGACACGTGGCCTGCGCTCGACCCCCGTCGGCTCCTGGACGAATCCGTCCAACTCATCGACGTACAGCGGGAGGACACACAGTCGTGGCCGTCACCGAGCCTGCGCCGCCGCATCCGGCGCCGCCCGTCGCACCCCCGTCCACGCCCCCCGGCGGCCGGGCCGGCGCCGGACCCGAGGGCATCCTGCGGCGGCAGTCGCTGCGCGAGTCGGCCGCCAGGACCTACGCCCGCTCGCTGCCGATCGTGCCGGTCCGCGCCCGTGGCCTGACCATCGAAGGGGCCGACGGGCGGCGGTACTTGGACTGCCTCTCCGGCGCGGGCACCCTGGCGCTCGGCCACAACCACCCCGTCGTCCTCGAAGCGATCAGAAGGGTGCTCGACTCGGGCGCCCCGCTGCACGTCCTCGACCTGGCCACCCCGGTCAAGGACGCGTTCGTCACCGAGCTGTTCGCCACTCTGCCGCCCGCCCTCGCCGCCCGCGCCCGCGTGCAGTTCTGCGGCCCCGCCGGGACGGACGCGGTGGAGGCCGCGCTGAAACTCGTGCGTACGGCGACGGGGCGCGACGGGCTCCTCGCGTTCACGGGCGCGTACCACGGCATGACCGAGGGCGCCCTCGCCGCTTCGGGCGGCGCCCGGGACGTACGGGTGACGCGGCTGCCCTACCCGCAGGAGTACCGCTGCCCGTTCGGCACCGGCGGCGAGGCGGGGGCCGAACTGGCCGCCCGCTGGACCGAGTCGCTGCTCGACGACCCGAAGGGCGGGGTGCCCCACCCCGCCGGGATGATCGTGGAACCGGTGCAGGGGGAGGGCGGGGTGATCCCCGCGCCTGACGCCTGGATGCGCCGGATGCGGGAGATCACCGAGACCCGTTCCATCCCGCTGATCGCCGACGAGGTGCAGACCGGGGTCGGCCGTACCGGTGCCTTCTGGGCGGTGGAGCACAGCGGGGTCGTGCCCGATGTGATGGTGCTGTCCAAGGCCATCGGCGGCAGCCTTCCGCTGGCCGTCGTGGTGTACCGGGACGACCTCGACGTATGGGAACCGGGCGCCCACGCGGGCACGTTCCGCGGCAACCAGCTCGCGATGGCCGCGGGCGCCGCGACCCTCGCCCACGTCCGCAGGAACCGGCTCGCGGAGCGCGCCGCCGAACTCGGCGACCACATGCTCCGGCGCCTGCGGGCCCTCGCCGCCGGGCACCCGCAGATCGGGGAGGTACGCGGACGGGGCCTGATGATCGGCGTCGAGCTGGTCGACCCGGACGGTGCGGATCGGGACGATGCGGATCGGGGCGGGGCCGGTCCGGACGGCGCGGATCCGGGGCGGCTCGGTGTCGGACGGGGGCAGGGCGGAGCGGTGCCGTTGCCCGCCGCGCCCCGGCTCGCCGCCGCCGTGCAGCGCGCTTGCCTGGAGCGCGGGCTGATCGTTGAACTCGGCGGCCGCCACTCCAGCGTTGTACGGCTGCTCCCGCCGCTCACCCTCACCGACGACCAGGCCACGGCGGTCCTCGACCGGCTGACCGACGCGCTGGACGGCGTGCTGCGGGCTCAACTCCCGGAAGCGGCAAGGCGGTAGGAGGCCGCGCTCCCAGTACCGGAAGTCCGTACTCGTACCTGAACCCGTACCCGTACCCGTACCCGAACCCCGTACCGCGCAAGGAATTTCACGTGAGCCAGACCGCGCCCGAAGGCCCCCGTCCCCTCGCCCCCTCCGGCCGCGCGCTCGCGTCGTCGGCGACCGGTCCGGGACCGGTGCCGCGGCAGCAACAGCCGCACGCCGACCGGCAGGACAGGGCCGGGGCCGGTGGCGGCACCGTCGTACCGGTCGAGTGGGACGACCTGCTGGAGCACCGGGACCCGCGGCGGGCGGCGGATGCGGCGGGCGTCGAGAACCTGTTGCGCTGCTGGGTACGCGATAACGCGCTGCCCGAGCCGAAGGCGCTCGATGCCACCGTGCCGCTGCTGCGCGTCCCGTTGACCGCGAGCGGCACCGCGCTCCTGGTGCCCGTGCACCGCTGGTCGCCGACCGGCTGGCACCGCTTCGGCGCGCCCGTCCTCGAAGGCGGTCCGCACGACGCCCCGCCCGTCGACGCGGTCACCGTCGCCGCGCTGCTCAGCCGCGAGGCGGTACACGAAGCCGTACACCAGACGGTCGGGGGAGGGGCGCCGGAACACCTGGGCGACGGCGGCGAACTCGTCGGCCGGGTCGCGGACTCCGTGCGCCGTACGGCCGTGTTCCTCGACGAGCGCAGGCGACTCACAGGGGCCACCGGTGACCCGGACGGCCCGGACCGCCCCGACGACCGGTTCCTCGACGCCGAGCAGTCGCTGCTCCTCGGCCACCCCCTGCACCCCACCCCCAAGAGCCGCGAGGGCCTCTCCGAGGCCGAAGGGCGTTGCTATGCACCGGAGTTGCGGGGTTCCTTCCCGCTGCACTGGCTCGCGGTCGCCCCGTCCGTACTGGCCACCGGCTCCGCCTGGACGGAACGCGGCCGCACCGTACCCGCCGAGCAGCTCACCGCCCGGCTGGCCGGGACAGGACCCGAACTCCCCGACGGATACGCCGCGTTGCCCCTGCACCCCTGGCAGGTGCGGGAACTGCGGCACCGGCCCGCCGTCGCCGCGCTCCTCGACGCCGGACTGCTCCGGGACCTCGGCGCGTACGGCGAGTCCTGGCACCCCACCTCGTCGGTCCGCACCGTGTACCGCTCCGGCGCGCCCGCCATGCTGAAGCTGTCGCTCGGGCTGCGGATCACCAACTCCCGCCGGGAGAACCTCCGCAAGGAACTCCACCGCGGGGTGGAGGTGCACCGGCTGCTGCGCGGCGGCCTCGCCGAGCGGTGGCGCGGCGCCCACCCCGGCTTCGACATCGTCCGCGATCCGGCGTGGCTCGCCGTCGACGACCCCGACGGCACGGCCGTCCCCGGCCTCGACGTACTGATCCGGCACAACCCCTTCGCCCCCGGCGACGACGTGAACTGCGTCGCCGGACTGATCTCGCCGCGCCCCACCCGCGAGCCGTACGCGCCGGGCAAGCTGTACGCGCCGGGCGCGCCGGGCGGCCGTACGCCGATGCGGTCCCGCCTTGCCGTACTCGTGGCCCGGCTCGCCGCGCGTACCGGCCGGCCGCGCGGAGCCGTCGCCGCCGAGTGGTTCCTGCGCTATCTGGAACAGGTGGTGCGACCGGTGCTGTGGCTGACGGCGCGGCGGGCATCGCCCTGGAGGCGCACCAGCAGAACACGCTCGTCCTCCTCGACCCGGAGGGCTGGCCGTGCGGCGGGCGCTACCGCGACAACCAGGGCTACTACTTCCGCGCCTCGCACCGCGACCGCCTCGACGCGCTGCTCCCCGGCGTCGGCCGCGAGAGCGACACCTTCGTCCCCGACGAGGTCACCGACGAACGCTTCGCCTACTACCTCGGCATCAACAACGTCCTCGGCCTGATCGGCGCGTTCGGCTCCCAGCGGCTCGCGGACGAGGAGCTGCTCCTGGCGGCGTTCCGGAGTTTCCTGCGCGACGCGGCGACGGCACCGGACCGGCCCCGCTCGCCCCTGCCCGGCCGGCTCCTCGACGCGCCGACGCTGCGCTGCAAGGCCAACCTGCTGACCCGGCTGCACGGCCTCGACGAGCTCGTCGGCCCCGTCGACACCCAGTCCGTCTACGTCACGATCGCCAACCCGCTGCACGCCTGAGCCCCAACCGGCCGCAGGCGCCGAGGACTTGTCGTACGGCCGAGGGGCATAGCGGCGGCGGAAGGAGGGGAGCGTGGCTGTGTGCCCGGCGATTGCGCCCCCGGCCGCCTCGGCGTCACACCGCAGGCGGTCGGCACGCCGCTCGCCGCCACAAGCCGCGCCGTCACACCGCCTGGCCGTCACACCGCCTGGCCGTCACGCATCGAAGTGGGAGTCCCCGTGCCCGACACATCCGCCGCCGGACCTTCGGCAGAGCCGCACCCCCTCTCCGTACCGCCGGAACTCACCGCCGGGACGTGGGAGCGCGCCGCCCGTCGGCTCCTCGCCAAGATGCTGGCCGAGTTCGCCCACGAAGAGATCATCACGCCGGAGCCGCAGTCGTACGGGTACGCCCTGACCCTCGACGACGGCGCCCGCCTCGCCTTCCGCGCCCGCCGTGCCGCGTACGGGAGTTGGCGAGTCGACCCGGACTCCCTGACACTGCGCGAGGGCGACGGCGAGGCGGTGCCGTTCGGCGACCCGTACGCCTTCCTCGGCCGCGCCAAGGGACTGCTCGGGCTCGACGGGAGCACCCTCGGCCACGTCGTACGCGAGCTGAGCAGCACCCTCGCCGCCGACGCCCGCCTCGACCACACGGCGCTCACCGCGGCCGACCTCGCGGAGCTCTCGTACGCGGAACTCGAAGGCCACCAGACCGGCCACCCCTGGCTCGTCCTCAACAAGGGGCGCCTCGGCTTCTCGGCGGCCGACTCCGCCCGCTGGACACCGGAGGCCCGCGTTCCGTGTCGGCTCCCGTGGATCGCCGTGAGCGACCGGCTCGCCACCTACAGCGGAGTCTCCGGCCTCGAAAGCCCCGACCGCCTCTACGCGCGCGAGCTCGACGCCACCACCCGCGACACCTTCGGATCGGCACTACGCGCGCGTGGCCTCGATCCCCGGCGCTATCTGTACCTGCCCGTGCACCCCTGGCAGTGGGACGAGATCGTGCTGCCGCTGTTCGCGCCGTCCGTCGCCGCCGGGGACATCGTGCCGCTCCCCGCCGACCCGGACACCCGCCTGCCGCAGCAGTCGATCCGTACGTTCCTCAACACCTCACGGCCCGACCGCCACACCGTGAAGCTGCCGCTGGCCATCCTCAACACCCTGGTCTGGCGCGGACTGCCCACCGAGCGCACCTTCGCCGCCCCGGCCGTCACCGCCTGGGTGCACGCACTGCGCGACGCCGACCCGTTCCTGCGCGAGGAGTGCCGCGTCATCCTCCTCGGCGAGGTCGCCTCGGTCACGGTCGAGCACCCGGTGTACGACGGCCTGCCGGACGTGCCCTACCAGTACCGGGAACTGCTCGGAGCGATCTGGCGCGAGCCCCTCGACCACGCCCTCGACCCCGGCGAACGCGCCCGTACGCTCGCCTCCCTGCTGCACACCGACAGCCACGGCCGGGCCTTCGTCGCCGAACTCGTCGCCCGCTCTGGACTCGCCCCCGAGGTCTGGCTGCGCCGCCTCTTCGCCGCCCTGCTGCCGCCGCTGCTGCACTTCCTGTACCGCTACGGCACCGTGTTCTCGCCGCACGGGGAGAACGCCATCGTGGTCTTCGACGCCTCGGACGTGCCGGTGCGCCTCGCGGTGAAGGACTTCGTCGACGACGTCAACATCAGCGCACAGCCCCTGCCCGAACACACCTCGATGCCCGAAGACGTACGGAACATCCTGCTCACCGAGCCGCCCGCCTTCCTGACCCAGTTCATCCACTCCGGTCTCTTCGTCGGTGTCTTCCGCTACCTCGCCCCGCTCTGCGCCGAGCAACTGGGCGTGTCCGAGGCGGAGTTCTGGTCCCTGGTACGCGAGGAGATCCTCCGCCACCAGGCCCTTTTCCCCGAGCTGAAGGACCGCTTCGAGACCTTCGACCTGCTCACGCCCCGGATCGAGCGCCTCTGCCTCAACCGGAACCGGCTCCACCTCGACGGCTACCGGGACCGGCCCGAGCGCCCGCACGCCGCGGTCCACGGCACCGTGCCGAACCCCCTGCACGCTCTGCCGCAGCCGTGATCGGGGGATTGTCAGTGGTGCACCGTAGGGTGGTCGGGCTATGACAAAGCCCTCCCTCCCCGAACTCCTGCACGCCGCCGTCGCCGCTGTCGGCGGCACGGAGCGCCCCGGCCAGGTGACCATGGCCGAGTCCGTCGCCGAGGCCATCGACGGAAACTCCCACCTGCTCGTCCAGGCCGGCACCGGCACCGGAAAGTCGCTCGGCTACCTGGTGCCCGCGCTCGCTCACGGAGAGCGCGTGGTGGTCGCCACGGCCACCCTCGCCCTCCAGCGGCAGCTGGTGGAGCGGGACCTGCCGCGCACGGTGGACGCGCTCCATCCACTGCTCCGCCGCCGCCCGCAGTTCGCCATGCTCAAGGGCCGGTCGAACTACCTCTGCCTGCACCGCCTGCACGAGGGCGTGCCGCAGGAGGAGGACACCGGGGAGGCCGGACTCTTCGACCAGTTCGAGGCGGCCGCGCCCACCAGCAAGCTCGGGCAGGACCTGCTGCGCATGCGGGACTGGGCCGACGAGACGGAGACCGGCGACCGGGACGACCTCACCCCGGGCGTCTCCGACCGCGCCTGGTCGCAGGTCTCGGTGTCCTCCCGCGAGTGCCTGGGCGCCTCGAAGTGCGCGTACGGCGCGGAGTGCTTCGCCGAGATGGCCCGGGAGCGCGCCAAGCTCGCCGAGGTGATCGTCACCAACCACGCGCTGCTCGCCATCGACGCCATCGAGGGTGCGCCGGTGCTGCCGCAGCACGAGGTCCTGATCGTCGACGAAGCGCACGAACTGGTCTCCCGCGTCACCGGCGTGGCCACCGGCGAGCTCACTCCCGGCCAGGTGAACCGCGCGGTCCGCCGCTCGGCGAAGCTGGTCAACGAGAAGATCGCCGACCAGCTCCAGACCGCAGCCGAGGGCTTCGAGCGGATCATGGAACTGGCCCTGCCGGGCCGCCTGGAGGAGATCCCGGAGGATCTGGGGTACGCCCTGCTCGCGCTCCGTGACGCCGCCCGCAACACCATCTCCGCGATCGGCTCCACCCGCGACAAGTCCGTCCAGGACGAGGACGCCGTACGCAAGCAGGCACTGGCCTCCGTCGAGACGATCCACGACGTCTCGGAGCGCATCACCAACGGCTCGGAGTGGGACGTCGTCTGGTACGAACGCCAGGAGCCCCGCGGCGGAGCCGCTCATCGGTACAGCGGGGCCTCGCTGCGGGTCGCCCCCATGTCGGTCTCCGGCCTGCTGCGGGAGAAACTCTTCACGGACCGGGCGGTGGTCCTCGCCTCGGCCACGCTCAAGCTGGGCGGCGACTTCAACGGCGTGGGCGCCTCCCTCGGCCTGGCCCCGGAAGGCCGCGCCGGCACGGAGGGCGAGGCCGAGGACCTGCCCGTCTGGAAGGGCATCGACGTCGGCTCCCCCTTCGACTACGGCAAGCAGGGCATCCTCTACGTCGCCAAGCACCTGGCCCGCCCCTCCCGGGAGGGCACGCGCACCGACATGGTCGACGAGCTCGCCGAACTGATCCAGGCGAGCGGCGGCCGCACCCTCGGCCTGTTCTCCTCGATGCGCGCGGCCCAGTCCGCAGCGGAGGAACTCCGCGCGCGCATCCCGGAGTTCCCGATTCTGCTGCAGGGCGAGGAGACCCTCGGCGAGCTGATCAAGAACTTCGCGGCGGACCCGAAGACCTGCCTCTTCGGCACGCTCTCGCTCTGGCAGGGCGTGGACGTACCGGGCTCCAGCTGTCAGCTGGTCGTCATGGACAAGATCCCGTTCCCGCGCCCGGACGACCCGCTGATGAGCGCCCGCCAGAAGGCGGTGGAGGACGCGGGCGGCAACGGCTTCATGGCCGTGGCGGCGACCCACGCGGCCCTCCTCATGGCCCAGGGCGCGGGCCGTCTGGTGCGCGCCTCGGGCGACCGCGGCGTGGTCGCGATCCTCGACCCCCGCCTGGCCACGGCCCGGTACGGCAGCTATCTGAAGGCCTCACTGCCCGATTTCTGGTACACCACCGACCGCAACCAGGCCCGCCGCTCTTTGTCGGCGATCGACGCGGCGGCCAAGGCGGCGGAGGCCGCGGAGGGCTAGACCCCGTCAGGGTGCGCCCCCGAAAAGCACAGAACAGGGCCCCGGAACCGGCGCAGTTGGTTCCGGGGCCCGGTACAGGGGCGGGTCGTGATTCAGACCCGACGCAGCACCGCCACCACCTTGCCGAGGATCGTCGCCTCGTCACCGGGGATGGGCTGGTACGCGGAGTTGTGCGGGAGAAGCCAGACGTGCCCGTCCTCGCGCTTGAACCGCTTCACGGTCGCCTCGCCGTCGAGCATGGCGGCCACGATGTCGCCGTTCTCGGCGACGGGCTGGCGGCGGACGGTGACCCAGTCACCGTCACAGATGGCCGCCTCGATCATCGAGTCACCGACGACCTTGAGCACGAACAGCTCACCGTCACCGACCAGCTGCCGGGGCAGCGGGAAGACGTCCTCGACCGACTCCTCGGCGAGGATCGGCCCACCGGCGGCGATCCGGCCGACGAGCGGCACATACGAGGCGGCGGGCTTGCCTGTGGTGTCCGTCGGCTGGCTGCTGGGCTGGTCGGATCCGCGCACCTCGTACGCCCGGGGGCGGTGCGGGTCGCGGCGCAGGAAGCCCTTGCGTTCGAGTGCCATCAGCTGGTGCGCGACGGACGAGGTGCTCGAAAGCCCCACGGCCTGGCCGATCTCCCGCATGGACGGCGGGTAGCCACGCCGCTGCACAGAGTCCCTGATCACCTCGATCACCCGGCGCTGACGGTCGGTGAGCCCGGTGCTGTCGGCCCTGATGCCGGGAGGTCGACCGGGCAGGGACCGTGTTGGCTTGGGCCCCTCCGGGTTCGTGGTTCCGTCATTCATGGCATGCACCGGCTCGAGTCGGCCCTGGGAACGGTCCTGGGCGGTGATGGTGGCACTGTCTGCGGTGGTGGTCACGGCGGCCCCTCTCGAGATGTTCTCCCTAGCTGGACAACGGTAGTAGCTTTCGAAAGGTTGCGCCAAACACACGTTCGAGTGAAAAAACGCAGACGACCTGACGTGATCATGCGTCTGGGTGTATGGCTGTTGCCCGACCGAACGGCAATTCGGTTCATCACGCTACGCTCCAGCGCTGGAGTCGAGCTCCCCGCGATGGTGTTTCCAGTGTGCCATCCGAGACCTCGCAGGTTGAGCTCAACCCCCTTCGCGTACCCTCGTCGACGGCCCTGCCGCACGACACGCTTTGGTGTCGAAAGAGAAGCCAAACCCCAGATCTAGTGGTTGGATTGGCGCAGCCGCCCAGAAGTTGTGGTCCTTGGTCTTCTCGGGCCTCGGCCATCGCCTATGCTTGGGGCTGCTTCGAGGGGTTCAAGGCCCGCTTCGAGGCCATTCAGTCGTGCTGTGAAGGAGGGTTGGGGAACCATGCACTGCCCCTTCTGCAGGCACCCCGACAGCCGCGTCGTCGACAGTCGCACCACGGACGACGGCACGTCGATCCGCAGGCGCCGTCAGTGCCCGGACTGCTCCCGTCGTTTCACGACCGTGGAGACCTGCTCGCTGATGGTGATCAAGCGCAGCGGGGTGACCGAACCTTTCAGTCGTACCAAGGTCATCAATGGTGTGCGCAAGGCATGCCAGGGGCGACCGGTGACCGAGGACGCTCTCGCCCAACTCGGCCAGCGGGTCGAGGAGGCGGTGCGTGCCACCGGCAGCGCCGAGCTGACCACCCACGACGTGGGCCTGGCCATACTCGGTCCGCTGCGTGAGCTCGACCTCGTCGCCTACCTGCGATTCGCGTCCGTGTACCGGGCGTTCGACTCGCTCGAAGACTTCGAGAGTGCCATCGCGGAACTCAGGGAGCAGCGTCGCTCCGCGCATGGTGAGAACGACGAAGGCCAACAGGCCGACAGCGGGTTCGCAGGGACGGTCGAAGTCCCCGTGCCCGCCAACGCCGCCGACTGACCGGCGGCGCGGAACGGAACCTGAGGGCCGTTCCAGCGCCGGCGAGGCGGCGATCCAAGACCTGTCATGGGCGGCGCAAGCGGCGTCCACGGCATCAGACACACACCGTGCCATGGGAAGAACGTGGCACTTCAGGGCGTTTTAGCCCGATACAGGGAGGCGGCATGACAGAGACGGCGAGCGGCCCGGCACGAGGTTCCCGTTCCAAGGGGTCCAAGAGCAAGGGTCTGCGCATCGAGCGCATCCACACCACCCCCGGCGTGCATCCGTACGACGAGGTGCAGTGGGAGCGTCGTGACGTCGTCATGACCAACTGGCGCGACGGCTCGGTCAATTTCGAGCAGCGTGGCGTCGAGTTCCCCGACTTCTGGTCGGTGAACGCGGTCAACATCGTCACCAGCAAGTACTTCCGCGGTGCCGTCGGCACCCCGCAGCGCGAGACCGGCCTCAAGCAGCTGATCGACCGCATCGTGAAGACGTATCGGAAGGCCGGCGAGGACTACAGCTACTTCGCCTCGCCCGCTGACGCCGAGATCTTCGAGCACGAGCTGGCTTACGCCCTCCTGCACCAGATCTTCAGCTTCAACTCCCCGGTGTGGTTCAACGTCGGTACGCCCCAGCCGCAGCAGGTCTCCGCCTGCTTCATCCTGGCCGTCGACGACTCCATGGAGTCGATCCTCGACTGGTACAAGGAAGAGGGCATGATCTTCAAGGGCGGCTCCGGTGCCGGCCTGAACCTCTCCCGTATCCGTTCCTCCAAGGAGCTGCTGTCCTCGGGCGGCAACGCCTCGGGTCCGGTCTCCTTCATGCGCGGTGCCGACGCCTCCGCCGGAACCATCAAGTCCGGTGGCGCCACCCGCCGCGCGGCCAAGATGGTCATCCTCGACGTCGACCACCCCGACATCGAGGGCTTCATCGAGACCAAGGTGACGGAGGAGGAGAAGATCCGCGCACTGCGTGACGCGGGCTTCGACATGGACCTGGGCGGCGACGACATCACGTCCGTCCAGTACCAGAACGCCAACAACTCGGTCCGCGTGAACGACGAGTTCATGAAGGCCGTGGAGTCCGGCTCCAAGTTCGGTCTGCGTGCCCGCATGACCGGCGACGTCATCGAAGAGGTCGAGGCGAAGTCCCTCTTCCGCAAGATGGCCGAGGCCGCCTGGGCCTGCGCCGACCCCGGCATCCAGTACGACGACACCATCAACGCCTGGCACACCTGCCCGGAGTCCGGCCGCATCAACGGCTCGAACCCGTGCAGTGAGTACATGCACCTGGACAACACCTCGTGCAACCTCGCCTCGCTGAACCTGATGAAGTTCCTCAAGGACGACGGCCTGGGCAACCAGTCCTTCGAGTCCGAGCGCTTCGCCAAGGTCGTCGAGCTGGTCATCACCGCGATGGACATCTCCATCTGCTTCGCGGACTTCCCGACGCAGAAGATCGGCGAGAACACCCGCGCCTTCCGCCAGCTCGGCATCGGCTACGCCAACCTCGGCGCCCTGCTGATGGCGACCGGCCACGCGTACGACTCCGACGGCGGCCGCGCGCTCGCCGGCGCCATCACCTCCCTGATGACGGGCACGTCGTACAAGCGCTCCGCCGAACTCGCCGCCGTGGTCGGCGCGTACGACGGTTACGCCAAGAACGCGACGCCGCACAAGCGCGTCATGAAGCAGCACGCCGACGCCAACGCCAAGGCCGTCCGCATGGACGACCTGGACACCCCCGTCTGGGCCGCCGCCACGGAGGCCTGGCAGGACGTCGTCCGCCTCGGCGAGAAGAACGGCTTCCGTAACTCGCAGGCCTCGGTCATCGCCCCGACCGGCACCATCGGTCTCGCGATGTCCTGCGACACCACGGGACTTGAGCCCGACCTCGCGCTGGTCAAGTTCAAGAAGCTGGTCGGCGGCGGCTCGATGCAGATCGTCAACGGCACCGTCCCGCAGGCCCTGCGCCGCCTGGGCTACCAGGAGGAGCAGATCGAGGCGATCGTCGCCCACATCGCCGAGAACGGCAATGTGATCGACGCCCCGAGCCTGAAGACCGAGCACTACGAGGTCTTCGACTGCGCCATGGGCGAGCGTTCCATCTCCGCGATGGGCCACGTCCGCATGATGGCCGCGATCCAGCCGTGGATCTCCGGCGCCCTCTCCAAGACGGTCAACCTCCCGGAGACCGCCACCGTCGAGGACGTCGAAGAGGTCTACTTCGAGGCGTGGAAGATGGGCGTCAAGGCGCTCGCCATCTACCGCGACAACTGCAAGGTCGGCCAGCCCCTCTCCGCGAAGAAGAAGGAGCAGGAGAAGGCCGAGGTCACCGCGAAGACCGAGGAGACCATCCGCGAGGCGGTCGAGAAGGTCGTCGAGTACCGCCCGGTCCGCAAGCGCCTCCCGAAGGGCCGCCCGGGGATCACCACCTCCTTCACGGTCGGTGGCGCCGAGGGGTACATGACCGCCAACTCCTACCCGGACGACGGTCTCGGTGAGGTCTTCCTGAAGATGTCCAAGCAGGGCTCCACCCTCGCGGGCATGATGGACGCCTTCTCCATCGCCGTCTCGGTCGGTCTGCAGTACGGCGTTCCGCTGGAGACCTACGTCTCGAAGTTCACCAACATGCGCTTCGAGCCGGCCGGCATGACGGACGACCCGGACGTGCGGATGGCGCAGTCGATCGTCGACTACATCTTCCGCCGCCTGGCGCTCGACTTCCTGCCCTTCGAGACCCGCTCCGCGCTCGGCATCCACTCCGCCGAGGAGCGTCAGCGTCACCTGGAGACGGGTTCGTACGAGCAGTCCGCCGACGAGGACGAGGTCGACGTCGAGTCCCTGGCGCAGTCCGCCCCGCGGGCCCAGGAGATCCTGAAGTCGGTCACCGCCCCGCAGGCCGAGACCGCCGCGGCCCCCAAGGAGGCGCACACCTCCGCGGAGCTCGTCGAGATGCAGCTGGGCATCCAGGCCGACGCCCCGCTCTGCTTCTCCTGCGGCACCAAGATGCAGCGGGCCGGCTCCTGCTACATCTGCGAGGGCTGCGGCTCGACGAGCGGGTGCAGCTGAGCAAGTGACGTGCTCGGCGGCTGAGTTGACCGGCCGCCGAGTGTCGTGACCGTCGCTTTCCGAGGGGCGGTGGACCGGGAGACCGGTTCACCGCCCCTCGGCGTTTGCGCGTATGCCGTACGCAGAGCTGCCGTGCGCTGAGCTGTCGTGTGCTGTGCCGCTGGGTGCCGTGTCGCCGTGCCCGGCGGTCAGGTGAGCGCGCCCAGCTGGGTGGTGAACGTGGTGGGGTCGGCGTCGAAGCCGCGGATCGAGAAGCGGAACTCCCAGGTCCCGCTCTCGTCCCGGGTGAACTCGGCGATCGTCGCCGCCGTGCCGCCCGCGGCCTCACCGAGGTCGCTGGTCGCCAACTCCGTGTATCCCTCGGCGATCCGCACGCCCGTGTTGGCGATGTCGCCGAACGTCTTCCGGTCTTCGTTCTGCTGTATCACCACACCCACCACGACCCGGGTGTACGTGGCCGCGAGCCGGTCGAACTCCAGCGTCATGACCTCGTCGTAGCCAAAACCCTGGCCCGTGCGGCTGTCGCGGTTGAGGTTGATCGTGCCGTCCGGGGAACGGCTGTCGAAGTGCACCACGTACTCCGGATCGGCGTAGCCGGCGCCCGTCGTGTACGCCGCCGCGACGATGTCCAAGTCGTGCTCCGGCGACCCCATCGGGCTCGGGTCCCACCTCAGGGACACCTCGACCTTGCCGAGGCCCTTCTTCACGCTGCTCACTGGACTCCCCCTCCTGGACGGTGAGTTGATGTTCCCTCACATGGTCAGGTCCGATGAGACACGTTACGGCCTGCCTCTGACAACCGGGGGATCGTCTGTCCACAGGCAGTGACCCGCGACACGCTCCGCGGCATAGGATGGCGCGGTGCTGGTCAAGTGGATTCGCTGCACCGTGGTGGACCGCCGGGGGTTCGAGCGGGGACAGCGAAAGTGGGCGGGGCTTCTGGGAGAGCCGGGGTTTCGAGGACAGGGCGGTGGGTGGAGCCGTCGGCGGCCGGACACCGTCCACGTCATATCGTTCTGGGAGAGCCGGGCGTTCTACGACTCCTTCATGGCCCGCTCGCACGACCGGCTGCACGCCGCGCAGGCAGGCACGTACAAAGACCTCCAGGTCAAACTCTTCGACCACCGCTTCGACGTGAAGACCGGCTTCGAACCGCACTTCACCGACGCCGATGTGGTGCGCCTTGCGCACTGCACGGTGCGGGAGGAACGCGTCGAGCACTTCGCCCTCGTACAGGAGAAGATCTGGAACCCCGCGATGGCGGGCTCCCCCGGCATGGTCCGCGGGCTGTTCGGTGAGGCGCCCGGCCATGAGTTCCTCGTGCTCTCCATGTGGCAGTCGACCGCCGAGTACGGCAAGTACCAGGTCGAACGCGTGGAGCGGCTCACCCTGCGGGCGCAGACGGAGGCCGATGTGGCAGCTCTGAACGGGGACGTGGTCCAGCTCGAACCGTCCTGGACGGTGTAGTTCCGCGTAGCTCCGTGTAGCTCCGTGCAAGTCCGTGGTGTTCCGCGTGCTTCCGGCTCGGTGCGCGCGTACGCCGGACGGGTGCTGAGGCCGACTCGGTTGACCACGGTGCGATCGTCCGATCTAGGGTTTCGGCATGGCACGTCCTCGGCGCATCGTCCTCGTCCGGCACGGAGAGTCAGAAGGCAATGCCGACGACACCGTCTACGAGCGGGAGCCCGATCACGCCCTGCGCCTGACCGATACGGGCCACCGCCAGGCCGAGGCCACCGGCGTGCGGCTGCGCGAACTCTTCGGCGAGGAGCGGGTCAGCGTCTACGTCTCGCCGTACCGCCGCACGCTTGAGACGCTGCGCGCCTTCGACCTGGACGCGGCCCGGATCCGGGTGCGCGAGGAGCCCCGGCTGCGCGAGCAGGACTGGGGAAACTGGCAGGACCGTGACGACGTACGCCTGCAGAAGGCCTACCGCGACGCCTACGGGCACTTCTTCTACCGCTTCGCGCAGGGCGAATCCGGTGCCGATGTGTACGACCGCGTGGGCGCGTTCCTGGAGAGCCTCTACCGCAGCTTCGAGGCGCCCGACCATCCGCAGAACGTCCTCCTGGTCACCCACGGCCTGACCATGCGGCTGTTCTGCATGCGCTGGTTCCACTGGTCGGTCGCCGAGTTCGAGGCGCTGTCCAACCCCGGGAACGCCGAGATCCGCTCGCTGGTGCTCGGCGAGGACGGCCGGTACTCGCTCGACCGGCCGTTCGTCCGCTGGCGGGAACCGGAGACGTACGACCGGATTCGGTAGCGGGCTGCCGCGCTGCTTTCGCGTGGGCTGTCGCGCTGGTCGGCGTGAGGGTCGGAGTGGGGCGGCGTGTGGGATTTGCCTCGGGGTGCTTACGGTGCGAAGCGCGCCCGGTGGAACGGACGGAACACCCGATAGAGTGGCAGAGCCATGATCGCTGACTCCTCTTCCCAGCAGCGCCTGGAGCGCGCACTCGCCGCCCTGCGCGGGCTCGCGGTGGGGGACGCTCTCGGTTCCCAGTTCTTCGTTCCGGCGAACTATCCGCTTCTCAAGCGTCGAGAACTGCCGCCAGGGCCCTGGCAGTGGACCGACGACACCGAGATGGCCTGCTCCGTGCTCGCCGTTCTGGTCGCGCACGGACGAATCGACCAGGACGTACTGGCCAGGTCGTTCGCCGAGCACCATGACTTCGACCGGGGTTACGGGCCTGCGGTGAACCGGCTGCTCCGCTTGATCCGGGAGGGCGGCGACTGGCGCGAGCTCGCGTCCTCGCTGTTCAAGGGCCAGGGCTCCTGGGGTAACGGTGCGGCCATGCGGATCGCACCCCTCGGTGCCTGGTACGCGGACGATCCGGAGCAGGCCACGCACCAAGCGGAGATCTCGGCGTACCCCACGCACCAGCACCGGGAAGCCGTCGTCGGCGCGATGGCCGTGGCCGCGGCCGCTGCGCTCGCCGCCGATCCGTCGGGACCGCCCACGCCCGCGGACCTGCTGGACGGCGTCATCGCGCTCGTACCGCGCAGCGCGGTTGGTGCCGGCCTCCGGCGGGCCCGGGACATGCTCGACTACAACGACGCCACCACCGTCGCGGCGGTCCTCGGCTGCGGCCGCCGCACCACCGCGCACGACACCGTGCCCTTCGCGCTCTGGTCCGCGGCCCGCTCGCTCGGCGACTACGAGCAGGCGTTCTGGACGACCGCGCAGGTCGGCGGCGACATGGACACGACCTGCGCGATCGTGGGCGGAGTGGTGTCCTCCACCGGCACGACGATGCCGCCTGATGCTTGGCTTGAGCAAACTGAGGCGCTGCCTGAGTGGTCGCCGGCGCTGCTCTGAGGCTGGCGGGGCGCTGGTCGGCTTCTGAGTGCCTGGTTGTCCAACTCCCTGGACATGTGCCTGTCTGGCCGTCCGGTGGCCTGCCTCTCATGCCCTGCCTGTTTGTCGACTCGTCGACCTGAGTGGCCCTTGAGGTGGTCATCCCTCCGCCTCACTTCCGTCATTCCTCCGCTCCTCGTTCGTTCGCGCATGCAATTTTATTGCCGGTGTTGGTGTGGGCTCCGTGGTGGTTGGGGTGCCGTTTCCTGGAGCCTCTTCTGGGGCCTCGGCAGGTTGCCGGGGTGGCGCTGGGGGCGGGCGTCGAGGGCTGAGCCGATCGTTCCGGGTACCGGGGTGTCGCGCTGCCCATCAAGCGGCGTAACCTGTCTGGCGCCATGCCGTACGAAGCACCCACCCACACCGTCGAGCGCTCCCTTCGGGCTACCACCGGAGCGAAGCTCGTCGCCGGGGTCGACGAAGTGGGACGCGGCGCCTGGGCCGGGCCCGTCACCGTCTGCGCGGCGATCACCGGACTGCGTCGACCGCCCGCCGGGCTCACCGACTCCAAGCTCCTCACCGTCAAGCGACGCGATGAGCTGGCCGAAGTGCTCGTCGACTGGGTCACCGCCTACGCGCTCGGACACTCCTCCCCGGAAGAGATCGACGCGCTCGGCATGACGGCCGCACTCCGCCTCGCGGCGGTGCGCGCGCTGGAAGGGTTGCCGGTCCGCCCGGACGCGGTGATCCTCGACGGCAAGCACGACTACCTCGGCGCTCCCTGGAAGGTCCGTACGGTCATCAAGGGAGACCAGTCCTGCGTCGCTGTCGCCGCTGCCTCGGTGATCGCCAAGGTCCGCCGCGACGCGATGATGGCCGAACTGGACGCCGAACACGCAGACTTCGCCTTCGGCACCAATGCGGGCTACCCCTCGCCGGTGCACAAGGCGGCGCTCGAGGAGCGGGGCCCCACCCCGTATCACCGGCTGTCGTGGTCCTATCTCGACGCGCTGCCCAAGTGGCGGCACCTCAAGAAGAACCGCGTCCCGGTACTCAGCGGCGGCACTCCTGAAATCGAGGGGCAACTCGGCTTCGATTTCTGACACCATGCCGGTCGCACTCATGTGCCACCCGCCGGTGCGGCTGCGCACTGGCGTTTGATAGACAACCACTCATGCCTCTCATTCCCGAGGAGCCTCAGATTCACGAGAGCGCCCAGGGTCCCCGCGCAACTCCGGCCACCGGCCGCACCGCGCCGACCCCCCGTCCCGTAC